>JAAEXZ010000062.1 GCA_017879645.1 Nitrosomonas sp.
CCATCGATTTTCAGATAATCAACCTTGACGTCATTCAAGATGTGGTTGAATTCAGGATTGCCATCGAAACTGCAGAGAGAAACCTGGCAACCTAATTCCTTGATCTTGTCAATGAAGAGCAGGGTGTCACCCAAGCTATCTCCGACGTCCAGCATCTCGATTTCAAAACAGAGCTGTGACGGAGTGACATGGTTAGATGCTAATTGATCTTGGATGAAACCGGCGTAATTGCGATCCAGTAATGTGTCTTTGGCAACATTCAGACAGAAAAGTGTTTTGCTGTCTGCATGGGAGGATAGCCACTGTATGATGCAAGACGCTATCCAGCGATCAAGCTGGGGCATTAATTTGTATTGATCGATAAAGGGAAAGAAGGAATCGGGGGGCATCAGGCTATTTTCTTCTTCCTGCATGCGTACCAGGATTTCGTAATGTATAGGTGTAATGATGCTCGATTGTAACGGGCTGATTTCTTGATAAAAAAGACTGAATTCACCTTTTTCGATGGCTTGGGCAATCCGATTCGCAGCTGTTGAATCGATAGTCAGTGAGGAGGTCACAACTTTGGGGGAATGCGTTTCCTCTTTTGACGGCACAACATGCTGGTTAACCGTTTTTTGCAATGCTGGTGCTTCACCGAGATCAGGGATTGATGGTTTTGTCGCTGTGCGTGTTTTTTCCTGCGCACGTGGGTTATGCACGGTATAGAAGCCTATTGTTTTACCTTTGCTGTCAAGATGTGGGATATATTGCTCTGTGAAGATGTAGGGAAGTCCCTTGATCGACTTAAGAATACGTTCATGATGAATGGTTTTACCTACCAGTATTTCATTGATGGAGCTTTTGATTGCCGAGTGAAACTCTTCTCCAGAAAATTCAGTCAGTAATTTATCATCGATCTGGTCGGGTTTCAGGCCAAACCAGCGGCGAAAAATACGATTGTGATACCGGCAACGAAGATCGAGATTAAAGTAAGCCAGCATGATGGGTATATTTTCATCGATAATCATGGATTTTACCTTGCTTTCCGAAGCCGCTTTTTCTGCCCATAATCTGTGCTTGATTTCATTGGTCAATCTTTCCTTGACGATCAGGAGTTGATTGGTCGTGTTCTTGATGTGCCTTTCAAGGCGGACAATTTGAGCAAAGACGAGAACGATGCTTGTGACAAGTGCAGACCAGGTGCCCATCTGCAAGTAGGGTGTCAGTATGTTAAGCAGATAGGTGTCAGCGGCGAGTGCTATGATGAGCAACAAGGCAGCGGTAATAGAGAGGTAGGGCTTGATCGTGTTCAACATAGAATCTCCGCGCATGTCAGTTCCTTACTCAGAAAGTCTTATTTCGTAAATTAAAAATTGCTGAAAGTTTATATTACAAATAATGAGACATGAAACTGGTTAATGGCTTGGGTCTCAACCAGACTTTCCACAAACTGGAGCGAGTCAGGGTAAAGTCTTGTGTTACTAAGTCACTCAGAACCGTAATCGTCAAATGTTCCACTGTTTTGTTTCCGAGAGCGGTGAGTATGGGGTGGAACCAATGAGTGTCCAAATATTTCAATCTTTCGCGCCAGTGGTAAGCATCCCGGTACTTTGCTTTACCATGCAAATCATTCAGCACAACGAGATGATGTCCTGTCAATCCGGTCTGTAGCCATTTTTCCGGATGATCTGGCAGTACGAAATGAGGAGTATTACTGGCTGCTGCTAGCGATTGTGTGAGATCATGTTGACTCCAGATATGCGTGAAAGGGGATTTGATGGAGGGCGGCATCGTTCCACCACCCCAGAACCAAATACTATTGATGGGTAGTTCACCGCGTGACTCGCGTGCCAGATTGACAGGATGCTCGTGCAGCAGCATCTGAATCTCGTTAAAAATTTTTCGCCATTTTGCATTTGCTGTCCCAGTCGGCAAATATTGATTGATGTTCTTGCATGTTACTTCGCTTAGAGTATGTGTCTGAATCTCAGGTGCATCGGGTAATCGGACATACCATTGCTCTGGTTTCAGAAGGTTTAATTCAAGATCATTATTTTTGAGATGATGATTCAAGTCTGTCATTATCGAAGCACTTTCGCTTTCGGAAATTTGAAATGCTTGATGATCGGCTAGCATAATATGGTTTTGTTCAATGCGAAGATGTACAGGATCGGCTCGCATCCAGAATTCTTGATCTGTTTTCATCCAGCTTGGAGCATACTTTCTGAGCAGAATAGGAGCTACAGGCCAGTTGCCAGATTGTTTCGGAATATCGAATGCTGTACACAACCAAGCTTCGATGTCTTGGGGGGGGCGCGTCAAGTTTTGGCTTTTCGAGAGCAGAGTCGTTATCGAAGGAAGTTGCAAATCATGATAAATCTCAGGCTGTTGAGGGTCTGGCCAGAGTAAGCTGGGAACGAGCAAAGTTAACTTCATCTGCGTATCAATTGATTCTCATAAAAAGTACTGTTTGTTGGGATCTTTGCAAGATAGCTGCTCTGGTTTGGTGATTGAACATTTTCTTTCATTTATAATAATCATAGTTGTGGATATGGATTGAATAATCTGATGCTTTGTTAAAAAGATTTTGGAAACAAATAATAATATAGCATTCTTATTTCCTTCATTTAACTGTGCGGTCAAAATCCTTCCTTTTTTCATTTTTTGATTCCGTTGATTCTGAAAATAAAATGAGTGAATTGGCTTCTTTGGCACGGAATCCATGATCAGCGTTTTTCTATTTCAAACTTATTCGATGTTCCAATAACTGGAGATATCATGTTTCAGCATATCAAAGTGCCTACTGTAGGTGAAAAGATTCAGGTCAATGGCGATGGTTCGATGAGTGTACCTGACAATCCCATTATTCCCTTCATAGAAGGAGATGGCATCGGCGTGGATATCACACCGGTAATGCGGAAGGTTGTGGACGCGGCGGTCCGTACGGTATACGGTGATCAACGCAAGATTTTGTGGATGGAAATCTATGCCGGAGAAAAATCGACACGAATTTATGGAGCGGATGTGTGGCTTCCGGATGAAACCCTAGCAGCAGCCAAAGAGTTCGTAGTATCGATAAAAGGTCCATTAACGACCCCTATCGGTGGAGGGATTCGATCGATTAACGTGGCTTTGCGACAGCTTCTCGATTTGTATATTTGCTTGCGTCCGGTACGGTATTTCTCTGGCGTACCCAGCCCGCTGAAGAATCCGGAAAAAACAGATATGGTAATTTTCAGGGAAAATTCGGAGGATATTTATGCCGGAATTGAGTGGGAAGCTGAATCTGATGGAGCAAAGAAAGTTATTAAATTCCTGATGGATGAAATGAATGTAAATCACATTCGTTTTCCGCAGACCTCCGGTATCGGTATTAAACCTGTTTCGAGAGAGGGTACCGAACGATTCGTCAGAAAAGCAATTCAGTACGCCATAGATAATAAAAGAAAATCTGTTACCTTGGTGCACAAGGGTAATATCATGAAATTTACAGAGGGCGCCTTTAAAAAATGGGGCTATGCATTGGCTGCCAAAGAATTTGGAGCTGAACTGCTGGATAGCGGTCCTTGGATGAAACTGCGGCATGATGGCGGCGATATCATCATCAAGGATGTCATTGCTGATGCTTTCTTGCAGCAAATTTTGCTGCGACCGGAGGAGTATGATGTAGTGGCTACATTGAACTTGAATGGTGATTACATTTCGGATGCGTTGGCTGCTCAGGTTGGTGGTATAGGAATTGCTCCTGGAGCGAATTTGAGTGACTGTGTTGCGATTTTTGAGGCCACGCATGGTACGGCACCTAAATATGCCGGTAAAGATCAGGTTAATCCGGGTTCAATCATATTATCGGCAGAAATGATGTTGAGACACCTTGGTTGGTCAGAAGCCGCAGATATGCTCATTATTTCAATGGAAAGAACAATCCAGGATAAGGTGGTCACCTATGATTTTGCACGCTTGCTTCCAGGAGCAAGGGAGGTGTTATGCTCGGTATTTGGTCAGGAAATGATAAATCGTATGAAATAAAAAACAACTTTATGCTCTCAAGAAAGAGCAGCGCTATTGTCTTTATAAGTGGAATGGATGTGACTGGTCGCTTTCTGATGATAGAGGCATATAAATAAATATCCCCTTGCTTCAAATAAAGAATGACAGCAAGGGGAGAAATATTGATACGACTTTATTGTCTTACTGTGTCAAAAGTCTATGCCAGTCTTTAGTATTATAAATGAACGGTTGAACAGTTAAGCAGATTGGATATTGGAGGCTTGTTTTCCTTTCGGACCTTGGGTGACATCAAAGCTCACTTTCTGGCCTTCTTTGAGAGTTTTAAATCCAGACATGTTGATTGCTGAGAAGTGTGCGAATAAATCTTCACTACCATCATCAGGAGTAATAAAACCGAAACCTTTAGAATCGTTAAACCATTTTACTGTACCTGTTGCCATTTCTACTTCCTATAAAAAACTGGGCCGGAAACCCTAATACTATTTGAATTTCAAGACCATTGACGGATAAAACGGTACCGCAGAGAACTTGAAGCCAAACGCCATTTGTCGTTTTACGCAAATCTGGGGTTAAAGTCAAGCGGTTACAGCATTTTTGTTGGGACAATAAAGTAATTGAACTAAGACACTTGAAAATTTTGTCGTAATCATCAAATATGTTAAAAATAGGGTGGATTATGTTTAGAAATTGGTAAAAATAGTATGGCCGCGAGTCAATCCAAAATTTCAAGAGTAAGTGAATCCAAGAGCAAAGAAAAAGCACCTCCTATGTATAAGATTCTATTGCTGAATGATGATTTTACGCCGATGGAGTTTGTAATAGAGGTACTAAAGATGTTTTTTTCTATGGATCAAGAGCAAGCAACTCGAATAATGTTAAAGGTGCACACGGAAGGAGTGGGTGTGTGCGGTATTTATACAAGTGACATAGCAAGCACAAAAGTGAGTCAAGTAACAGAGTTTTCAAGAAAAAATCAGCATCCACTGCGATGTGTGATGGAGGAAAATTGACATGATTGCTCCAGATTTAGAAGTTAGCTTACATATGGCGTTTGTCGAATCGAGGCAGAAAAGATATGAATTTATTACTGTCGAGCATTTGTTACTGGCCATGTTGGATAATGCCAGTGCTGCAGAGGTGTTGAATGCATGCCTGATCGATATAGAGGATCTGAGAGGTGTGTTATTGGAGCATATTGCTCGTCATACACCCGTCATAAGTGGAACTGATGAAGTCGATACACAGCCAACTCTGGGTTTTCAGCGAGTTATTCAAAGAGCTATCCTGCATGTGCAATCATCTGGGAAAAAAGAAGTCACTGGTGCCAATGTCCTAGTTTCTATTTTTGGAGAAAAGGAATCTCACGCCGTTTATTTTCTTCAGCAAAGAGGTGTAACTCGCCTTGATGTTGTGAATTATATTTCGCACAATATTCGCAAGTTGCCGCCAGAAAATGAAACCAAGAACAATCATGAAAGTGATGGTGAACAAGATACTGGTGCTTCCGGATTGCTGGAGAATTACACTGTTAACCTCAATCATCTGGCGCTGATAAACAAGATTGACCCACTTGTCGGGCGAGAAAAAGAAATTGAACGTGTGATTCAAACACTATGTCGGCGACGTAAAAATAATCCTCTTTTAGTAGGTGAGGCAGGTGTTGGAAAAACTGCCATTGCTGAAGGATTGGCTAAACGTATCGTGGAGGGAGATGTACCGGATTTGCTGCTGAAGCATCAAATTTATTCGCTTGACATGGGAGCATTGTTGGCAGGGACCAAATATCGCGGTGATTTCGAGCAGCGACTCAAAACACTGTTGAAGCAATTGACTGACAATTCATCGGCTATTTTATTTATTGATGAAATTCATACTCTGATTGGAGCCGGAGCAGCTTCTGGCGGGGTTCTGGATGCATCTAACCTATTGAAGCCAGTTTTAAGTTCCGGGCAATTGCGCTGTATTGGTGCGACTACATTTAGCGAGTATCGTGGAATATTTGAGAAGGATCATGCATTATCCAGGCGCTTTCAGCAGATAGAAGTCAATGAGCCCAGTATCGACGAAACCGTCGCTATTTTGAGGGGACTGAAATCCCGCTATGAGCATCACCACAAGGTTAAATATACCGTCAGCGCATTAATTTCGGCAGCCGAGCTTTCAGAACGTTATATCAATGATCGGCATTTGCCCGATAAGGCAATTGATGTAATTGATGAGGCGGGTGCTGCGCAACGGATATTGCCAAAATCCAAGAAACGCAGAATTATCGGTAAAAGTGAAATCGAAAATGTTGTAGCAAAGATAGCGCGTATACCTCCACAAAATATCTCTTCCAATGATCGCAATAAACTGAAGACGCTGGCGCGTGATATGAAGTCGGTTGTGTTTGGACAAGATGCAGCAATTAATTCTTTGACCAGTGCAATCAAAATGGCTAGAAGCGGGCTGGGGAATCCGCAAAAACCTATTGGTTCCTTTCTCTTCTCTGGTCCTACTGGAGTGGGTAAAACAGAAGTGGCAAAACAACTGGCCTATGCACTGGGTATTCATTTGCATCGTTTTGATATGTCTGAATATATGGAAAGACATGCGGTGTCGCGCTTGATCGGTGCCCCCCCTGGATATGTTGGCTACGATCAGGGAGGATTGTTGACCGAAGCAATCATCAAGCACCCCTATTCTGTATTGCTGTTGGATGAAATCGAAAAAGCGCATACGGATATTTTTAATATCCTGTTGCAAGTGATGGATTATGGAACACTCACTGACAATAATGGACGGAAAGCTGATTTCCGTAATGTAATCATTATTATGACTACGAATGCCGGTGCGGAATCCTTGACCAAAGCGTCGATCGGATTTACGAAACCGAGCTTGGTTGGTGATGAAATGAACGATATTAAAAAGCTGTTTACTCCAGAATTTCGTAATCGCCTAGATGCCATCATCTCGTTCACTCCGTTGACACAGGAGATTATTTTGCGAGTGGTCGACAAATTCCTGATTCAACTAGAGGGGCAATTGCAAGAGAAAAAAGTGGAAGTATTATTTACCGAAAAGTTGCGTGAGTATCTTGCAAGAGATGGATTTGATCCGCTGATGGGCGCGCGCCCAATGGAACGCCTCATTCAAGATACAATACGGAGCGCATTGGCAGATGAGTTATTGTTTGGGCGCTTGATAAATGGTGGCAAGGTCACAGTAGATGTCGATGCGACCAATCAGGTAATTCTTGCATTTGAAGAAGAAGTTGAAATGATTTGATTTGTGATTCGTTTATACACCTAACATTTATCTAGCCAAGAATGCAAATGGTGCAATGTTTTGGTATGTATAGTGTCATCAAGATTGGATTGTGACCATTTGCTAAAGATGTATAGTAGGATTCGGCCTAATCTAATCCAGTGTTAGCTGTTTCTTTATCTTATCTGAAGGTGGAGTTTTCTCGGTCAATTTGATCTCCTTGCTTGACTAGTCCTGATCAGTTCCAAGTTTTATTCCCATCTCTCCTGCGCATTACTAGTTTTCTGTCTTTAGTTTAGTTCGGTAATGTTAATATACTGACTTTGACGATTTTTCAAATTTTCATAGGAATAGTATCACCATGTTTTCGCAGAAGCACACCATTGAAAATGTCGATCCCGAGTTATGGCAGGCGATCAAGGGCGAGATGCAGCGCCAAGAAGAGTATATTGAGTTAATCGCATCGGAAAATTATGCGAGTCCTGCGGTCATGCAAGCTCAAGGCTCCGTGTTAACCAACAAATATGCTGAAGGTTATCCAGCCAAGCGGTACTATGGCGGATGCATGTATGCAGATCAGGTGGAGCAGTTGGCTATTGATCGCTTGAAAGCATTGTTTGGTGCCGAGTATGTAAATGTACAGCCGCACTCTGGTTCGCAAGCCAATGCCGCGGTTTACTTATCTGCACTTAAGCCTGGTGATACATTGCTTGGTATGTCGCTGGCTCATGGCGGACATTTGACGCACGGATCCAGCGTGAACATGAGTGGCAAGATCTTCAATTCGATTTCGTATGGTTTGCATCCAGATACCGAGATTCTCGATTATGATGAAGTGGAGCGTCTGGCGCATGAACATAAGCCCAAAATGATCGTGGCCGGTGCTTCATCCTATGCGAGAGTGATTGACTGGAAGCGCTTTCGCAAAATTGCTGATGCCGTTGGAGCTTATCTCTTTGTTGATATGGCCCATTATGCCGGACTGGTGGCAGCTGGTTTCTACCCTAATCCGGTCGGTATAGCCGATTTTGTTACCAGTACGACGCATAAAACTCTGCGTGGTCCACGCGGGGGGATTATCATGGCCAAGCCCGAGCACGAGAAAGCTCTGAATTCTGCTATTTTTCCCCAGACTCAAGGTGGGCCGTTGATGCATGTCATTGCTGCCAAGGCGGTGGCATTCAAGGAAGCAGCGAGTCATGAGTTCAAAAATTATCAGGAACAAGTCATCGAGAATGCTCGTGTCATGGCCAAGGTACTCACGCAGCGCGGGCTGCGGATCGTGTCTGGACAAACAGACTGCCACATGTTCCTGGTTGATTTGCGTGCAATGAATTTGACTGGTAAGCAAGCTGAGGAATCGCTGGAAAAGGCACATATCACGGTAAACAAGAATGCCATTCCAAATGATCCGCAGAAACCATTTGTCACCAGTGGTATCCGGGTTGGTTCGCCGGCCATTACTACCCGCGGATTCAAAGAACTGGAAGCGGAAGAACTGGCGAATCTCATCGCTGATGTATTGGCGGCTCCAGAAGATCATGCGGTGTTGTCCCGTGTTGCAGATGAAGCAAAGCGACTCTGTAAAAAATTTCCTGTATATGGTTAATTTTGATTGCTTGATTTTGCTGCTTGGAAATATTTAGCCGTGTCGATCCGATATGAAATGCCCATTTTGCAATGCCGATGATACGAATGTCGTAGATTCGCGTGTTAGCGAAGATGGGCATAAAATTCGTCGGCGAAGACGCTGTCATGCCTGTGACAAGCGTTTTACCACGTATGAAACGGTCGAATTGCGCATGCCCCAGGTTGTAAAGCATGATGGCAGTCGCACCGAGTTTGACCGAAATAAATTACTGATCGGCTTCAAGCGGGCCTTGCACAAGCGTCCGGTCCCTACTGGCCATGTCGATGCAGCAATTGATCGTATCGTACAGAAACTGCTGGCGCTGGGTGAGCGCGAGGTGACATCGCGCAGTATCGGTGAAAGCGTCATGGAAGAGTTGTATAGGTTGGATCATGTGGCTTATATTCGTTTTGCATCGGTTTATAAAAGCTTTCAGGGCGTCGATGATTTTCGAGATGCAATCAAGGCGGTGCAAAAACCAGACCAAAAGCACGACAAGAAATCGTAATACTGTGCTGTTCCTGCAGCATGCTATTGCTGCGGGTATCTTTTTGATGAAACAGGTTTAGATGTTTTCTCCCTCAGACTACATTCACATGGCACACGCACTGCGTTTAGCCGAGCGAGGTCTGTATAGTACGTCGCCCAATCCGCGTGTCGGCTGCGTCTTAGTACATAACAATCAGACTGTTGCGAGTGGTTGGCACGAGAAAGCCGGTTGCCCGCATGCCGAAATAATCGCATTAAACCAAGCTGGTCAGGGTGCGCGTCATGCGACGGCTTACATAACGCTGGAGCCTTGCAGTCATTATGGACGCACTCCACCCTGTGCCAATGCATTGATCGAAGCCGGCATTGCTCGTGTGGTCATGGCCATGCAGGATCCCAATCCACTTGTTTCCGGATGTGGTCGTGCCATGCTGGAGCAAGCCGGTATCAAAGTACAGGCAGGCTTGCTACATGATGAAGCACAAGCACTCAATCGCGGATTCGTATCCCGCATGACTCGTCGCAGGCCCTGGGTCAGGCTGAAAATTGCATCCAGTCTGGATGGTAGGATCGCGCTGAATAATGGAGCCAGTCAGTGGATCACGGGCAATGCGGCCCGATTGGACGGGCACCGCTGGCGAGCTCGATCGTGCGCCATCATGACAGGAATCGGTACAGTAAAAGCGGATAATCCCCAACTAACCGTTCGCGATCTTGATGTTGTGCGTCAGCCAACCAAGATCGTTGTGGATAGTAAACTGGACATTTCGTGCGATGCTAGATTACTGCAGGAGGGAAATACGGTAATTTTTACTGCGAATCTGGAAAAGAGCGATAAAAAAGCTGTGCTGGAAGAGCGTGGTGTCCGGATTTTTGTAGAACCGAACGAGAATGCCAAGGTTGATGTGCATAAGATGTTCAGCAGGCTGGCCGATCTGGAAATGAATGAAGTCCTGGTTGAGGCCGGCGGTGAATTGGGCGGTGTTCTGGTCGAAGCCGGTCTAGTTGATGAATTAATATTTTATTTCTCACCCCAACTGCTTGGGGACTGTGCGCAACCTATGCTTAGATTGCCCGAACTGACTAAGTTACATAACAGTAAGAAACTGACTATCAAGGATGTGCGTATGATTGGGAAAGACTTTCGCATACTAACCGGGTTTCAGTGAGGGGATCGCTCACTCACGAAGGGGTCTCTTGGCCAGTTTGCGCTGTAATGTTCGGCGATGCATGTTGAGAATGCGGGCGGTTACGGAAATATTGTTGTCGTTTTCGGTCAGAATGCGCTGAATGTATTCCCATTCCAATCGTCCTACAGAGAGTGGATTGGCGCTGATAGGGATGTCAGATTCACCGACGGTGCGTTCGAAAGCAGCCATGATTTCGTCGGCATCGACAGGTTTTGCCAGATAATGAGTGGCTCCCAGTTTGATCGCTTCTACCGCGGTGGCAATGCTGGCATACCCTGTCAGCATGACGATGCGGGTGCCAAAATCCAGTGCCTTTAGTTTTTCTACAAGAACCAAGCCGGATTCACTGGCCAGTTTCAGGTCGACAATAGCGTATTCGGGAGGTGTGTTTTCTGCTTGATTGAGCGCATCTTCGATGGTATGGGCGCAGACAACGGCGAAGCCACGTTTTGTCATGGCTTTGGCCAGTACATTGCAAAAAACCGGGTCGTCATCAACGATCAGCAAACTGGGGTTTTCATTCTCGCAGCTATCCATTACTGTCATTTGCGTCATCATATTTTTAACCAATCAGTGGTAAAACAACTTGCGTACAGGCGCCTCCCTGTTCGAGATTGAACAGACGAACACTACCGCCAAATCGCTCGATATTGGCATTGGCCAAAAACAAGCCGATACCAAATCCCTGGCCGGGTTTTTTGCTGGAAAAGAAAGCTTCACCGGCACGCTGCATGGCTTCTGCCGATAGTCCTTCGCCATCGTCGATGATTTCCAGGTTCAGAATCTTGTCATCCCAGTGGCTTTTGATTTCGATGCATTTAGAGGATGCGTCCGCTGCATTATTTAGTAAATTCATTATCGACTGATTTAATAATTGATTATCCATAATGCGCGGAACAGGTTGTATTCCGCTGCTGTGATAAGTGAATTTAACGGACGGTCGTATCAATTTCCATTTATCCAGAATTTGGTGTAGAAATTCATCGACAGGCAGTTCATTGCCTTGTTCTGCCCGATTCTGTCCCGCTTTTGCGAGTAATTGAGTTAATGTTTGTTTGCAATGGGTGATCTGGTCTCTCAGTATGTTGATATTGTTCTGGAATTCTGTGTCCTGGGTATATTCTTGCTGAAGCTCGCGGGTAACAACCGCCATGGTGGATAGCGGAGTGCCGAGTTCATGTGCAGCACCAGCAGCCAATGTACCAAGGGCAATGATTTGCTCATTGCGCAAAGCTTGTTCGCGAGCCTTGGCCAGATCCTGATCGCGATCCCGAATTGATGTACTCATTTTGACGACGAACCAGGCAATGATGACCGTGCTTAATACGAAGGCTAGCCACATTCCGGAAACATGTAGCGTAAATTCGATCAAATGATTGTTGTGATCATGCGGTAACGGAATGTAATTGAATAATAATAATGTATAACACGCGATGGTGATGATGGCCATGACCCACGTATAACGCCAGGGAAGTGTGGCGGCTGCGATGGTGAGTGGTAATAAGTATAATGAAATGAATGGATTGGTTGATCCACCGCTAAAATATAACAGGCTGCTGAGTGCCAGTACATCGATCAGCAATTGCGAGAAAAACTCAATATGCGAGACCGGCCATCGGCGATGTAACCGTATCCAAGTCAGGAGATTGATACCCGTGAGTAGGGCAACTATTGATATCAGTTGTGTCCAAGGTATGACGATGTCTATCGTCCAGTAAACGATCCCCAATGTCAGACACTGTGCCATGATGGCAATGTTACGTAAAAGAAATAGTCGTTGTAGGTTCTTACTGAGTGGAGATTGACTAAGATCGCTGAACATATTGCGAGTGGTTAATGATGCGTGACTTTCACTATTAGACCACAAGATTAACTTAATTTTTGCTGGAAGACCATGCGACAAATTGTCTCAGGAGAAGTTTGAAAGCAGGCTATAATTCGCGGGTGGCGAATTATACAATGTGTTTTTTCAGAATGTAGAGTGTCCAGTCTAGTGGTGTTGCAGTGATCTGTTGGTTATGGATGAGAAGCGTGGTAACTGACAGTTTTTTTCGTTAAAATCTTGAACCATTTCACAGTGTGTGATGAATTAGTTTTCTTTCTCGAAATTTCTTATGATTCTAATACTAGTTCCCAATACGCAACCGGATAGCCCGGAATACAAGCAATTGATGGCGCATTTGAACAATTTGTCAGGGATCACGGCGCGTGTTCATACCGAGGAGGGTGTCGAACAGACACTGACAGAAATTTATCTGATTGGCAATACCAAGGTGCTATCCGTTGACGATGTCAGTGCATTGCCATGTGTCGATCGTGTAGTCAGGGTTTCCGAGGAATATCGGGTACTGGGGCGGCACACAAATGACGATCGTCCAACCTATTTTGAGTATAACGGCGTGCGTTTCGGGCAGGATACATTGAATGTTTTTGCCGGGCTGTGCGCAGTGGATACCCTCGAGCATGTGGGAATGATGATGAAGGCGTTGCGGGATAATGGACAGGTTTGTACCCGTATGGGTGCTTACAAGCCACGCACGAGTCCGTATTCATTTCAGGGGCATGGCAAGAGCTGTTTACCTTATGTTTTCGATTTGGCCGGAAAATACGGAAT
>JAAEXZ010000180.1 GCA_017879645.1 Nitrosomonas sp.
CGCTCCATAACTTGATCGGGAGAATGTTTAACAGGTACGTTCTCGAAGTATTCTTCATCCGAACAACGCGGACACCATTCAGCGGCCGTATGCGCCAGTACTTGCATCTGTTTTGCGAATGGTTCAGCGTCACCACCAGTAAATTTGGGGCTTATAATCCATTCAATGACATTACGAGCACGCGGCAAATCCCGATCATCGATGCGAAGATCAGGAGCAACAGGAGAATCGGATTGAAGGGCTGACTTTATAACATCCGCAAGGGAATCAGACTTGACAATGGTGTCAGTGATTTCAAGATCGGTTGTTCTATAGGAAGAATTGAACGAACGCTTGACGTTCTTCTTTTTACTTTCGCGTTCAATATCCTCTTGCTCTTTATTGAGAATATCTAGGACGTTGCCATCCAATTCGGTTTTGAACCGTGAGCAAGCATAATCAATTTCTTTGGATGGATCACGACATAGAACCCATCTAGTACACAACATGCAATTGCGTTTTAGATCACTACGAACAGGTGATCCTAATAGCGGTCGGTCCATTCTGTTTTCCTTCGTTTCAAGATTCGATGCGTTGCCGAATCTCGGTTTTGATACAAAGAATTAGAGAATGGACCGACAAGTCGTTTCGACCTTATGAGAGGTATTTTTCTGCCGCAATGAGCTTCTCTAATACACTCACAACGGTTTCCAATTCATTGTTAAGCAGTCCATCTGGACCATAATGCGATTCCGTCAACAATCCTATGGGCATTTTCGCTGTGTTCAAGAACAAGGGAATAAGGACCAAATAGAACCAGATAGGAATGCGACTACTAAATTCAACCGCACCGAATGGTGCTTCGAGCACACATCCTTCATCATCTGGAACAGGCAGATAATCCATATCTGATAGACTTGTTACCCGTCCAAACCTGTCCACAAGAGCATGGTACATAAATTCGACGGAGACTTGGGTGTTTACAAAATCGGGATTGGGCACAAAATTTCGAATCCCCAAGAAATAGGCAATGTGATCTTCCATTTCAGAAGAAATGATACCTTCCTTGGAATGCACAATGAGGCGCGGAACCATTTCAAATGATTCGCCCATCTGCTTGAATTTATCAACCATGTATTCGATTTCGATTATAAAATCATCATCGAGCGCATCGATTTCATAGTCGTTTGCAGTGTCATCCAGCAGGTCCAAAACGATCTCATCGTTTAGATAAATAGACGCCAATTCTTCTTCATCGGTCGTGATGATATCGTCTTTGTTAAAAAGATCAAGCCTCTTGAGCGTGCGATACAAACGCGTAACATCATGATTGTCAATCGTTTGTAAACCGTACATCGTCTTGATATGTTGAGCGATTGGCTTATTAGAATCATCGTCCATTGTATATGACAGTAATGGTCGTATACTAGGATCAATCGTCGTGGCAGGACTCAACAGATGAATAAACGTGCCAATGTAGTCTTCACCGTTTTCGTTCTTTTTGAGATACATCGTGCTTGCACCACGAATAACGATGGAATCGTTGCGATGGTACAGAAGCATCAATGTCTTATCGTTGATAACGAAAAAGACTGCATATGCGAACGCAATTCCGGTAAACTCGGTTTCAATATTGATAATAACCATACCTAAAGGCTCGTCATCATCAACGGGTTTTTCATTGAAACGCAGATAGTAATCAACCATCGTTTCGACGGTACTATGGCTAATCCACAAGTCTTCCATCAGTTCGCGAATCGGCGTGGAGCTATCCATTTCCTCATTGATACGTGTACGCGCGCGATTGATAATCGCGCTTATGATACATTCCTGAATGAACGGACTGTTTGCACCTTCCAGTGTTTCGTCTTCTTCGTCTGCAAGATCGTGCGCCAAAGAAATGAATATAGGCTCTTCATTGCCATCATCAATGTTTCGAATAATGGGTTTTATAGTAAGAACTTTTTCGTTATCCGACGAAAGAAATTTTTCAATTCCCGTACGGTATTCGGTAACGTCGTAAAGACTAGCAAAATGGTACATATTGTTATCCGTTCCAAAGAAAAAGGGAGGCCGTAACCTCCCTTGTTGCTGATTAACTAACCAAACGTTTGCGTGGCGCCAAGAACGTATCACGCAAAACGCTTCGTTCATCGTCGTGCTTGTCTAGCCAACTTCTCGTACTCTGCATGAACTCATGACCAAAAGTAGTCCTGTGTTCCAGTGAGTCACGCACCAATGCAATACCATACTGGCGAGACAGCATTGGAGATTGATTGGTAGCAACCAGAACATCAACGCCCGATAGATCATCCGTATTGAGAATGTCCACGAAGGTAATGTTCTGCTCACGCGAATACACGACCCACTGATTATCCGCTGCATCCCGAACGTATGCGGTATTCAGCAGATTGTTGTCATAGAGAAACGTCAGAAACGTGGTCGCTTTAATGAGGGAAACATCAACTGTTTCCTCGGCCTCGGTGGGAACAAACGTTGGCATACCGTTTTCCGGTTTATGGTAACGCAGCCGCTTGAACATCATAGGAAGTCTCCTCTGCCCAAACGATTAAACGATGGAAACGGTCTTGACTTCAAGCGTCCGACCGTAGAACCGTCTGCTTACCATCATCCGATCTG
>JAAEXZ010000063.1 GCA_017879645.1 Nitrosomonas sp.
CGATGCATTCAGGATGATGCCCTGATTGTTGGAGTAACCTGCACCAAACATGACCGAGCCGGTGGGTCTTTCCTCGACCTTGACATTGATGTCCACCTGGTCGGTTTTGTTGGGAACGGCTGGCGTTTCGACGTTGACGCTATTGAAATAACCCAGCCGGTCGACACGTTGCTTGGAAAGGTTGATGTCCTTGGTGGAATGCCAAGCCCCTTCCATTTGACGGAACTCACGGCGGATGACTTCATCACGGGTGCGGTCGTTACCGGTGATATTGATGCGCCGGACATAAACGCGTCGGCCTGGATCGACAAAGAAGGTAAATGCAGCTTTGCGGTTTTCGTGATCCAGTTCCGGTGAAGCGTTGACATTGGCAAAGGCATAACCATCATCGCCCAGTCGATCAGTGATCGATTTGATTGATTCGGTCAATTTCTGCCGGGCAAAAACAGCACCTGGTTTGAGCAGAATCCGTTTGCGCACTTCTTCTTCGGGAATCAGGGTTTCACCCGCAACCTTGATATCCGAGACGGTATATTGTGCGCCTTCGGTCAGGTTGACGGTAATGTAGATGTCACGCAGATCGGGTGTAATGGATACTTGCGTCGATTCGATGTTGAATTCCAGATAACCACGATCCAGATAATAAGAACGTAACGTTTCCAGATCGGCTGCCAGTTTTTGTTTGGAATACTGGTCATTTTTGGTAAACCAGCTCAATATATCCGGTTTTCTGAGAACGAGTTGACCACGCAGTTCCTTGTCACTGAATTTTTCGTTACCGACAAAATTGATTTTTTTGATTCGGGCCGTGCGACCTTCATGGATGTCAAAGCTGATGCCGACACGATTGCGTTCCAGCGGTGTAGTCGTAGTGGTGATTTTGACTGCGTATTTTCCACGACTGATGTACTGGCGTTTCAATTCCTGTTCGGCTCTTTCCAGCAGAGAGCGACTGAAGATTCGTGACTCGGATATCCCAGCCTGTTTCAATCCTTCCAGCAATTTGTCTTTTTCGAATTCCTTGGCACCATTGATGGTGATCTGCGAAATAGCGGGACGTTCATCCACTTCGACAATCAGAATACCGTTTTCCGATTTTAGGCGTACATCCTTGAAAAATCCCGTGGCATAAAGTGCCTTGATGGCTTCAGTTGATTTGGTTTCATCAAGGGTGTCTCCCACCTTGATCGGAAGGTAACTGAATACCGTACCGGCTTCCGTACGCTGTATGCCTTCGACGCGAATATCCCTGACCACGAAGGTTTCGCTGGCCGAGAGTAAGAAAGGGCAAAAAAGTACAATGAAAGCGAATAGATGCCTTACATTCATCATCTAGCCTGTTACGAGTCGATTAATATCGTTATAGATAGCAAAAGTCATCAGCGCAAGAAGCAATGCCAGACCTATTTTTTGACCGACGATCATGATCTGGTCCGAGAGCGGAGCGCCACGAATCATTTCGATGAGATAATACATCAGGTGGCCGCCATCAAGGATGGGAATGGGCAATAAATTCAATACACCAATGCTGACGCTGATCAGGGCGAGAAAAGCGAGGTAAGAGACCAGACCCATTTGAGCCGATTGGCCTGCGTAATCGGCAATGGAAATGGGACCACTCACATTTTTCAAGGACACATCGCCAGTAATCATTTTGGAGAGCATCTGTAACGTCAGAATCGTCGTTTCCCAGGTTTTCTCGATGGCTTTATATAACGCCTTGTCGGCAGGGTAACTGACGACAACCATCAATGCATCGAATTCAGTCTTGTCGATTTTGGGAGCAATGCCGATCCTGCCGACGGATTTGCCATTTTCTGTTGTAACTTCTGGGGTGACTGTCATCGAAATCACCTGGTCGCTGCGAATCACTTCCATATCCAGTGCACGCTCCGGGTTGGAGCGTATCTGTTGTACGACATCAGTCCAATTGTGTATCTCGATATCGTTGATAGCCAGAATTTCGTCACCGGCTGACAGGCCTGCCCGGTAACCAGCGCCATTGGGTGTGACTTCAGCGATGATGGGTTTGATCGTGGGTTGGTAGCTGTTCAATCCAACCATGCCGAGAAAATTTTCGTTCAGCTTGTCTGGATCAATCTGGCTGAGATCGAGATATCGCCAGTTGATTTCTCCGTTCTTGCTAGTGGTTTGGATTTTGACGGCATTCGACTGATCAATGGCATGGCGCAACAAAGTCCAACGCACATCCTGCCAACTGGCAACGGGCTCATCGGCGATGTTGACAATGGTTTCTCCCGTTTCAAACCTGGCCTGGGCAGCAAGAGTGGACGGCTCTACAGGGCCAAGTACCGGCTTCATGCCATTTACACCCAGAATAAAGAGCATCCAGTACAGGATGATTGCCAGCAGGAAATTGGCTAGGGGACCTGCCGCCACGATTGCAAAGCGCCGGGCAACCGGTTGACGATTGAATGCGCGCGACAACTCTTCCGATGCGACTTTGCCTTCATTTTCATCCAGCATTTTGACATAACCACCCAGCGGAATGGCGGCAAGAACCCACTCGGTTTGGTCTTTTCCCCAGCGTTTCCGGAATACGGGATAACCAAATCCGATGCAAAATCGCAGCACTTTGACGCCATTCCAGCGCGCTACCAGGTAATGCCCAAATTCGTGAAAGGTGATCAGTATGCCAAGTGCGACGATGAATGAAAGGATAGTGTAAGTTATGGTCATATCAGATTAGGTTTAGATATGAGAGATGGGGTGATCATCATGGTGGCCTGTTCCATGCAATGGATGCTGGATACTAACATTAATTAAAAAAAATTGAACTACTGATCATATTGCTTCATTGGTCCGCATTGATTTTAGATGCTTTGAAGCAACCATTCTGATGCAATGACTCGCGCATGGGCATCAGTTTTCAATACATCATCGAGTGTGGAAATGGTTTCTTGTCCGATCGCGTGCAGTGTATGTTCGATCATGCGTGGAATATCGGTGAATGTCATGCGCCGTTTCAGGAAGGCATCAACCGCTATTTCATTGGCAGCGTTCAGAACGGCAGGCATATTGTCACCCGCCGAGAGTGCCTGATATGCCAGGCGCAGACACGGAAATTTATCAAAATCAGGTTGCTCGAAATCGAGATGTGCAACTTTGAACAGATCCAGGGCATCGACGCCGCTGTCGATTCTGTCGGGATATCCCATCGCATGTGCAATCGGTGTGCGCATATCCGGATTGCCCAATTGCGCAATCACGGAGCCATCAGTATAGGCAACCATTGAATGAATGACGCTCTGGGGATGAATGACCACCTGGATTTTGTCGGGAGACGCATTGAACAGCCAGTGTGCTTCAATTACTTCCAGGCCTTTATTCATCATCGTGGCCGAATCGATGGAAATTTTTTGTCCCATGTCCCAGTTGGGATGTGCGCAGGCCTGCTCAGGTGTGACCTGTTTTAGTGTGTCGATTGGTGTGCATCGGAATGGACCACCCGAAGCAGTCAAGATGATCCGACTGACACCCGCCGTTGCGAAATCTCCGTCAAAATGTGATGGTAATGACTGATAAATGGCATTATGTTCGCTATCGATAGGCAGTAGCGTGGCATGGTATTGTTTGATCAGGTCCATAAAAATACGTCCGGCCATGACCAATGTCTCTTTGTTGGCCAATAAAACCAATTTGCCGGAACGGGCGGCGGCAAAAGTGGGGCGAATACCAGCGGCGCCCACGATAGCCGCCATCACGGCATCGACTTCCGGAAGCGACGCCACGCGTTCCAAAGCTTCTATTCCGGACAGAACCTCGGTATGACTACCGTTCGAACTTAGGGAGTGCGCCAATTTTTCGGCGCTATCCGGATCGAGCATGACAGCGTAGCGTGGCTGAAAGCGTAGACATTGCGCGAGCATTTTATCGAAATTATTGTTGGCAGTCAGGGCAAAAGCCCGAAACCGGTCTGGATGACGGGCTATGACGTCGAGGGTGCTCTCTCCGATGCTACCGGTTGAACCGAGTATGGTGATCTGACGGATTGTTGTCATGACGAGGATGAATGAAGAAGTATTGTGGTCAATATGGCAAAAGGTAGGGCAGAGGTCAAAGCGTCGATTCTGTCGAGGATCCCGCCATGACCGGGCAATAGTGTGCCACTGTCTTTGACCCCTGCCTGGCGTTTTACAAGCGACTCATACAGATCACCTATAATGCCCAGCAGAGCCATGATCAGTAGTATTGGAATCAATGCGAATGCAAAAGTCGGATTGGGTTGCCAGATGGTCCAGGCAAGGGCATAAACAGTAACGGCGATCAGGGCGCCCGCAACCCCTTCCCAGGTTTTATTGGGACTGATGGTGGGTGCAAGTTTGCGCTTACCCAATGAACGTCCAGTAAAATAAGCCGCCGTATCCGAAATCCATATTGTCGCCATGAATCCCAGCAGCAGCCAGGGGCTGATGACGCGAAGCTGGTATAAAGCAAGACAGGTTGGTAACAGTACAATCCAGCCAACGAGCATCCAGAATATGGGGTGTTTTATACTGACTGTTTGTTTCAAAAATAAAGGTACGGCGATTACCCAGAAAATCAGTGACGACAAGTAGATGGTAGTAAAATTGGGCGAATAAACATCGTTTTGTGTGGCATCCCATAGCAAAAAGAGTAATTCACCACCGATGAATACTGTCAGTAACATGAATAAAATGGTGTTTCTTACCGAGAACTGCGCCAATCGGCTCCACTCCCGGGAGCCGATAGTCGTGATTGCCAACAACACGATGATCCAGAAAATATCGCGCAAATAAAATATTGAGGCCAAAAATAGGGGCAGAATGACGACTGCGGTAAGAATGCGAGCCTTGAGCATATTTTAGAAAACTTATTGCTTTGCAGTAAGAGCCATTTGCAACTGCTCGCTCGTGCGCCCAAAACGTCTTTCACGACGTTGGTATGATTGAATCGCTAGCTCAAATTCGTGCTCATCGAAATCCGGCCACAAAGTATTGGTGAAGTAAAGTTCAGTATAGGCGAGCTGCCATAACAGAAAATTACTGATGCGACATTCTCCGCCAGTACGAATAAATAAGTCCGGCTCCGGAGCGTAATTCATTGAGAGATACTGCGCCAGATTTTCTTCTTCGAAATGAAGAGGGAGTTCGGAAGATTGTGCCATCATTTTGCGCATGGCTTGCATGATGTCCCATCGTCCCCCGTAATTGGCGGCAACGGTGAAAATCAGGCGGGTATTTTGTGCTGTGAGCTGTTCGCCCTGCTGGATAAATTTAATGATTTTAGGTTCAAATTTGGATAGATCGCCTATGACTTTGAAGCGAATGCCGTTTTCATGCAATTTGGTGATTTCTTGTTCAAGTGCGCCAGTAAAAAGCTGCATCAGAAAAGAAACTTCATCTGCCGGTCTGCGCCAATTTTCACTACTGAAAGCAAATAGGGTCAAATAAGTAATTTCGCGTTCAATGCAGGCTTTGATGATACCACGAACGGTTTCGACACCTTGCTGATGCCCTGCCATTCGAGGCATAAAGCGCTTCCGTGCCCACCGGCCATTACCATCCATGATAATGGCGATATGTTTGGGGATTAAACCTGTTTTGGGTATTTCTCTTGTTGAACTTTGGCCTTGCGGCATATTAAACAGCCATCAATTCGGCTTCCTTAACTTGTAATACTTTATCGATTTCGATGATATATCGATCCGTCAATTTCTGAATGTCATCTTGGGCACGACGTTCATCATCTTCGGAGATTTCTTTGGATTTTAATAATTCTTTCAATTGGGTATTGGCATCCCGACGAATGTTGCGCATGGCAACACGCACCCCCTCGGCCTCATGCTTGACGACTTTGATCAGTTCTTTTCTGCGCTCTTCAGTGAGCGCTGGCATGGGGACACGAATAGTTTCACCTGATGTCATGGGGTTGAGTCCCAGATCAGATTCGCGGATTGCTTTTTCAATGGCATTCGCCATTTTCTTGTCCCATGGAATGACTCCTATGGTACGCGAGTCTATCAGATTGATGTTGGCTACCTGCTTGATGGGAGTTGGAGTACCGTAATAATCAACCATGACATGATCAAGGAAACCAGTATGTGCCCGACCACTTCTGACTTTGCTTAAATCGACCTTGAGGGCTTCAAGGCTCTTCTGCATTTTTTGTTCAGCAGATTTTTTTACATCGACAATCATAACCTTTATTCCTTTTGCTACTTGCTACATATTTTATTGATTAATCGATCAGAATCAAATTGTTACTAGAGTTCCTTCATCCTCGCCAGTGATTATGCGTTTAAGAGCTCCAGCCTTGAATATACTAAAAACATTCAAAGGCAGTTTTTGATCGCGACACAGCGTTAATGCCGTAGCATCCATGACTTGCAGATTTTTTGCTATGGCTTCATCAAAGGATAATTTGCGAAAACGGGTGGCATCCGGATTGATTTTGGGGTCACTCGAATAGATACCATCAACTTTGGTGGCTTTGAGCATGATATCGGCATTCATTTCCATACCACGCAATGCCGCCGCCGTATCGGTGGTAAAAAAAGGATTTCCTGTTCCTGCGGCAAAAATGACTATACGACCATCCTTCAAATACTTCATGGCGCGACCACGAATGTAGGGCTCCACCACCTGCTCGATTCGTAATGCGGACTGGATGCGTGGAACCAAGCCGACAAGTTTCATGGCGTCTTGTAATGCCAACGCATTCATTACAGTAGCTAGCATACCCATATAATCAGCGGTTACACGCTCCAATCCATCATTGGTCGATTTCATGCCGCGAAAGATGTTGCCTCCCCCCACAACGATAGCAATTTCGACCCCAAGTTTGCTGATCTCTTCGATTTCGGCGACTATTCTTGCCATGACGGTGTGGTTGATGCCATATTTATCTTCACCCATGAGGGCTTCACCGGACAGCTTTAGTAGGATGCGGCGATAAACAATTGTTGTCATCAGGTTGCTCAAAAAGAAGGAAGAAAGGTTATTTTGCTTGTTCCATTTGCGCTTTTACTTCATCGGCAAAATTTTCCGATTTTTTCTCTATTCCTTCACCTACTGTAAACATCGTAAAGCCGCTGACTTTTGCAGATTTTTTGCTCAATAGTTTTTCAATTGAAATCTCAGGATCCTTAACAAAAGGCTGTCCCAACAAAGTGATTTCTGCAAGATATTTTGTGATACGACCTTCAACCATCTTCTCAATAATATTTGCTGGCTTTCCACTTTCAGATGCTTGTGCTGTAAATATTTGGCGTTCATGCTCCAACACATCTGCAGCAACTTGTTCCTTGGAGACACACATGGGTTTGCTGGCAGCAATATGCATGGCTAAATCCTTGCCGAGTGTCTCGTCACCACCACTGAGATCAATCATGACGCCTATTTTCGTGCCATGCAGGTAAGAGGCCAGTTTTCCTTGCGTTTCATGCCGTGCGAAGCGACGGATACTAATGTTTTCTCCCAATTTCATTACCAGCGCTTTGCGCTTTGTTTCCACGGTATCACCATCTCCCAGCAGGGCGTCACTAATTGTGGTGAGATCTTTGAGATTTTTGCTGGCTATCAGTCCGGCCAATTCTCGGGCAAACTGGATGAAATCGTCATTCTTGGCTACAAAATCGGTTTCGCAATTGACTTCCACTAATGCACCAGTTCGACCGTCGGCTGAAATGTAGGCACCGATTACACCTTCAGCGGCAATACGGCCAGCTGCCTTGCTTGCTTTGGCACCACTTTTGATCCGCAACAAATCCTCTGCTGCTTTCATGTCACCATCGGTTTCGGACAAAGCTTTTTTGCACTCCATCATGCCCAGCCCTGTCATTTCGCGCAGTTCTTTTACCATGCTTGCGCTGATTTCCGCCATATATGTACTCCAGATACAAGAATAATTTTTTAGATTGAGGGGTAGCGAATTGATCCGATTTTGATTGATGGGTTTTTCAAATCAATCAAATCAGTGATAATCGCTATTCGGATTCAGCCGCTGCCATTTCGACAATTTCCTGAATAGACTGATTGCGGCCTTCCAGAATCGCATCGGCAACACCGCGCGCATACAAGCGTATCGCGCGACTCGAATCGTCATTGCCTGGGATAACATATTGTAATCCTTCGGGGTTGTGGTTGGTGTCAACTATACCAATTACCGGAATGCCAAGTTTTCTGGCTTCTGTTACTGCTCCCTTTTGATATCCGACGTCGATTACAAATAACGCGTCGGGCAGGCCTTTCATATCCTTGATACCACCCAAGCTACTATTGAGTTTATCCAGTTCTCGTTGTAGATCAAGGGCTTCTTTCTTGACAAGCTTGTCCAGAGTTCCATCTTGTACCATCGTTTCCATGTCCTGGAGACGTTTGATGGATTGCTTGATCGTTTTGAAATTAGTCAACATGCCTCCCAGCCATCGCTGATCGACATAAGGAGAGCCGCAACGTAAGGCTTCTTCGCGTACAATGTCTCGGGCTTGCCGTTTGGTACCAACAAAAAGGATGATCCCTTTGTTAGCTGATAGTTGGCGCACATATTTCATGGCATCCTGATACATCAACAATGTGTTTTCCAGATTGATGATGTGAATTTTGTTTCGATGACCGAAAATGTATGGTGCCATTTTTGGATTCCAGAAACGTGTTTGGTGTCCAAAATGTACACCCGCTTCTAACATTTGCCGCATCGTTACTGACATAATATTATTTTCTCCATTAGGATTGAGCCGCCACTTGCAATCCACTTTGATGCCTGTGCGCAAGTGTGTGAATTTAACTTGAATTGATTACTACAGATCTCGTACATTTTCTGTGGTATTAGCCGAATCAAGTTATCTTTATAGTATAGCACGTTCAATCGTTTACTCAAGTTGAGTAAACCCGTGAAAATATTCAGGTTAAATCAATTTTTGATCAGAGAAAGGATGAGAAGCTGAATTACATTCCAGATTTAGCAAGAGAGCAATTGATCAAGTGATACATGAGGAATTGCCCATTTTCATTCTGAGCCGAGTCATATCATTAATTTGGATGTGCTTGTTATCGACCCTGATGATATTTTCATCTTGCAGTTTGGAAAATGCTCGGCTAACGGTCTCAAGTTTCAAGCCAAGATAGCTACCAATTTCTTCTCGGGTCATGCGAAGGTTAAAATTGTATTCCGAGTAACCGCGTATCAAAAAGCGGCGTGACAGATTGAGTAAAAAACTTGCTAGCCGTTCTTCAGCTTTCATGCTGCCTAATAAAAGCATGACACCATGATCGCGAACGATTTCACGACTCATGATTTTGTGAAAATGATGCATGAGTGATGGGATGGTACGGCTTATTTCTTCCAACTTTGCAAATGGTATTTCACACACTTCACTATCTTCTAAGGCAACGGCATCGCAAGTGTGAATTTCAGTGCTGATTGCATCTAGGCCCAGTAATTCACCGGTCATGTGAAAACCGGTCACTTGTTGCCGGCCATCTTGTTCGAGGATGCAGGTTTTTAGAAATCCGCTGCGAATGGCATAAAGCGATTGAAATTTTGATCCTGCTCTATGCAAATAGCCCCCACGCTGAATTTTCCGTTTATGGCTGACGACTTCACCCAGTACATGAATCTCATGTTCATTGAGCCCTACCGGCAAGCAAAGCTCCCTCAAGCTGCATGTTGCGCAGCTTGATTTTAGATGAGATATATCAAGCTCGTTAAAGGTATTTGATTCTAAAGACAAAGCATATTCCAGTACAAAACCGTTTCAATATTCTAGTTGATTTGAATCAAAACATAACATTCATTTTTTCCCCATAATTTTACCGGCATTAAGCAGGAATGTGGGAATTCTTTTCTGTGAATTGCTACATGTGTCATGTTTTTCCGCAATGTGTTCTGTGATGTGTAGATTTTTTCATCCTATCAATATTGTGCTAAGAGGAAAAGTTGGGTGATTTCACTGTCGTCGCCTGAATTGCTTAAAATTGATCCTGAACTCATTCGACATTTTGAATGGAGTACCAGAGATTATCGCTTGTACCCTGGAATCGAGTATTTCGTAGAATCATTCGACGAAAAACAATATAAGGCATGCCTTTCTGGATATAGATCGGGTCTTTTTAGAAAGCCTTTTTCTATTCATGTTTATGTTCCCAGTTTAGAGTCCTTGCATCATGGTCCGTGTGGACACACCTTATTAGCCGACACAAGCGACATCATCACACGTTATTTTGATGATCTGATAAGCGAGATTGTGTTACGTAGCAAGTTACATGCGGATGATGCAAAAGTGGAACAAGTATATTGTGGTGGGGGTGTAATTGAATTTTTCGATGTCGCACACCTGAGTGCCATTATGGATAAAATCAAAGAACACTTTGAATTGACACATGACTGTGAAATTATGATCGAAATTGATGCAAGAGCGATTTCCGATCTTGCCGAATTACGGGGGCTAGGATTTAACCATGCTATCATGGCTGTGCATGATTTTGATCATGATGTGCAGCTTGCAACACAATGTCAACAAACGGAAAAAGCTACCCTGGATATGATTCTTAAAGCTAGGGAAGTCGGTTTTGGACAAATCAGGATAGAGCTGATGTATGGATTGCCTAGGCAGAAAGTCAGTCAATTTGAATATACTCTGAACAAGATTATTACGGTTTCTCCTTGCCAGATTCACTTGTTGAATTATGTGTGCGAGAGTGATTTTGGTGAGATGAAGCATCGGATCAATATTCAGGACCTGCCCAATTCGGAAGCTCGGTTGCAGATGATCCAACTGGCTATTTCTCTTCTAACGGATGCGGGTTATATTCATATCGGCATGCATGTGTTTGCCAGAATGAATAATCCGCTGGTGATTGCGCAGCGACAGGGAAGGTTGCATTATGGAATTCAGGGATACTCGGTGTTTCCGGATTGCTATCGCATAGCTTTAGGGGTGTCGAGTATCGGAAGTGTGGGTCCTACACTCAATCAGAATTGCTCTAATCTGCTGGAATATTTCAGCAGGGTGGAACGGAATGTTTTGCCAATTATGTGTGGAATTCAATTATCTGCTGATGATTTGATGCGGCGCTCAGTCATTCACGCGCTCATATGTCACCAGGTGCTGTCCTTCGAATCCGTTGAAACATTTTTTCCGATCGAGTTTAAACGATATTTTGCGACAGAATTAACTGATCTGGCCAGATATGCAGCGGCTGGATTAGTCGAACTGAGTGACGATGAAATTGTAGTGACTGCAATGGGACAATTGCTGATCGATAGCGTATGTGGCGTATTTGATAAGTACTTGCGGACGACGAGGCAATCAAATCCAGAAAGAATTGCCTGCTCTGCACCTGATAGCCTCTGAAAAGTATGTGATTTCAGAGGCTTCTTCCCGATTATTTGACTTGACTGTTTTTAAGTATGTAATCAGCTAAGCGATCTGCTGCTTCACCCTGTATGTTTTTGAATGCAGGCATGCGCATACTTCCTGACTGGAATTTTTTGATCAGTGCTTCCTTGTTGGCAATTTTCTCACTCAAATTCATTGCCACATTGGCGCTCAGTGGTTTGTGGCATTCCGTGCAGGCTGAGCTGAATATATTTTCCCCGGTTGCATCTGCCGGGGGAGTGTAGTCTCGGCTTGCTCCACAACCAACCAATATCAACAAGGCTGGAAGCGTTAAAGCAAATTTAAATGTTTTCATTTTTGTACTCCTTATTGGTTAAATTAATTTAAATACACAATCCTCTATTCGATACCTATGAATTGAATTTTAGTTAACTAGATCAAGAGCCATTGAGTCTTGTAGCGTAAGACACTGAATTTCACAATCAAATAGATTGGCTTACCTTAACGAGTCGGATCATGACTTGTCAAACAGTTCTTTCTTCTGCCGCATTTTTTCCAAGAATGTAATTCAAATATGAAATTGGCCAATGTCGCAAAAAAGTAACATTGATGGAAAAACTAAAATCTTTGCGATCTGTTACATAGCGTTTTGACAATTTCTTAACAATTTTCATGCTAATGTGCCACGTAACACATAATATTTGTAAATATATTCTGAAAGGCTTTTCGTTAGGCACTTAAATATTAAGAGAATTTTTAGAGTGAGTCCATTTTGAAGAACGGGTTTTTTCTTGACACTTTCTTGACAATTGATATGGTAAGGTGCCCGACGATTAGTAAAGAGTGATTGAATTCATGTGTTAAATGAAACAATCGAATTTAAAAAGAATAAAAAATTTACCGTATAAGCACTCAGAAAAATAGGGTCAAAAGAATCAAATAGGATCGTTTAACTAATAGGGAGTATATATGTTTAAAAAGATTCATAAGTTTGTATGGACTGCTGCATTTGGCTTGGCACTCAGTAATCAAGCTGTTGCTGATAAAACTGTAGAGGATTTTGAAGTTTGGGGAGGTATTTTCACGCAGGGTAATTTTGGTTTCGTGAATCCGCAAAACCCTGACTTGAAAAAATTCAGATGGTGGATGGAAGGACAAGGCCGGTTTGGTAATGATGCCTCGCAGTTTACTCAATCGCTGATACGTCCTGGCCTCGGTTATGCGATAACCGATAAAATCGTCATATGGGCAGGTTATGCCTGGGCGCCTACGGCTGAACCGTTATCAATTGCGCATCCCTTCAACGAGCATCGGATCTGGCAACAAGTTACTTGGTCGGATAATTTTTCATTCGGCAGATTATCGGCGCGTAGCCGTCTTGAGCAACGATTCTTTGACCATAATTCTCCGATGCCTGGTTCAAATGACGTAGGTCATCGATTCCGCCAACTGGTTAAACTGGCAGTTCCAATGCCATCATTAAATCCGAATCTTAGTTTTATCGTTCAAAGTGAATTGTTTATTGGCTTGACGAACATTGATAATAATCCTGGTTTTATTTCTCAAGGTTACGATCAGAACCGGGCCTTCGTTGGGTTGGGTTACAAAGTCAATCAATATGCGACCGTTGAATTAGGTTATATGAACCAATTCATCAATCGGCCGCATAGCGCGCGTCCTGATCAAATGATGCATAACCTTGTGGCTAGCTTGTTTTTGAACTTCTGATATTCTTCAGTAAAT
>JAAEXZ010000064.1 GCA_017879645.1 Nitrosomonas sp.
TGGAAAATGGCATTCGTGTCAAAACCTCGTCGTTTACCCGGCACCATGTCAACATCAACATGTGCCGTGCCAAATCGGTGACAACCTACGCCAATTCCATCCTGGCAAACCAGGAAGTCTCGATAAATGGTTACGATGAAGCGTTGCTACTGGATGTGGAAGGCTACGTGGCCGAGGGTTCCGGCGAAAACATCTTCATCGTCAAGCAGGACAAGCTCTACACGCCGGACCTGACTTCCTGTCTCGAGGGCATTACCCGTGCATCCGTGATCGAACTGGCAGCAGAACTGGGCATCCCGGTCATCGAGAAACGTATCACCCGCGACGAGATCTACTGCGCCGACGAGGCTTTCTTCACCGGCACGGCTGCGGAAGTGACCCCCATCCGCGAACTCGACAATCGCGTCATCGGGTTGGGCAAACGCGGACCGATCACCACGCAGATCCAAACCTTGTTCTTTGATTGTGTCAAAGGGCGCGCCAATCATCACGCAAACTGGCTCACCCTGGTTTAAAACAGTTATCTGGAGTCATCTGATATGGAATCGCAAGACAATAAAAAAATACGTGAAATCGAAGTCACCGCAGACGATTTACCACTGCACTGCCCCACCCCGGCCATGCTGCTGTGGAATTCGCATCCGCGGGTTTTTCTGCCGATAGAAGCCACCGGCGAGGCGCTCTGCCCTTATTGCGGCACGCACTATACGTTGAAGGGAGGGGCTGTTTCCGGGCATCACTAGCACACGCCCCGGGTTGGATACGACTTGCCGTTCAACACGGTAAAGCATGGAGTCAAAGCGTATTTTCCCTTATCACTTACATTTTTGAATTGGAACCATTATGCACGCCATCCCTCCTGAAATCTTCAAAGCGTATGATATTCGCGGCATTGTAGGCAAAACCATCACCGTCGAAAATGTGGAAAAAATTGGACATGCGATTGGCTCCGAAGCCCGTGCCCGCAACCTGACCGCCATCGCCATCGGTCGCGACGGTCGTTTATCCGGCACCGAGCTTTCACAGGCCCTGGCACGTGGGATTCGGAACAGCGGCATCAATGTCGTCGATGTCGGCATGGTAGCCACGCCGATGCTGTATTACGCTGCACATGAACTGTGCCAGTACTCTGGCGTCATGGTAACCGGCAGTCACAATCCACCGGAATACAACGGTTTCAAGATCGTCCTCGGAGGACAGACGCTGGCTGCGGAGTTGATCCAGGCACTGCGTATCCGTATCGAACAAAACGATCTCGCTCACGGCAGCGGAAATTACACCCAGCATGAGATTGCCGACCGCTACGTGCAGCGCATCATCGGCGATGTCAAACTTGCCCGGCCGTTCAAGATCGTCGTCGATTGCGGCAATGGCGTGGCCGGTGCGTATGCGCCAGCACTGTATCGTGGCTTGGGGTGCGAAGTAACCGAGTTGTTCTGCGAGGTCGATGGCTCCTTTCCCAATCATCATCCCGATCCGTCCGTTCCGGAAAACCTGCACGATGTGATCCAGGCCCTCAAAACCAGCGATGCTGAAATCGGACTGGCTTTCGATGGCGATGGCGATCGCCTGGGCATCGTCACCAAACAGGGTCAAATCATCAATGCAGACCGTCAGTTGATGCTGTTCGCCGCTGATGTATTGTCGCGCAATCCCGGCGGCAAGATCATTTTCGACGTAAAATGCACGCGCAATCTGGCGCCATGGATCAGCCAGCATGGCGGCACACCGGTCATGTGGAAAACCGGTCATTCGTTCATCAAGGCCAAGCTGATCGAAACCCAGGCATTACTGGCTGGAGAAATGAGCGGGCACCTGTTTTTCAAGGAACGCTGGTATGGTTTTGACGATGGCCTTTATGCCGGCGCACGCCTGCTCGAGCTACTGAGCCATGAAACCGACATCGATGCCACCCTCCACAATCTGCCCGACAGCATGAATACGCCGGAATTGCAGGTGCGCACCGCAGAAGGTGAAAATCATGCCCTGATCGCACGATTGCAGCAAATGGCCACATTCGACAGTGCGCAACAAGTCATCACCATTGACGGATTGCGGGTTGAATACAGCGATGGATTCGGCCTGGCGCGCGCGTCCAATACCACACCGGTCATCGTACTGCGTTTCGAGGCCGACAATGAATCTGCGCTGAAACGCATACAGGAAGATTTCCGCCGGAATATCCTGGCCGCCAAGCCCGATGCGCAACTTCCTTACTAGCCTACGGTAGACATTGCCCATCATGCGTATCGCAATCGCTCAGATCAATTGCAGTGTGGGTGACATCGACGGCAATGTCGCCAAAATACGCCGTGCCGTACAGCAGGCCCGGGAAGCCGGAGCCGATCTGGTCATTACCCCGGAACTGGCGCTGTCAGGCTATCCGCCTGCCGATCTGCTGCTACGGGAAAATTTCTGTCAGGCTTGTGATGCGGCACTGGTGGAATTAGTCAAGTCCATCGATGGCATTACGCTGGTCATCGGTCACCCCAACTTCCATGAAGGCAAGCTGTATAACGCCGCATCGGTCGTGCAACAGGGCAGGATCACGCACACTTACCACAAGCGTATTCTCAGCAAGTCACCGTTTTTCAACGAATCCTATTACTTCGACGCCGGTACCGAGCCCTGCGTATTCGAACATGGCGGATTGAAATTCGGCATCGATATCTGTGCCGACTTCTGGCTCGGTCATTTGCCGGCCAAAGTCAATCGTTCACACCTGGATATCCTGCTGGTCATGAGTTCCTCGGCCTATCACATCAACAAACAGGTATCGCGCTACCAGATCACCCACCAGTTCATCAAGCAAACCGGCATTCCGGTCATTCATGTCAATCTGGTCGGCGGTCAGGACGAACTGGTGTTCGACGGAGCATCCTTCGCCATGAACCGACATGGTGAACTGACCTATCAACTGGCCGAATTCGTCGAGACCATCGAATGTATCGACATTTACAGCAAGCAGCCCAGCAGAGGCAAACTGGCCGCCACACAATCACCCGTTGCCACCGTGTATCAGGCCTTGTGCATAGGCGTCAGGGATTATATTGGCAAGAATGACTTTCCAGGCGTCATCCTCGGACTCTCGGGTGGTGTCGATTCGGCGCTGGCTCTGGCCATCGCAGTCGATGCGCTGGGAGCAGACAAGGTCAAGACCGTCATGCTGCCGAGCGAATTCACGTCGGCCATGAGTCTGGAAGATGCAAGCCAGATGGCAAAACAACTGGGTGTCACCCATCTCGAGTGCCCGATCCAGAATCTGTTCGACCACTACCGGCAATCCATCGCGCACGACCTGAGCGTACAACTCGATCCCGATGCGCCGGGCACCGTCCTGGAAAATCTGCAAGCACGCATCCGCGGCACCCTGCTGATGGCCCTGTCAAACCACAGCGGCGCAGTGGTGCTGACCACTGGCAATAAATCCGAAATGGCCGTTGGTTACTGCACACTGTATGGTGACATGGCCGGAGGATTCGCCGTACTGAAAGATGTCAGCAAGACGCTGGTGTATCAGTTGTGCGAGTACCGCAACAGCCTTGGAGTCGTCATTCCCGAGCGCATCATACAGCGCGCACCATCGGCTGAACTGCGCCACAACCAGACCGATCAGGACACGCTGCCGCCCTATGAAGTCCTCGATGCCATCATCGAAGCTTATGTGGAAAAGGATTACTCACCGGCGGAAATCATCGCGCTCAATTTCGATGCCGCAGTAGTCAACCGTGTCATCCACCTGATTCACCAGAACGAATACAAACGGCGCCAGGCCCCTCCCGGCATTCGCATCACGCACTGCGACTTTGGCACTGCCTGGTACTACCCGATCACCTCGAACTACAAAACCTGGTCGGCAACCTGATCACGCTTGGCGCAGGCGGAACTCGACAAGCAAATCGCAATCCTATTGTCATGAAATTGACCTGCCTCATTGTTACCCTGTCACTGTTATGGCCGGCTCACATCCAGGCACATGAATTGCCCGATCTGGGTGACAGTTCCCAGGCCACCATGTCGTCGCACGATGAACGTCAGGTTGGGCTGAGGATCATGCGTGAAATCCGTGCCGATCCCAGTTACATGGATGACTCCGAAATCGCCAGCTACCTCGGCAATCTCGGGCACAGGCTCATTGCCAATTCCACCGAGGCCACTTCCGACCAAAGCTTTGAATTCTTTGCCGTGGATGACTCATCGATCAACGCTTTTGCCCTGCCGGGCGGATTCATGGGCTTCAACAGCGGTCTGATCGTCGCCGCACAAAGCGAATCCGAACTGGCCGCCGTGATGTCACATGAAATCGCGCATGTCACCCAAAGACACCTGGCGCGCATGATTGCAGCCCAGAAATACGACTGGATCAAATCGATTGTTGCCCTGGCGGCGGCCATCGTGGCATCGCGTTCCAACAACCCGCAGGCCAGCCAGGCGGTACTGGTCACATCCCAGGCCAGCATGATCCAATCCAAGTTGGATTTTACCCGCAAGCATGAAAAGGAAGCCGACCGCATCGGACTCAACATTCTGCTGGATGCCGGATTCGATCCGCAGGGTATGCCCGCATTTTTTGAACGCCTGCAGAAAGCCGGGCGTTTTCACGAAAATGGCGCTCCCTCGTACTTGCGTACCCACCCGTTAACCTATGAACGCATTGCCGACATTCAGAATCGCACCCGCGAAATGCCGTACCGGCAAGTGCCGGACAGCATGGATTTCCTGCTGGTGCGCGCCAAATTGCGCGCCATGCAGGGCAAGTCAGCCGATGCCGTGGCACAGTTCCGCACGCGCCTGCAGGAAAAGCGCTACAGCAACGAGGCCGTCGAGCGCTACGGCTATATCCATGCCTTGTTGCGCAACAAAAAAACCAAGCAAGCCGACGACGAACTGGCACAACTGTATCAGGCTCTGCACAAGGACCCTGCCGCTCCGGCGCTGAAAGATCACGTTCTGGGCAAAACCATTCGGGTCGAGCAGAAAAATGTCATTGGCGGCGCCATGATCGAAACACTGACTGCTGAAGTCAAACTGGCGAATGGCAAATTCAGTGAAGCCTTCACCATCTATAACAATGCGCTGAAGGTTTATCCGCAGCACCGCGCGCTCATTCAGGGTTACGCCAATGCCTTGATACAGAACAAACAAAGTGATGTGGCGCTGGAATTCATCAATAAACAGTTGCAACTCTTTCCCAACGATGCCAAATTGTTCAGCTTGCAAGCACAATGCTACGCTCTTAGCGGTGACAAGATGCTGGAACATCGGGCATTGGCCGAATCCTATCTATTGAAAGGCCACCATGCCGCTGCCGTGGATCAGTTGAAAACCGCCTTGCAAAGCCGCAATGGCAACTTTTATCAGATGTCCAGCGTGGAAGCACGGTTGCAGCAAATGCAGAAACTCAAGGAAGATGCGGACAAGGAAGACGATAAATGGGGTAGCAAATAATCCATCCGGCCGCACTCACCGGATTAGTGGAATTTTACAGAACAATAATTTATTACAAGTTTTTACATGCTTACTGTCAGTCTCAAACAAGTTGCCATCGCCAGCGGCATACTCATTGCCGGTTATGTTTACTGGTCCGGCAGCGGCGCCAAGGAATCCGGCGAAAGCCAATATAAAACCCGTACACTGGAACGTGGTGATATCGTACAAACCATTTCCGCCAACGGCACTCTGACGCCAGTGGTACTGGTCAACGTCGGCACGCAGGTATCCGGTACCGTGGCGAAACTGCATGCGGATTTCAACGATCAGGTACAAACCGGGCAGATTCTGGCTGAACTCGATCCAGCCCTGCTGCGCGCGCAATTGCAGCAATCCAAGGCCAATCTGCTGAATGCCCAGGTCACGCTGAAAATTGCCCAGAGCAAATTGCGTCGAAACCAGTTACTGAAAGAAAAGGACTTCATTTCACTGGATGCCCTGCAAGTCGTCGAACAGGAAGTCGAGGCCGCCCGTGCCCAGCTCGCGATCAGCAAGGCGCAGGTTGAAAGGGATCAGGCCAACTTGGATTACAGCGTCATCCGTTCGCCGATCTCCGGTGTCGTCATCGCTCGCGATATTGACATTGGTCAGACCGTAGCCGCCAATTTCCAGACCCCGATCCTGTTTCAGATCGCCAAGGACTTACAGCAAATGCAGGTCAACATCAGCGTTGCCGAGGCCGACATCGGCCAGTTGCAGATCAATCAGCTCATTAACTTCACCGTGGACGCCTTTCCATCGCGCAAGTTTGTCGGCACCGTCAAGCAGATCCGCCTGAATCCCACCATCCAGGAAAACGTCGTCACCTACAACGTCGTAGCCATGGTCGACAATGCCGACGGCACATTGCTGCCCGGCATGACCGCCAATATCGGTTTCGTCGTCATGCAGAAAACGGATGTGCTGCGCGTATCCAATGCGGCACTGCGCTTTCAGCCCAAAGACACCGAATCGGCTGAAACCGGCAAAAAGGAAAAACCATCGAGTCAGCCCACGCTGTATGTGTTGTCAGGCGACAGGCCCAGACCGGTTCAAGTCGGCACCGGTATCACCGATGGCAATTACACGGAAATCCTCAGTGGCGAGGTTCAGGCCGGTGACAGGGCCGTGATCAGCGAAGTGGTCAATAAAAAGGAAGCCGAAAGCAAGTTCAAACTGCGAGTATTCTGATGACTTTCGCCCAGACCGCCCCGGCGACGCAAACCCTGATCCGCATCGACGATCTCTGCAAAAGCTACAGCCTGCAGGATGCCAGCGGAAAAACCGTGACCAATCAGGTGCTGTTCGACATCAATCTGACCATCCAGCGTGGCGAATTTGTCGCCATCATGGGGCACTCCGGTTCGGGAAAATCCACATTGATGAACATACTGGGATGCCTCGACACCCCTACCAGTGGTTCCTACTGGTTGGATGGCCAGAATGTGGCAACGCTGTCGAGCAACGAGCTCGCACATATCCGCAACCAGAGCATCGGGTTTGTATTCCAGGGTTTTAATCTGCTCAAACGCATGACCGCGCTGGACAATGTCGCCACACCGCTGCTCTACGCCGGCATCAGCCGTTCGCAGAGCCGCAAGCGCGCACTGGAACTGCTGCGCCGCACCGGACTGGAGCGTTTTGCCGAGCACCAGCCCAACCAGCTCTCCGGTGGACAGCAACAGCGCGTCGCCATCAGCCGTGCCCTGATCAATCAACCACCACTGATTCTGGCCGACGAACCTACCGGCAATCTGGATACCCAGACCAGCGAGGAAATCATGCGCCTGTTCATCCAACTCAACGAGGAGCAGGGCATGACCATTGTACTGGTCACGCACGAGGACGACATCGCTGCCTATGCGAAGCGCCTGATCCGATTGAAGGATGGCCATGTCATTGTTGACAAAAACAACACCGATGCGGATTTCGTAGGGAGCGCACCATGATTTCGATTGGCTTGATGCCGGTTAGAAACTATAGTGGTGCGCATGACCCATTCGTGATACTTCAATGAACCTGCTGGCAATCATAAGTGAAGCACTGCGTGCGCTGCGGCAAAACCGCCTGCGTACCGGACTCACCATGCTGGGCATGATCATCGGTGTGGCGGCCGTAGTACTGATGCTGTCGATCGGCCAGGGCGCCCGCACCAAAATCAACGAAACTATCGCCGCCATGGGCAGCAACCTGTTTATCGTCGTTCCCGGCGCGACATCCTCGGGTGGATTCAGTTTCGGCAGCGGCAGTGTGCGCACGCTGACCATCAACGATTCGCATGCCATCGCCGACCTGCCTTCCGTCGGCGCCACATCCCCGGTCGTTACCGGCACCGTGCAACTGAATTACGCCGCCAAGAACTGGAGCACCATCATCACTGGCACCACCCCCAATTATTTCACGGTGGGTAACTGGAAAATGGAATCGGGCGCGGCCTTTACCGAATCTGATCTGCGCTCCGCCGCACGCGTGGTCATTCTGGGTTCGGTAACCGCCAAGAACCTGTTCGGCGATGAAGATCCCATCGGCAAAACCATCCGCATCACCAACCGCCCCTTTCAGGTCGTCGGGGTGCTGATGGCAAAAGGCCAAAGTCTCACCGGACGCGATCAGGATGACACCGTCATCATTCCAATCACCACCAGCGAAAGACAGATTACCGGCAGCCAGTTCCCCGGTTCGATCCGCTACATGCTGGTACAGGGCAAATCGGCCAGCGATATGGACATCGCCGAAATCGAGATCACCCAGTTGCTGCGCCAGCGCCACCGCATCGCCAAAGGCAAGGAAAACGATTTCACCGTGCGTAACCTCACCGCCATCGCCGATGTCGCCACCGATGCCGCCAAGGTCATGTCGATCGTGCTGGGTGCCATTGCGTCGGTTTCATTGCTGGTGGGCGGCATCGGCATCATGAATATCATGCTCGTGTCGGTCACCGAACGCACTCGGGAAATCGGCATCCGCATGGCTATCGGCGCCAACCAGCGCGCTATTCTGACGCAATTCCTGTTGGAAGCGATCATGATCTGCGTCATGGGTGGGCTGATCGGCCTGCTGCTGGGGATCAGCGGCGCTTGGCTGGTCAGCCGGTTTGCCGACATGCTGATCGTCATCACGCTGGGCATGGTCGGACTGGCTTTTCTGTTTGCCTCGGCGGTAGGTATCTTCTTTGGCTTTTATCCTGCCAAAAAAGCCGCCTCGCTCAAACCGGTGGATGCCTTACGCTATGAATAACGGGGCATATCGATGTTTATTGTGAGCCTGTCTCCATTTTAACGGGGTGATAATAGTATGAAGGCCGTGGAAAAAGAAAAAGTACCTATGAGCATCAAAGAGCACCCTACTTCTGATTTTCTTGCCATCGTCGTCATCGAAAACAAAAAAGAGGTATTGACGGTAGGTGAAATCAAGCATGCCCTGCGCGAGCGCGGCTTCGGCATCCTGCTCGCACTGGCAGCGGTACCGATCTGTCTGCCGATTCCCGTCCCGCCCGGCTACACCACTGTTTTCTCCATTCCCCTGTTCATTTTCTCGTTACAAATGATCCTCGGCAGACGCGAACCCTGGCTGCCTGAATGGATAGAAAACAAATCCGTCAAGCGCACCATGCTGGAAAAAATCATCGACAAAGCCAATCCCTGGTTGAAACGCATCGAAAACCGCATGCAGCCCCGCATGACCTACATCAGCGTACACACCTGGGAACGTGTGATCGGCTTTTTCTCGTTTGTGTTTGCACTCGCCATCGCCCTGCCACTCCCGCTGACCAACTTCCCACCCGGTTGTGGCATCCTGATCATGGCGCTGGGACTGCTCAACCGCGACGGTCTAACCATCCTGATCGGCATGATCATCGGCACCATCGGCATCGGTTTCACGATGATCGTCCTGGTCATGCTGTGGATGGGATTGTCGATGCCTTCGTTTTATTGAGAAAAAAAACTCATAGTTTTTATAAATACTCTGGTTTCTGGTTTCTGGTTTCTGGTTTAAGGTTACTGGCATATATTGGTTTACTTCGATGAAACAACTGAATGATCGATGCGATTCCATTCAATTAAACGCTTGCGCCAGTGTTTGTCGATAGTCTGTGAAAAATCAGCCCGGACTAGCTTAGCGCGCGCTTCGCACCATTCGAAGGATTCACGACGAATCACCACACCCTCTAATCCTCCTTCACGGTAATGACTGGGATGCGTGATCACCAGTTGCTTCAGCTCAGCCACGGTGGTTTTGCCGTGTAGCAACTGCGGTACCGTGACCAGGCCTGCTACACTCGCCAGTTTATTGCGGCGCGATGAACTCCAAAAGCGCGCGGCAGCGCGATCATATATATCAAACAGCAGAAACCAATCCGACAGCGCAGCATAGTCCAACGAATGACGTGCAGCACACCACTCACCAAATATGATCAGATTGGGATTGAGCGCAGCACGCAATGCCTCACTATGTTGTCCCAACCACGCGGACAAGCGGGTAAACTGACCAGTATGTGGCTCGGTTAGATACTGTCCTCGATTCTGCGTGCGCAGACTACCATCCGAAGCAAGCGATAGTCCTAGATTCGCACCATCCAGTTTCTCCTCCACCATTACTTCACCCGCAAGCAGGGTAGTCGCCTCACGGACGGACAACACTTTGTCGTCACGCGGCAAACCTTCACCTAGCCAAGCCAGATGCGGAGTATGAGGAAAGCGAAAGAAATCAGTCATGTGTTAATCTGGTAATGTAGGCAACGGTTTGCTAGGAAACTTATTGCGATAAAATTCACAAGCATCATCCAAGCACAAAAATTCGACGCGAACACCTTTTTCCAGCAAAGCGGACCACCAGTCCAGCCATTTGCAATCGGCCGCCTGCCATATTGGCGGTTTCTCGAAGTGAGCGTGCGCCACTGCAGCAAATTTACGGTCGGATGCATCGAATACTAACCCTAGTGCAGGATTGGGAAATTCGACAAAATAATCTTGCGCGATTTCGGTAATCTGCACTTGTTCGACATGATTGGGATTGCCCGCATTACGCAACAACCATTTCAAGAATACATCGCCCGGCCCTTTTGGTGAACTAAGGCTCGTCTTATGCAGATATTCCCCGAGAATTCTATAACTATCGTCGATCACAGTTATTCCAGTGCTTTTCATGTTATGCAACCGCTGTACACATTCAATAACGCAATCCTCAGAGACACCGCCATGCTGACCGTTCGCAACTAACAGCACATTGGTGTCGATGACAGCTTTCATTTCGATTTACCTCCGGATGCCAATGCCTTTTTCCGTTTCATTGCCGCCAATGTGCGGCCAGCAATATCGGCCATCTCGTCGCCAAAGAAATGTTCCGGCCAGTTCTCTATCTCGCCAAACTCATTCAATCGCAACGGCTCAAGCTCAGTCGCCACACCGGCACGACGGCAAAAATACACCGCGACATCATCAGGTGAGACCAAACCTTCGGCAACACGCAGTTGTAGACGATTGAGAAAATGCTCTGAATGACTTTCCACAATCAATTGAACATGACGCTCTTTGCCATCCTCACGTGCTTGTGTTGCCGAAATGAATACATCAGCCAATTCAGCTTGTACCTGAGGATGCAAATGAATTTCTGGTTGCTCCATCCAAATTGTCGAATTCGGAGGGCAATAGAAAGCCTGCACCAGCGCCGGCAGCACTTGTGACACCCCAAAACCCACATCGGTGATTTTAACTTCGCTGGATTGCGCATGCGTCTTGACCAACACTTCAAACTCTTTGCGTCCTTCCGCGACTGCTTTTACCGCAAAGTCTTCGATAATTCCCAGGTCTTTCAACCAACGCGCGACAAATTCGTCGAAACGCGACTGTCGCTGTTTAGGAGCGCGATTTAAAAACCGTTGCTGACTGGTTGCAGCAAGAATGGCTGCCACGGCAAATTCACCACGCTGTCCTACGCTCTCAGGCGTTTCTCCAGACCAGGAATAAATCCGCTTCGGATGATCACGCAATGGCCCCAGGTAATAAACGCTATTGAGCACAGCTTCCGTTTTCAGCGCAAAATCCGACAAAAACTCGGCATTCTGGAAGCGCGCACGGCTTTGATCTGAGATACGATAAAATTTATCTGGTTCATCCAATGCCCATGCGCGGCCTTGGTTACGGATAAAAGAATAATCCGGTGATTCAATAATCCATTTATCCTTGATATCTCGTTTGAAATTAACCGTCAAAGTCATACTGCTCTCACTTCGAAGTGCATAGCCGAGCTGATCAACGATAGGCTGGCCACGCTCACCAGCTTTCATACTAACGCTCAAACTCAAACTATCGCCCCAGTATTTTTTCCCACTGACCGAGTCTTTCACTTCCAGTTTTCCCGGTAGTTGCCACGCTAGATCAAATTCCAATGATTGACTGAGGTCATGATTATGCAAGCACTCAGCAAAGGTTCCCAAATCAATAAGTGCGTTATCATCGCCCAGCTGCAGCGGACGCTTGCGATCGGCTGAAAGCACGGTTTGCTTGAGCGCTAGCAACAAGTGCCCTAAACTGCTCTTCCCGGCACTATTGGCACCAAAAATTACCGTTAATGGCGCTAAACAAATTGATCCTGTATCCTTCCAGGCTTTGAAGTTTTTGATGTGTAAATGTTTCAGCATCAGTGTATCCCCCTTCTCTTTTTTAGCTTATCCCGCACTGCCAATATCATTCTCTAAGAGCACGGTATTTACCGAATTCTTAAATTATTTTTAATCAAAAAAAACATTCCGAGAAGTAATTTTCACTAAGCACATTGGCCAGGCCAACGAAATAACATAGTTTAGAGTATTCAGTTAAATATGAGTGGTGGAACTACCTAAAATTAGATTATTCCATCCAAATGATAATTATCACCACATTTTTTAAATAAAAATAAAGCACCCCGCCGCAAGCAGCGGGGTATTAACTGCGCTCTTCAATCTGCTGTTTTTTCAACCAGCTTTCACCCCAAGGGGCGGGGAATTAAACCCTCAGAGATTAATTAAGCACCAAGAACCTCTATATCACATGGTTAGACATCATTATAATTTTCCGCGATCAACTTCATCCGATCGATCAAAATAGATGGTTTAAACTAACTAAGGTAAGAGTGTCCAGAATCGCTCACTCCTCCCCCTGCACTTTCCACTCCAAACTCTCCCCCGCCGCCAGCGGGATCAACCTGTCGTTGCCCAGTTCATAGCTGTACGGCACGTTCCAGCGTTGTTTGTGTAGAGTGATGCGATCCTGATTCCGGGGCAGTCGATAAAAATCCGCGCCATGAAAGCTGGCGAAGGCTTCCAGTTTGTCCAGTGCACCGGCCTGTTCGAAGGCCGTGGCATACAGTTCCAGCGCGGCGTGAGCGGTAAAAATGCCGGCGCAACCGCAGGCATTTTCCTTGAGTGCCTGCGCATGCGGCGCACTATCCGTGCCCAGAAAGAACTTGGGGCTACCGCTGGTCGCAGCCTGCAATAATGCCTGTCGATGCACTTCGCGCTTCAGTACCGGCAGGCAATAATGATGGGGGCGGACACCACCCTGAAACAGAGCGTTGCGATTCAGCAGCAAATGGTGTGCGGTGATGGTGGCCGCAATGGTTTGCGGCGCCTGCTGCACGAACTGCACTGCATCGCGCGTGGTGATATGTTCAAACACGATGCGCAATTCCGGGAAACGTCGTGTCAGCGGCTCCAGCACCCGCTCGATAAACACGTTCTCGCGGTCAAACACATCCACCTCGGGATCGGTCACCTCACCATGCACCAGCAACGGCATGCGATGCTGCTGCATCGCATCCAGCACGGCGTGGCATTTGTCGATCGCCGTCACGCCGGCGTCGGAATGCGTAGTCGCCCCCGCCGGGTACAGTTTCACCGCATGCACCACCCCGCTGTCCTTGGCGCGTGCGATTTCCTGCGGCGCGGTGCTATCGGTCAAATACAACGTCATCAGCGGTTCGAACCGCGACTGCAACTCGACAGGCAAGGCTGCCAGAATACGCTCACGGTAAGCCAGTGCCAGGTCGGTGGACACAACCGGGGGTTTCAGATTCGGCATGATGATGGCGCGGGCAAACTGTCGTGCGGTATGCGGCAGCACGGCACGCAGTTGCGCACCATCGCGCACATGCAGATGCCAGTCGTCGGGACGGGTCAGTGTCAGGCTATCCATAGATTTTTTTATCATGTTGAAAATTCAGGTGTCATCCGCGTCCGCGTCAGATTCTGCCTTGAGTGACAGCGCCAGCGCATACAAGGCGCTCTTATTTTCCCCGGTGATAGCGGCAGCCAGCTTGACAGCCTGCTTCAGCGGCAGTTCGGCGAGCAAACAGGTCAGAGTATAGCGTGCCTGATCGCCGATCTCGCCGGTAACCGTAATTTCTGCTCCGCTGACAACCAGCACGAACTCGCCTTTCTGCTGGTTGGCATCGGCTTGCAGCCATGACAAAGCCTGCACCAGGGTCGCGGTATGCACGGTTTCAAACAGCTTGGTCAGTTCACGTGCAATCGTAATCATCCTTTCAGGGCCGAACACCTCGATCAGGTCTGCCATGCAGGCCAGAATGCGGTGCGGTGCTTCGTAAAAGATCAGGGTATGCGTGCAGGCTTTCAGGTCTTCCAGCGCACGCTTGCGCAACCCGCTTTTGGTCGGTAGAAAGCCGTAGAACAGGAAATGCGGCTGTGTGATGCCCGATGCCGACAAGGCACAGATCGCAGCACAGGCGCCGGGAACGGGAATTACCGGCAAGCCACGTGCCCGGACTTGCTGCACCAGAATTGCCCCCGGATCGGAGATGCCCCAGCGCGGCGCTGCTCCCGGCCGCCAGCAGCGCGATGATCTTGTCCGCGACCACCGCTTCATTATGCTGGTGCAGGCTGATCAGCCTGGTCGTGGTAATCCCGTGCGCCGTCAGCAGATGTCGGGTATTGTCGACATGTTCGGCTGCCACCAAGTCGACTGCGGCCAGAATCTGCAGGGCGCGCAAACTGATGTCGCTTAAATTTCCTATTGGGGTGGCAACCACATATAATGCGCTTTTTTCTAGCATTTTCCTCACGATGCAACGTTTTTACTCAATCTTGCCGGCGCTGATCCTCGCACTGTGCGGCTACCATCCGACATTCGCCAATGAAACGGAAACACCTGCTGTTGCAGAAACCACCTTCGAGTTGGTATCCGAAAAACATGTGGCCTTGTTGTTACCGCTGGATTCAGCCACTTTTGCCGAAGCGGCCAAAGCGGTCCAGGCGGGCTTTGAGGCAGCCGGTCAACATGAACAGACAGTACCGCGGGCCATACGATTATATGCCACCTCCGACGATCCATTGGACGTCTTTGTCGCTTATCTGCAGGCCGTATCGGCTGGTGCAGTACTCGTAATCGGTCCATTGACTCGTGACGGCGTATCGGCAGTGGCTTCCAGCCATATCAGCGTACCGACCCTGACGCTCAATACCGTCGATTCTTCGACGGCCTTGCCCACCAAGCTCTATCTGTTTGGTTTGCAGATGGAAACCGAAGCGGTGCACATGGCCACGCTGGCAGCCGCCACAGACAGGCACCACGCCATTGTCATCGGTGACGACAGTTCGCTGTCGCGACGCATGCAAACCGCTTTTACAAAAAGTTGGCAAAGTACAGATGGCAATACTTCCACGGTGCTGCGTTACAGTGACGATCCCACCAAACTGGCACAGTTCCGCAGCCTGACGACGGGATCCAACCACCTGATTTTTCTGGCGCTGGATGCTGCCAAGTCACGCCTGCTGCGCGCCTACCTCGATCCAGATGTGCCGGTATACGCCACCTCGCAGGTGTTCACCGGCAACGATCATTTTCTGCAGAACAATGACCTGAACGGCATCATTTTTTCGGATATACCGTGGCTGTTGCAGCCGGATCACCCCGCCGTCATGGTGTACCGTCAGTCCGGCAAAACCCAGAGCGCCGATATGGAAAGACTGTACGCCCTGGGTATCGATGCGTTCCGCCTGATGATCCGGCTGCTGCGTTCGCCGGATGCCAGCGAGATCGCTCTGGATGGCGTAACCGGCCAGATTCATTTCACTTTTCCTGCCTTGTTCGCGCGTGAACCGGTTACGGCGCAGTTCGTGGAAGGCAAGGCGCAACTCACCCAGAATCAGCAACCCTCCACCACGCCATGAATGGCCCGGATGCCGAGCAGGCTGCCCTCGATTTCTTGCTCGGCCATCACCTGACTTTGCTGGCACGCAATTATCGCTGCCGCTTCGGCGAAATCGACCTGATCATGCAGGACGGGGAAACCATGGTGTTCATCGAGGTACGCCTGCGAACCAGCGAACGCTTTGGTGGTGCGGCAGCCAGCATCACGGCGAGCAAACAGGCCAAGCTGCTCAGCACGGCCAGACATTACCTCGCACAATTGCAGCATGAGCCGCCATGCCGCTTCGATGCCGTTTTGCTGTCAGGTCGCAGCGATTCGCCGATCGACTGGATCAGAAACGCATTCGGCGAATGATTCGGGGTAAGACTGTGCACTTGACGATTACAAATGGATGCTGCGCCCTCCGTCGACCGCAACGATCTGACCGGTGATATAAGGCGCATCGGCCACGAGAAATTGCACGGTTCTGGCGATGTCTTCGGGTTCTCCGCAGCGCTTCAGCAGCGTACTGGCGATGATCTGCTGACGTTCGCTCTCATCACTCCATTCACCATCCTCGGGCCATAGTATCGGGCCGGGCGCCACGCCATTGACCCGGACTTCGGGCGCCAGTTCGACCGCCAGCGATTTGGTCAACGCTACCAGACCGCCTTTGGCCGCATTGTAAATCACATAGTTTTTCAACGGCCGTTCGGTATGAATATCAACGATGTTGACGATACAGCCGTGCTGCGCCTTCAGGTAGGGTGCAGCAACCTGCGCCAGGAACAGCGGCGCCTGCAGATTGCTGCCGACGAGATCGTGCCAGCTATCCATGGTGCACTGTTGCATCGGCGTCGGAAAAAAGCTGGAAGCATTGTTGATCAGCGCATACAGTTCACCAAAACGATCCACCGCCTTGGCGACCAGATCCGGCAACAATTCAGTGTCGAGGAGATCGGCCTGCACCAGCGCTGCCGAATCCGCGCGTTGCCGGTTTAGATCGTCGCACAGCGTCTTCGCTTCACCGAGCGATGAGCGATAATGCACGATCAAGCGCGCACCCTGTGCGTGCAGCCTGCGGCAGATAGTTGCCCCCACCCGCTTGGCTCCGCCGGTCACCAAAACAACTTTGTTGAGCACCTGCTCCTCTCCTTGAGTACTGCTGCTAAACTACCAGCCTGTGAAATAGGAATTCCCTGCAAATTTACCACAATCTGATCGCACGCTAATGCCATTACATTCCTCTTTGCCCCCCGCAAGCGAAGTTGCGCTTGCTCATAGCCACGCCCTGCAAAGTCTGATCCGGAAACGGATCGCAGCAGCCGATGGCTGGATCACTTTTGAAGAATTCATGAACCTGGCGCTGTATGCGCCCGGACTGGGATATTACGCCAGTGGTGCCACCAAGTTGGGCGATGCCGGTGACTTCGTCACCGCGCCAGAGATGTCCCCTCTGTTCGGCCAGACCCTGGCCCGGCAAATCATACAGATCATGCAGCACCTCGACCGGACCGACATTCTGGAATTTGGTGCTGGAACCGGCAAGCTGGCTGCGGATATCCTACTTGAACTGGAGCAGCATCGGGCCCTGCCGGAACATTATTTCATCCTGGAAGTCAGCGCCGAACTACGGCAGCGCCAGCAAAACTGGCTACAGGAACGTGCTTCGCATCTGTTTTCCAGAGTTGCCTGGCTGGAGCAACTGCCTGTGGATTTCAGCGGCATCATGCTGGGCAATGAAGTACTCGATGCCATGCCCGTGCATATCGTATCCTGGCGTGGCGATCAAATACTGCAACGTGGCGTAACCTGGCAAGATGACCGATTTGCCTGGCTGGAGCGTCCACTCGAACATGCAGAACTACGAACGCTGGCAAATGCGCTGACGACCCATATCAATCCGGATCAGCAACCCGATTGGGTTTATAGCAGCGAAATCAATCTGGCTGCCCGTTATTTCATCCACAGTCTGGCTGACAGCCTGCGGCAAGGTGTCATTCTCCTGCTGGATTATGGGTTCGGGCGCAGCGAGTTTTATCATCCGCAACGTCAGCAAGGCACGCTCATGTGCCATTATCGGCATCATGCACATGACGATCCCTTTTTCCTCCCCGGACTTCAGGACATAACCAGTCATGTCGACTTCAGCGCACTGCTCGAGGTTGCCGATCAATCCGGATTATCCCTTACCGGATACACGACCCAGGCACATTTTTTGATTAATTGCGGCATCACCACGGTTCTGGGACGCACGGCCA
>JAAEXZ010000065.1 GCA_017879645.1 Nitrosomonas sp.
CCACGGCCAGATGTATCTTGCTGTTGAGCCCCCTTTTGTGCGGCTCATGTCCTGATTTCCGCCTCTGGCCCCGGTGGCATGGGGATGAACCTTGCAATGACTGGCATCGATCATCAGCCATTCGTAATCCGGATCGTCAATCAGAACTTCCAGTAATCTTTCCCACATGCCCTTGTCGCGCCAGCGAATAAAACGGCGATGCGCGTATTGCTCCAATCACCGTAATCCGGTGGTAAATCCCGCCACGGTGCACCTGTGCGCATAATCCAGAAAACAGCATTGATAAACTGACGATTATCTCTGGCTATTCCTCCCCAGCTACCTTGGCGGCCTGGCAAATGTACCTCAAGCAGTGACCAAACTTCGTCTGATATGTCATGTCTGCGATGGGAATGGGTCATATGAAATCCTTTCGTTTTTTACAAGAATCTCATATTCCTTATTTCGTGACTACGCTATCTAGGGAATGGTTTGAATAAAAGCTCTCAATGTATCTTGTGAATCCTTATTAGGCAAAGCTGATCATGAAGCATTGGCTAAGCATTACGAGGATACGGCCAAAGGGCTACAACAAAAGGTTGATGATAGCAAGAAAACGCTTCAGGAATATGAGACTCATGCTGTCTATTATGGCCGACAAGCGCAAGACTTGCAGTCACATATTAAAACCGAATCTTTTATTACGATCTGTTTAGGGTAGCAGAGTAAATGTAGGTATATGAATCCAGAAAGCTTTTATAGAGTACTTCAAAATAGGAATTGAATTTATACAAATAAACCATATTGAATTTATGGTGATTAAAGGTCACACTTCCGTAGGGGATATCTAGAAAGAAGTTTAAAAATTCCCTTTCTTGAGATTTCTTCAGAGAAACAATTCGAATAAACAATAGAAAAAGGAAGTGTCACATGAGAAAAAGCTTAAGTTTCATCATGCCTCTAGCAGTAGGTTTACTGTCTCTATTTTTTAGTAATTGGGTTAACGCCGAATCTACCGAAGTTTTAAGCGAAGCGGGAGTGGTAGCAAAATATAATTATATTATTCATATTTTGGCTATGCTGCTTGTCGGTTTTGGTTTTCTAATGGTGTTTGTCCGTCGCTATGGTTTTGGAGCTGTAACCGGTACTTATCTGGTCGTAGCGACCGGACTCCCGCTTTATATCTTATTACGCGCCAATGGAATATTTGGTCACCAATTACAGCCACATACGCTTGATGCTTTATTATTTGCTGAGTTATCCGTAGCAGCCGCATTGATTGCCATGGGAGCCGTGCTTGGGCGTCTGCGTGTTTTTCAATATGCTTTATTAGCTCTCATAATTGTTCCACTTTATCTGCTAAATGAATGGTTGGTGCTAGACAATGCTATAGGCTATACGACTGGATTTAAAGATGCAGCCGGGTCAATTGTAATTCATGCCTTTGGAGCTTATTTTGGATTAAGTATGTCCATAGTTCTAACCACAGCTTATCAGCGCACTAAACCAATTGAGTCTGATCATACCTCCGATCGCTTTGCTATGCTGGGGTCAATGGTTCTGTGGCTATTTTGGCCAAGCTTTGCCACTGCACTCGTTCCTTTAGCAAATATGCCGCAAACTGTCGCCAATACGTTGCTTGCCCTATCAGGCGCTACGATTGCCACTTATTTTCTAAGCTCAAAGTTACATAACGGAAAAACTTCTATGGTTGATATGGCCAATGCCGCCTTGGCGGGAGGCGTGGCTATTGGTTCGGTTTGTGATGTTGTATCACCTACTGGTGCATTTGGCATAGGGTTGTTGGCTGGTGCAGTTTCAGTGTTGGGCTATGTGTTTTTATTGCCGGTATTAGAATCAAAATTCAAAATTGTCGATACCTGTGGTGTACATAATTTGCATGGAATGCCCGGATTATTGGGTGGATTCAGCGCGTTCTTAGTTGTTCCCGATGTGGCGGTTGCTCAATTCAACGGCATAGTTATCACGATGTTTTTGGCTATTGTGGGGGGATTAATTGCAGGCGCAATCATTAAAGCAACAGGTACAACTCGAGAGCCCTATGAAGATAGTGTCGAATTCACGCATCTTGAAGGCCCTGAAACAGAAAATCTCGATAATCAATTACAATCACGCCTTGCGCTTTTGGAAACCAGTACCGCTATGAAAACTTCAGACTCACCTGAGACAAAAGCTTTGGTGCAGGAATTGGAGTCTAGGATTGAGATTCTGGAAAACAAACTCAGCATGGTGGGTAATACCTTGCAGGATAGAGACAAATCAACCTCTTAATATACCTTGTCATTTCAGACGTTTTTGCGTGATTCTGTTCTACTTATTTGAACTAGAATCACGCAATTTCTCTTAGTAAAAAGAGAAGTTGATAATGTGCAACGGCATCCTGAATAGGATTGCTACTTGCATCAGGGGGTAAGCATCAGCATCATAGTTTGAATAAACGCTTTCATGGTATTTGTGAATCTGTTGTTGGCAGCATCCATTTCGTATTTTCTATGATTCTTTATCCACAGGATAAGTGCAACTGGAAAGAGGGTTATTCTCAAGGATACGCAAAATTATAATGTCAATGTGCAAACATATTTCAGATCGGCATTTAGTAGATTTGCTATTCCCGAAGCGCCTTGCTTCATGACCTGATGGTGGTTCCATCGAAATATGGGCGCAGCAATTGGGGCTATTAGATTCATCCATAGCCGATTGGTACGCACTTGCCACTGGTACCGAACAATCGTTGCATCATCCCTACGGGAAAAATCCCATCGGCCCGTGCCAATGATTTCGCCGCTAGCTTGCCCTTCCAGAAAAACCAGCGGGGTGTAATTTGTCACCAGCATGTCAAATGAAAAGCGGTATGGAATTCGACCCTTCCAAACAAAATGATGCACACTCCCGATTCCGTTGTGGTCGCCTGCTGAGAGCTGTTTCACTTCTTCAACACCTTCCCACCACAAAGGCCAATCAAGGCAGTGTGTAATGGCATTACACACTTCAACTAAGGGCGCGGTAATTTGCCATTCGGTGACAAATCGGAATTCTTTTGTCATGCTTCAATGATCGAAGAAACCTACAGGAAACACGGGGTTTATCTTGTAGTCCGACATCACAACCCGTTCGATTAATTCGCCGTCAACTTTATAGCTCATTACCTTAAGCGGGAAACCCGTTACCGGATCAAGCCAAAGCTGAAATTTCGACACTCCACTGATACTTACCCCCTTGTGAGCCTCAACTTCAAAATGCAAGGTAGATTGACCGGCAATTGATTCATTGCTGATTGCCGTGGTATTTCCTTTGCTTTGTAGTGTCGTAACGTTATGAAAAAAAGCACCTAGATCAGAGCGATCTACACGCTGCCCAGAAGGGCTTTGCACTAATTTATTTTCGGGACTAAAGCTAAAATATGGGAAATGCCCATGACCAAACAGCCATACCTTAATCAGTCGAGATTCAGGCGTATAAATCAAAACGGCACCACTAAATTTGGGAGCAATCACTTCCATGCGCACATACCCTGGCTTCTTGTAGTAATACCTTATGACATCCGGCTCGCTGGATTGGGCGTGCAAAGATTCGATAACTGCCTGATACGTACTGATCGATTGATAATGTGCAATGGCATGCTGTATAGGATCGCTACTTGCATCAGTGGTGAGCATCACCATCATCAGCATTGTGCCTGACAGTTTCCCCGTTATCTCAACGAATGATTCTGATTTCATCCAGCAACCTACCCAGACGTTTTACAGAGATTCATTCTTGCATTAACAGGATCAATTTTTCATGAATAATAGGGCGCAACAGAATCTTTCCGCGCTGGATTTTTGCATTGAATCAGGCTGTAAGTTGCCGGATCAATACACCCATCGAAGCACAAAAATCACTTAAAAACCCTGAAATTGTGGATAACTGTCGGAACAAAACAGGGTTTGTCGGAACGTTTTTTGCAAATGTCGGAACATCCAGAACAAGCATCCATGCGATTCTTCAGATTTTGTTCCGACTGTTCCGACAAGAAAATGAGGGGGGTGGAGTGGAAACAGAAAAATGCAGAAAAGTTTTAAGCTGGATTTCCAGATTAATATGGTTTTCCAAATAAACCGATAATCACTTTACGTTCATCTTGGATCTGACTATCAACAAAGTCAGCCCACCATTGCAACATTTCCCGCCGTTGATCGGCATACTGTGCCCGATTATAGACGCCCCTGATTCCTTGCATTTCATGCGCCAGGCATTTCTCAATCCAATCAGAATTGAAGCCCGCTTCATGTAAGTGTGTCGATGCTGTTCTACGAAAATCATGAATAACGAAATCGCGCACATCTATTTCTAGTGCCCGGACCGCAGCATTCAGGGTGCTGCGAGCAATCGGGCGGCTCAGATCGCTACGACTGGGGAATACCCACTCTGAACCGCTCGACAATTTCTGCAACTCCTCGAACATTGCCACGGCCTGTAGGGATAAAAAAACAAGGTGTGGCTTGCCTTTCTTCATGCGCCCCATAGGAACTGACCATTCGCGTTTATCTAAATCTAGCTCTTCCCACCTCGCTTCGATCAGTTCCGATTTTCTTGTCATACATAAAATCAGTAAGTGCAAAGCTAGCTTGTGGGTCCGTTTCATACTGGATTGATATATTCCACGCAATAACCGCCCGATTTCTTCCGTGTTCAATGCCACGTCCCTGCTCTTGGCTTGCGCGATGAATTTTGCTTCAATTGCAGCCGCCGGATTGAACCGGGTTTTTTCTCTTGCTATGGCGTAAGCAAATAATCGTTTCAACACATTGCGCGCTAGCAATGCCATTTGATCCGAGCCACGATTTTTTATTTTGTCTGTTATTGCAAGAATGTCTGTTACCGCTACTTCATTGATTTGCTTTTTACCAATGGCCGGAATGACTTCCTTTTTCAATAGCCGATGAATGTTGCGGGGATCGCTATTCGATGGCTCAACGATTTCTGTGTACCAGCGCCAAGAAAAAGCTTCCACAGTATCTAATGCTTTTGTTTTAGCTTCTTTGGCCTTCGATTTCTCAATAGCCTTTAGGCACCAATTTCGAATGAATGCTTGAGCCAATTCCTTCATCGCTGGGTTTACATCACCGGGAATTTGGTCACCCCGCTTCAAGGCCATGGGGGACAGGCCACGTTTAGCCAATGACTTGCAATCTTCCCGCCAGGTGCGGGCATCTGACAAAGAGTAGGCCGGATAATCTCCGAGTCGAATAGTTTCCTGCTTGCCGGTAGGAATACGATATTTCAACCCCCACCTCTTTTTTCCTCACTTGATTTTAGTGTGCGCAATTTTGTGTCAGATAGTGGCATGATTTAATTATCTATTTTTTCTGTGTGTTCCCATGGTCAGACTGCTGCTGTGAGAGCAAGATAAAATCGTGAGAACAAATTATGTAAGATGATGTATTTTAATAGGTATTATAGTTCTCAATACATCATTTGTTCTCACGTTTTGTTCTAAAAATTAGTCATGTAAGGTGACGTGGGAACAAATGTGGGAACAATTATACGTGGATTTATGCGGAAGACCAAGGAAGCCAGCGGAGTAAGAAACCATTATTTAACTTTAAATACAAAAGAATAATGGAGTTCTATGGATGGGTGTGGAGGTAATACTATTTTCCGATGCAGAAGTGTGAAAAAATTTCACCGAGCAGATCGTCGGGTGTGAAGCGCCCTGTGATGGATGTCAAAGCGGTTTGTGTCAATCTGAGTTCTTCAGCAAGTAATTCGAGTTGATATTGATGATCAATGAAACCGGATGCGGCTTGTAAGTGGCTTCTGGCTTGTGTCAATGCTTCCAGATGACGTTGCCGGGCCATGTAAATTCCTTCTGGAGATGGCTGCGACTTCCATCCGATGGCATTCAGGATGGTGTCGCGCAGCAATTCGATGCCAGCACCGGTTTTGGCAGAGATATAAACTGTGTGTGTCGTATCGGTCTGTTCTATCCTGGGATCCTGACCTAGGAGATCGATCTTGTTGAATACCATGATGATTGGTTTGTCGGTGGGGATACCGAGGGTGCCGCTTTTATTGAGAGGATCCTGGTGTTGCGTTGATGAAAAATCGATCAGATGGATTACCACATCAGCGTTGTCAATGGCGGCAAGGGTACGTTCAATGCCTTTTTGTTCAACGAGGTCGCTGGTATCTCTTAATCCCGCTGTATCGATGATGTGCAACGGAATAGCGTTAATGGTTATGTTTCTTTGGATAGTGTCTCGGGTGGTTCCGGGTATGTCGGTGACTATGGCAGCATCTTCTTCGGCGAGCTGGTTCAATAGACTGGATTTGCCGACATTGGGACTGCCGACCAGAACGATCTTGATGCCTTCCTGCAAGATATGACCTTGACGAGCGGCAGCAAAAATGTCCTCGAATCGTTGTTGCAATGCCTGCAAATCGTTTTTGATCTGCATGATCTGGATAGAATCGATTTCCTCCTCGGGAAAGTCGAGCGTGGCTTCGATGAGCATTCTGAGAGTGATCAAGGCATTAACCATTTCGTCGATGCGCTGAGAAAAGTTACCGCGCAGAGATTGGATGGCGCAGCGGACAGCTTCGGTTGTGCTGGCAGCAATGATGTCGGCTACGCCTTCAGCCTGTATCAGATCGATTTTATTGTTTAGGTAGGCGCGCAGGGTGAATTCACCAGGTTGCGCCATGCGTGCTCCAGCCTTGAGGCATTGCTCGAGCAGAAGATTGAGGATGGCAGTGCCGCCATGTCCCTGCAGCTCGAGTACATCTTCGCCCGTGTATGAATGGGGTGCTGGAAAATAGAGTGCGATGCCCTGATCGATGATGTGATGCTCAGTATCTTGAAAATCGCAAAGCTGGGCGTGGCGGGGTCGGGGGAGTTTGCCGAGAATGACTTGGGCCAGTCCGGCTAAATTCTTGCCAGACAGGCGTATGACGCCAATACCGCCTTGTCCCGGCGGTGTGGCAATGGCAGCAATGATGTCGGCATCAGCATCTGCTTCCATCGATAGATTCAATACTTTGCCTTGATGGCCGGTCTTGCTGACGGTTCGATCGGCCTATTGATTTATCGTCTTTTGGGTTTCCTGCTAGCAGGATTACCTTTGGGCTTTGCTACCACTTTCTTATTACTTGTGGAAGGTGATTGCGTTTGCGGCTTATCACTTGTTTCAGCGGTGACAACTGACTGTTCCGTGTTTTCGGTATCCTCGATCAGTGGCAAAGCATTCTTTTCTGAATTAGATTCAGGTTTGTTTTTGATTTTTTTCTTATTTTTGTCCTTGTTATTGCTTTCACCGTATTTGTTTTCATACATCCTTGTGATCTGCCATTGCTGGGCTATGGACAGAATGTTGTTGCACAGGGAATACAGTACCAACCCGGATGGGAAGAAGAAAAAGAACACGCTGAATGCCAGCGGCATGATCTGCATCACCTTGGCTTGAATGGGATCAGCTGGCGGTGGGCTAAGTTTGGATTGAATCCACATTGAAACGCCCATGATGACTGGCAAGACATAGTAGGGATCCGGCACCGACATGTCGGTGATCCATAATACGAAGGGTGCATAGCGTAATTCAACCGCAGCCATCAATGTCCAGAATAGGGCAATGAACACTGGAATTTGCACCAGGATAGGTAAACATCCCCCCATCGGATTGATTTTTTCTTCTTTGTAGAATTCCATCATTGCCTGATGCATGCGTTGACGGTCACTGGCATATTGCTCGCGTATACGTTGCAGCTTGGGCGTTACCACGCGCAATTTGGCCATCGAACGATAACCTGCTGCCGATAATGGAAAGAACAGCAACTTCACAGTGAGCGTTAGCAGAATGATTGACGCACCCCAGTTATCGGTCCAGCCATGATAGAACGAGAGTAGTTTGAAAAGAGGGACAGCAAGCACGGTCAGCCAGCCATAATCGACAGTCAACTCCAGCCCTGGAGCCAGTGCGGCCAGTTTGTCCTGCTCTTGTGGACCGGCATAAAAAGGCATGGAAATATTTTTGGTTTGTCCCGATTCAATTGCACCAACCGGGGTAATGATACCGGCGCTGTACTGGTTGGGTGCCAAGCGTTTTGCGTAGTATTCGCGAGGTGTATTCTGTTTTGGCAGCCATGCTGTCAGGAAATAGTGCTCGAGCATGGCAATCCAGCCATTATCGGCGTTGGTAGGAAATTCCGCCTTGTTTTTATCCAGATCTGCAAATTTGATTTTCTGGAATTTCTCGGATTCCGTGTACACCGCTGCACCAGTATACGATTGCACCATCATCGAATTGGTGCCCGCTGGTTCGTTACCGTCTCGTAGCATCTGGAAATAGGAAAACGGCATGACAGTGGAATCGCTATCATTGACGATTTCAAACTCAATATCGACCACATAACTGCCGCGATGGAAAGTGAAAATTTTCGCAACTTGGATGCCATTGGCTTCCGGAGCCAGCAGGCGTACCTTCAGTGTGTCTCGTCCCGATTCAAGTTCGTAATTATATTGGTTTGAATCGACAGTAAATTTTGTCTTGTGATTCGGTAGGTTGTCACCGATGAGTCCCGATTGCGCAACTTGGAAGCGTGCTGCTTTGTCCAGGAGCAGCTCATAGGGCTTGTCTTTGTCTTCACGCGAAGGGTGTTTTAACAGGCCCAGTTGACGAATATCGCCACCGGCAGTATCGATTTCCGCAACAATCATGTCTGTTTTAATCGTAACTTTTTCACCCGTCGCGAACAGATTGGGAGTAACTGAAGAGTTGACGCCCTCGATTCCAGCCGCAATACCATGATCCTTTCCGTCAGTTGATGCAGCCAGACCATCACCTGGAACGGGTAACGGGTCGTGACGCTGATTGGAAGCATCGGTTGTTCCGGTCATTACTTTTGACGCAGTCGGCGGATTCAATTCCTTTTGCCAAGCGTCCCATAAAAATAACAGGGAAGAGGAGAAGATGATGAGGAGTACTAGTTTTTTTGTTTCCATTATGATCTGATCAGGTTAATTTCTTGATAGAGCTTTCTTTTCTTGGCTTATCACAGAATTGATTGTTACCAAATTTTTATTGTTGCGATTGTGTTCTATTTTTTTACTTATTAGTTGCAGTGGCTCTAAGAATAATAAAAAAGACCGCTAACTCGCCATTCAGGTTAAGGTACAGGTTCATAACCACCCTTGTTCCATGGATTGCAGCGCAATAGGCGCCAAAAAGTGAGGCGAGTGCCACGGAAAAAACCATATTTTGTATAAGCTTCGCAAGCATAATGCGAGCAGGTTGGACTAAATCGGCATGAAGGTGCCAAAAAAGGACTAATGCAGTACTGATAAGCTTTTATACAAGCGATAATTATTCGTGACATTGCTGCAATTGAAACATCAGAGTTCTCATTTCAACAACAAGCTGAGCGGAATCCTTTCTGGATACTTTGCGACGCAATCTGATGACCCAGTCCATATTTTTTATAGACTCGCCTGATCGATTCTGGCGGAAGGTCTCCCTTAAAATTCGCTTGATCCAGTTACGCCTGACAGCGTAACGCTCAATTTTTTTGGCAACAATCATACCCAAGCGCGCGTGCGCAAGATCATTCGGTTTTGCATATACTTGAATGAAATAACCACACGCCTGATGCCTTAAGTTGATTGTGGCAGCAAACTCGACTGCTGTGCGCAGTCGATAATTTTTAGATAATGAATGAATTTCAAAAAATCAATCAAGAGAAATTCAGATCATTAAACACTTAATCGGGCTCGACCTTTAGCCCTGCGAGCACGTATCACAGCAGCGCCGCCACGGGTTTTCATGCGTACTCGGAATCCATGAGTGCGCTTTCTTTTTATTACTGAAGGTTGGTATGTTCGTTTCATCTTTTAGTCCGTTTGCATTTCATAAAATAACCGCGCATTAAAGCTTTTTTACTATGTGGTGTCAATATTTTTATGAATCTAAATTGTGAATCGATAGATAAGTATGCGTGAAATTGAAAGCAGAGAATAATTACTTTATGTTGTCAGTTTGCTATTTTAATTAACCTCATAGGAAAAAAAAAGGAGGTTGATTGGATTGTGATTTTATGGATTCAAATTAAACTCGCAAGGGTTTGTTGGATGAGATTTTTTAGTTCAGTATCGTTTGATTAATTGTTCGGATATTACAGTCAGATTAGCGAGGTTTGTAATGGAGAGTAGTGTAGCAACGTGCAGACGCCAAGATGATCGCCGAGGAGAAATGCCTTTTCTGTGTGCATACCACCTGGGTCTTAAAGAAGGAAATCGTGTTGTTGAACGCAGAGTGAACAGAGGTAAGGCCGCTTATGTGGATCGGTACGCCGGATACATGATGTTTTGTTCAATTGCTATCGTCCTGTTGAGTGGTCTGGATGCCATGCTGACATTGCGTATTCTGGCTGCGGGCGGAGAGGAACTCAACTGGTTCATGGCAGCTTTACTTGAGCAGGGTACAGAACAGTTTGTGCAATTCAAGATAGCGCTAACGGTACTGGCGGTTATGCTACTTGCTATTCATCATAATGTGGTCCTGCTCGGAAAAATGCGCGTCAAGCACATCAAGTATTTAACCCTGATAAGCTACAGTGTGTTGATCAGCTATGAACTGTATCTTCTCGAATTGGCGGCACTGGGGTGACGAGTCAAACTTATCCAGAGTCTTGGAGTGTTTTGGGGTAATTGGAGCCAGGAGTTGGGGTGACTAAATCCTATGAAATAGGATCGAAATCCAATTACCCCGATTGACTCTTAGCTGCTCTAGTTGGAAACAGTAAAATAACTGGAAACGTTTCTGAGATCTTCAAGCACCAGTGTTCCGGCGGCCAGCTGTAATCGTAGGTAGGCTAGCAGGTAATTGTATCTGGCTTCGGCAAGATCGCGCCGAGCAGTATGTAATTGTTGCTGGGCATCCAGTAGATTCAGATTGATCCGGATACCGCCACGGATACTTTTTTCGGTTGCGTCGATCAGCAGTTCCGCCGATTTGACGGCAAGCTGAAGCGACTCAATCCGTTTTATGCCACTTTGAAGCAGATTATATTGTTTGCGCAGTTCGACGATCACTTTGTCGGTGATAGCATCCAGATCGGCCTCGGCTTTGGCGTGATTGGCTTTTGCCTGTGCAGTCAGGGCGCTGACACGACCGCCCGTGTAGAGTGGAAAATTGACCTCGATACCAACCGTTCCCAATTCGGCATCCTGGTTTCGGGTGATGAATGATCCGCGATTATTTTTCGACAGACTGGCTACCAGATCAACACGCGGCGCATGACCGGCGTAGCTTTTTTTGATTTCTTCCTTGCCGGAAACAACCGTATGTCGTTGTGTGACAAGTTCGGCATTGCGCTCGAGCGCCATTGTATGCCAATCATCGAAATCCTGAAGCTGAATGGAGCGCGAACTGAACATATCAGATAGTCGAGTCAGATTCTGGGTTTTTTGGCCAGTAATCGCTTCTAATTTGAGTCGAGCCGTCTCAAGTTCGTCGTGAGCTTCGATAACTTTTGCTTGTGCAATGGCATGCTTGGACTGCGTTTCAAGGACGTCAGTAGTGGTGCCTTCTCCCTTGAGCAACATGCGCTCGTTGACGCGCTTGAGTTCCTCGAGTGAAACGAGCTGCGTTTCAGCCAGCTTGACGTGATCCTGTGCCAATAACGTTTCGACATAAGCTTCTACCAGGCGAACGACAAGTTGCTGGCTGCGTCCGGAAAATTTGGACCGGCTCGATTCGGCCTGGGCTTTCCCGATACGGTAATTCGCTACGGCTTCCAGATTGATCAAGGGCTGACGCAAGGTGAGTGAACTGATCTGACTATCGAAATGTGTATGATCGGCAACGCTTTGTCCGGTCAAACTGTTGATCCCAGTGATCGTTCCCGCGCTCCTGCTTTGGTTGTGAGTGACAGACAGATTAGGCAGCAGACTGGCCAGTCCAATAGCCTCTGCCTGCTGACCCGCTTCATTTTCGTGAAATGCGGAGCGATATGTAGGGTCATGTTCGAGTGCGGCTTCATAAGCATCCAGCAGGCTCATGGCATGTACAGCATTTCCTTGCTGGTTGAACAGGATGATGCAAGTCAGGGCAATGAATTTTCGGCGCAAGCAAAACATCATTACTACTCTTCACTCATGGATGAATGGACGCGATCCAGGATGGGTTTGAATAGATAACTCATCAATGATCTCTCGCCGGTCTTGACAAAGATTTCAACCGGCATGCCAGCACGAATTTGCTGATCTGTCAGCATTTTCAAGCCATCCTGCGTGACCCTGGCTTTAATCGTGTAATAGGGTAATCCGCTTTTTTCGTCGGTCAAGCGATCAGCCGAGACATGCGTTACAACACCAGGGATATTGGGTGTCTTTTTCTGATTGAGTGCAGAAAAAATGAGATCGACAAGTAGATCCGGATGAACCTTATCGATCAAGTGCACCGGAACCTGTCCGGTTACGATCAGCATGTCATCGCTGGGGACAATATCCATCAATTTGAATCCCGCGCCGATGACTCCTCCTTCAGTAAATACATTCATACCGACGACTGTGCCATCGACGGGCGCTTTAACCTCGACATTGGCCAATTCGAAATCCTGACCATTCAGCCGGTTTTGCAGCGATTCGGCTTCCTTTTTTGTATCCGACAGTAACTGCCGTACTTCCTTCTGGTATTCCTGCTGGCGATGGATGCGGCGCTGTTCGAGCTCCGAAATCTGGCGCTGGGTGCGTCCAATGTTGCCGATGTCGGCAGAAATTTCTCCAGATAATTGGGTAAAGGTGCGTTCCAGTTCCAGAACGCGATTGCGTGGAACGAAACCGTCTGTCGCAAGATCGCGCATGTTGACGAGTTGTTCTTCCAGTAGCCTGGATTGCTGGAGTTTACTGGATTTGGACGCTTCAAGACCGCGTAACTGTACCTTGAGGCCCGCCATGTTTTCATCCAATGCGGCTATTTCGTGTTGCAGAGCCAGTCTGCGGGACATAAACAGTTGATTTTGTATGATGATGTTGTTGGTGACACGGCTGTCGCTTTGTGCTGACAACAACTCGGATGGATAGCTCACTTCATTCTTTCCATCACGTTCCGCCAACAGCCGAGCCTCTGTTGCCTGAGCCGTCATCAGTTGAGTGCGGGTGATTTCGGCTTGTGCCTTGATCTGGACCTCATTCAGATGCACCAATACCTGCCCCATGGTGACATGATCTCCCTCTTTGACCAGGATTTTATCGACGATTCCACCGGTTTGATGCTGAACAGCCTGAAGATGACGGGATACCGTGACAGTCCCCGGCACCGGTACGCCTTTGTCGAGAGGAGCAAAAGTTGCCCACAGTATAAAACCACCAAATCCGGCGAGCACAATCCACCAGCCTAGCCGGGTATGGACGGTTTCGTCCGTTTCCACCCAGCTTGAACTTTCGACCGGAATATTTTCAACAATTTTTTCTTTGTTTTCGGCGACAAGCTTCATGATTTTTTGTATTCCGGAAATTGGACTTTTCTGGGGGTCATAATAGTGTGCGGCGCCTGTTCAGACTTCGGAATGCATTGCGGCGGCTGCTGGTGGTGCCGCCTCGCCCTGGGCAGGTTGTTTTTGTGCATCCTGCTTCGCTACCAAGGCTTGCTGAGCCTGCTGTTGCTGTTTGGTGAGTTTTTCTATGACTTGGCTGGTAGGACCAAACATTTTCGCCGTGCCATCCTGCAATAACAGCAGCTTGGTGGTGACACTGATGATGCTGGTTCGGTGCGTAATCAGTACGATCGTCTTTCCACGTTTTCTGAGATCAGTCAGGGCGGCCAGCAAAGCTTGTTCGCCAACGTCATCGAGATTGGAATTCGGTTCATCCAGTACAATCAGCGACGGATCGTCATACATGGTTCTGGCCAAGCCGAGGCGCTGTTTTTGTCCGCCCGAAAGACCTGCACCGCCTTCACCCAGATGAGTATCGTATCCTTCCGGCATATTCAGGATCATTTCATGCACACCCGCCCGTTTGGCAGCCAGAATGACCTTTTCGGCATCGATTTCACCAAAACGGGCGATGTTTTCGGAAACGCTGCCGGCAAACAATTCGATATCCTGTGGTAAATAGCCGACATGAGGGCCCAGTTCATCCTTGTTCCAGAGATAGACATCGGCACCATCCAGCCTGACCTTGCCCGCTGCCGCAGGCCACACACCCACAAGCAGGCGTGCCAGTGTGGATTTCCCGGAGCCACTGGGACCAATGACACCCAGTACTTCACCTGCTGCCAGTGACAGTGACAAGCCCTTGATCACCGGTGTTTTGCTGCCGGGAGGCATGGCGGTGACATTTTCCACTGTAATAATACCCTTGGGTTTGGGCAAGGCCATTCCAGCTTCGCGAGCCGGATTCTGCTCCAGAAGCTTGGTTAAACGCTCATACGCGCTGCGGGTACTGCCGATCTGCTTCCATACACTGATCAGCAGTTGCACAGGAGCAATAGCCCGTCCCAGTAGGATGGAACCGGCGATCATCATGCCGGGAGTAATATCATTTTCCAGCACCAGTAACGCACCCAGTCCGAGCATCAGCGACTGCAGGGCAACGGTAGCCGATTTGGACAGTGCCGTGACAATGCCTGCTTTCTCGCTGGCTTCTGCTTGCAGATTGAGAAAACGACCATGCAGCTTGAACCAGCGCGATTGCAGATTGGGCAGCATGCCCATGGCCTCGATGACTTCGGCATTACGCAGGTTGTTGGAAGCGATGTTGGTAGAAGCGATAGCCATGGAATTGGCATCCGCCAGCGGTTTGTGGGAAACCTTTTCGTTGATGTAGGCCAGCGCAATCAGGATGATGGTTCCACACAGCGCAAAAACACCCAGGCCGGGGTGAAACATGAAAATGACAAATAGATAAATCGGAAACCAGGGGGCGTCAAAAAACGCAAACAGGGCATTTCCCGTCAGAAATTGCCTGATACTGGTGAGATCCTTGAGCGCTTGTCCGGCATTGCCGTCACCCTGTTTCAGGCTTTGTTCGAATGCTGCCGTATACACGCGTTTGTTGAGCTTCATGTCAAATTGCGCACCGACGCGAATCAGCACGAAACTGCGCACATACTCCAGTGAACCCATGAAAATATATGCACCCAGCATGATGAGGGTCAGCATGAACAGCGTCATTTCGTTACGGCTTGTCAACACACTGTCGTACAACTGCAACATATAAATGGCGGGCATCAGCATCAGCATGTTGATGACTGCACTGAAAACACCGATATTGCGGAAAGTTTTCCTGAAACTGGCCAAAGCCAGTGCAACCTCATTTTGAGGTGCTTTGAATTTGAATTTCATCGATAGATATTAGAACGTAAATGATCAGGCGCTCATTGACAAACGTTTAATACTGGCAAGGCAATTAAGAATTTTGAGGTATCCGGCGAATTGATTTCGCCACGATTATAATGGTTATACCTTAATTTTGACTAGGCAAATCTCCAGGCGCGAGCTTAAACGACCTTGGAGAAAAGTGCAAATCCTGTCGCGCATCCGTGTAATCGAAGATCAGATCCTGATTCATTCGCTGCGCCATGGCGCTGGTCCAATGCCGGTAATGCGGTAACCATTTCAATCCCCACAATGCCAGATGAAAAAGCCACAACGGAATACTGAAAATACGTGGCGTGCTGCCGAGTGCTTCAAAAACACGGATTACCATCTCACGATAGGATAGTGTTTCCCCGCCGGTAAGATCGTAAGCGCGATTGCCTGCACCTTTAGCGGAGATGGCTGAGCAGCAGGCGGTTGCCACATCATCCACATGTATGGGCTGCCGTAAGCCCTGAGCGGAACCGAAAACTGGGAAAAAACCGAAGCGCAGAATGAAGCGTGCAATTTCCGTGATGTTTTTGTCGCGTCCATAACCATAAATCAGTGTCGGGCGCAGAACGACCCAGGTAATGTCGTGCTGGGTTGCCCAGGTGCGCAGGGCTTCTTCACCTGTAATCAGTTGTTGTGCGATGCGCTGTTCGCTGGCATCCGGTGAAGTCGTTTTGCTATAACGGCTGGTGGAGGAGAGCGCAACAATGCGTCGAACACCCAGTTTCAGCATCATGTCGAAGTAGTGCGGCAATACCCATAGCGGGGCGGCACAGATCCAATAAGGAATGCTATCCAGAGTGGGATCACTGGTTTCGGTTTCCAAAGGTAATCCATCCAGTTGCAGCCACGATATGGCTGCTTCACTGGATACGTGTGGACGGCGGGAAAAGGCAACGATGTGCCATTGTTGCTGCATCAGTTGTCGCTGCAAACACTCGCCCACCAGACTGGTGGCGCCCAGTAAGCCGATACGCCGATTATTCATGCTTGGGGCTAAGTAAATTAATGCAATCGCGCATGCCGTGATAACCCACCGTGACCGCAAAGCGCGACCATACACCAAGCGTAATCAATCCCATCAGTACGCCAGGATACCGATCCCGGAAAAATTTCCGGTAAAAACGCAACATGCCCTTGTGTTTGTGCCAGGCTATAAAGTAAGGGCGCGATTGACTGCAAGTACCCTGATAATGCGTGACCGGTGCATCCGGTACAAAAAGGATCTTCCAGTTTTTTTGCTGGAAGCGCATGCACCAATCCAGGTCTTCGCAATGTAGAAAATATCCCTCATCCCATTCGCCAACATCGGAAATGGCTTCGCGCCGAACCAGCATCAGTGCGCCTGAAATGGCTTCGACTTTGATCGGTGTAGCAGGAAGAGGCTGTTTGTTCAGATGAAAGTCGAAGAATATTTGTGGATGGAATTTCTCCAGGCGATACAGACCGAAAGCCCGCACCAAGGCTCGCCAGGGAGTAGGGATGGCGCGCCGTCCGCCGCCTTGCTCGGATCCATCCGGATTGGCCAGAAATCCACCGACCATACCGACACGCAGATCGGATTGGAGTACCTGGAACAGGCGTGACAGTGAGCCATGTTCCAGGATGCAGTCGGGATTCAGGAAGAGTAAATGGGGTTGAGTTGCATGGTCAATGCCTCTATTGCAGCCGGCAGCAAAACCGACATTGCAGTTCAGGGGAATAATGTGTACCTGCCTATCAGCCGGCAGTTTGGATTGTAATTCTGCCAAACTGGAATCCGATGATGCATTGTCAATGACGATGACTTCCCGGGCTTGCTGGAGTGCTGCCAGAACGCAGGATGACAGTAATGCACCGGCATTGTGATTGACGATAATGACCGAAATCGGTTCGGGCTGGGTAACTTGCAATTTGAAGTTGATTCCTTCTGGGATGGGATAGAAGTAGTGCGCAAACAGGATAACATGAAATACCTTGCTGGCTAGAGCGTGAAGGGTTTGACGGCGATTGTGAGAAGTATCATATTGCCGGATGGGGAATCGGGCGTATATTATCCGGCGTTATTCATTCCATAGACATTTCATTTCAAAGCCCGCCAAGCCAGCATGAATACTCCCACGCCCCGTTCTCCGACATTGGTCACCATCATCGTACGCAATGCAGACTCGCAGCAACTGGCTGTTACTCTGGAATCGATCGCAAGACAGACGTATCCCGATATAGAAATTGTCGTCGTGGACATGCAGGTAAGTGAGCCGGGCGAACCGATTTTGCAGTGCGGTTCTTTTTTCGTGCATAGGATCAACTGTCATGGCAAGTCGATGACACCCGCTGCTGCGGCCAATGCAGGTTTGCAGGCGGCGCACGGAGACTGGATTACGGTGCTCGATAGCGGTGTCGAACTGTATCTCGAGCATGTGCACCAACTCGTGGCGGCGCTCAATGATCATCCCGATGCCGTGGCGGCATATACGCGCATACGGACGATCGATTCAGATGGAACTGTATTGAATGAGCAAGGCGCGCCATTTGATCCCGTCGATTTGTATTCTGGTCACCTTCTGTCCATACATTCCCTGTTGTTTCGTCGACGGTTCATCGAAGCTGGCGCCAGTTTCGATGAATCTCTGGCGGAATATGCTGACTGGGATTTCTGTTTGCAACTGGCACAATGGGGAGGATTTGTTTTCATTGATGCACTGACCGCGATCCACCGGGTGGCTGATCGGGTAAAGCAATCCGTGCCGGACAATGCAGA
>JAAEXZ010000066.1 GCA_017879645.1 Nitrosomonas sp.
AAGAAGAGTAAGGTAATTTGGCGAAATTTTGTGGATAAATCAATCCGGTCTTCTCGTTCTCAGTTAACAGTGTAAAGATTTTCCGGATATTCGCAGTGCTGCCCAATAGGCCGGTCAGCAGATATTCCCGCCAACCGTCGGTGCCGCCATTATTGTGAAGGGATTTCTTGCTATGAATGTGTGCGACGTAGTCGTATTGCTGCAAGGTTTCACCGAAGGTGCAGAAGAATGGCGCAATGTCGCGTCCACGATTCGGCACAATGGCGACTGTGAGCTGTTGCAGGCTGGGCAGTTTTGCCAATGCCTGTTTGCAAGCCTGACCAACCGATTCATTGGGTACCGAAATGAATAGATCGTAGGCGAATGGCATTGCTTTCAGATGTTCCGAGAACTCTAAAACCAGGTCGGCGTAAAAAATGTGGGCATGGATGGCGATGCGCCCAAGAGGTGGTTTCATCAGGGGCGTTGTTTCAGCAGAATCCATCATGACCACAGGTTGATTTCCGGCTTGTCGCTGGAAGACCAAAGTGGAGTTCGATTTTCGGGTACGCCAGGATTCGTAATGACCCAATCCGGAAAACAGGGGGCCAGCAATGCGATATGCTGCGTTTACCATCCTGTCGCGCCAGCGGTGCGGCAATCTCCAGTAAATGGCTTTCAACACAAACAGAATTTTACGGCGCAGGCCGTCCCATGCCTCGTGATATTGTCCACGCGCTATCCTAACCAGAAACCGTAGTGGGGAGGTTACCTTCCATGAAGTGGAATGGAAAACGGAATGAATGGTCATGTTGAGGTCATTGATGATTCGTTTGGAATCCGCATTGACTCTGTTCAGATGATCGACGGTGCTGTTCAGGTTGTTGATTTTCTGTTGCAGTGATTGCTCGCGTTGCTGATTTTCCAGATTCAGATTGTGGAACTGATCAGCATTCTCAGCTAATAGTTTATGCAGACGAGACGTCAAGTCTTCACGGTATTGAATCAGTTCTTCCAGTTGTTCTCCGGTCAACAGCGTCTTCCATTTATCATAAACCTTGACTCTTGCCTTTCTGACAAAATCCGCATCGTATTGAAATCCCATACCCGAATATCCATGATTCCGGTAAACGGTTGTAATCTTGTCAATATGCAGTATGTCGGTATGCTGAGAAAGCTGTATCCAGAAATCCCAGTCTTCGAAAATTTCCAGGTGCTCATCAAACCGGCATTGATCTTCGGTGACTAGAGATCGCTCGAACAACATGGCATGGATCGGAATAAAGTTTCTGCCCCACAACCGACCGGCATCAAATGGATCATTGAATTGCGTGGTTTTTTGAAACTGGCCATCGACGAAGTAATCGACACGTGCTCCCGTATAAGCGCAGCGTTTGCCAGGATGATCTTGTAATGCCTGAACTAGGGTCGCTACATGGTCCGGCAGGAACAGGTCATCGTCATCCAGAAAAACAAGATAGTGACCCTGAGCAGCCAGTAACCCTGCATTGGCGGCATGACTGCGATGCGACGGTTCGGTCATGTCGATCTTGCGGATGGGAAAATTGCCACACCATTCGGCGGTTTTGCCATGATCCGCTCCCTTGGCGTTGACGATAACGACTTCGATGTGAGGGTAGGTTTGCAGCGCAACCGAATCCAGTGCTTCGATCAGGCTGGGGCGGTCCATGCTGCGAATGATGACGCTCACCAATGGCAGGTCGCTGCTATCGAGTGGTAAACCCAGTACTTTCTGCCGGGTGTGCTCGGATTCGTAAAGTTTGAGTGGATCATCTGCCAATGCTTCGGCGTTGACCAGCATGTAGGCTTCGGCAGCGCTGACTTGTTCGGGCAGGGTGTAGGTGCGGTAGCGATTGAGTGCGGCAATGTGCTGATCGTAGCGTTGTTTGGCATTTTGCGATGAAAAGCACGCCATCGCGGCGGATTTGCGCGTGACCAGATCGCTGATGTCGAGTAACAGATTGGGATGCAGCGGCACGCCCACTTCGTAGAATGCCACACGAATCAACTTGCCGATGCGCCGCACGGCTTCCGAGACAGCCATGCCCAGAGCGCGATGATCCGGGTGCATTTCCAGTACGGATGGCGCGTAAACCAGATCGGCATCGATCTCACGGATACTGGCGAGAATATGCTGGATCAGTTTTTCACTGTAACTGATCTGCCTGTCCGGATAATGCCAGAATGCCGGAATACCGTATCCCAGTTTCTGTGCAGCCGCGATGCTTTCATTCTGGCGCTGTATTGCATGATCATTTTCTGCTTCCGCACTGACACCATAAGTACCATCCGAAACGATGATGACATGCACCGGCGTGTTGTGCTGAACATGCCGCATGATGGTGCCACCGCAGCCGAATACTTCGTCATCGGGGTGGGGTGCAAAAACAAGTGCGCGAGCGCAGGGAATGGATAGAGCGGCTTCGTAGGGGATGAGCAGGTTTTCCAAAGAGTCTCTCAGTCAGGAATTGAAGATGTCAGGCACTTATGGCGCGCAGATTGCCTTTGCATGTATTTTAACCCGAAAATTGATGCTTCATTTGTCAAGTACCCTTTGCGGGTAGCGTTGAAATAGTGGTTTTCCGAAAATGATAACGAGCAACGATCATGTAAGGTGAGTGTTGTCATTCAGAGTTATCTAGCGGAAATCCTTGTCACCACTCATGAGCCACCAGTGATTTTTCAGGATTTCGGGCGCTGGTCCCGGACTCCAGATATTGGCCGGAATCGGAATGTGTGCCGGTTGTCCGAACCCTCCAGTTTTTGCAAAGTGGTCTGCGAAGTTTTCGGTGATATGGCAAAACACCCGTGCACAGCCGTGCATGCCAGCCAGCCTTCTGGCGTGGTGGATCATTATCGGAATGGCTCGCAATGGAGCAATGAAATCCATGATTTCGCAGTCCGCGGCATCGTATCGCAGTACCAGAATGCCTTCAACCCGTTGACTGAAGCGACTCTTGATCATCAGAACCCGATAGGACTGGCTCGGATGATGCAAATACCGGCGTTGCACGTATTCCCAGTCGCGCACACCGATGATCGCGCTCTGCATATCTGCAACCATGTGCTGCCAGCACGAATTCACGATAGCTTCGCTGGTGACCGGAGTCGTATCATCGATGGGTTGTAGTTTTGTGCGCCAGTGCGGATATCTGGGGCGTGAGGACCATGAAAATTCGATCAGGTTGCCCACTCTGGCATATTGACCCAGATGTTCGGCGATTTTCATGTGACGTTCGCTCGGAAAACCGAAGCCCAATAGGTAGGGTCTGCCATAGCCAATGTAGTGTTCCAGGAAGGTTGCTGTGGCTAGAAAAAACGGTCCCTTTTTGCTCAGTGTGCCGCGTTCTGCAACATCCACCATGACGTCGCCGATCTGCACGGCGGTTTGGGGCTTACCGAAAAACAGGATTCTGCGACCGATGCCACCATAATGCGCGATCAACTGGTGGTCGCGCCATACTCCGATTGCACGACCGGCATGAGCATCGTACTTCCATTGCCAGGTCGTGGGTGTCATGTCGTGTTGAAACGTTTTTTTGAACAGGGCTAGCATGTCGGGCATCTGGTTGAAGTGTAGCAACTGTACTCGCCACTTGGGTACGGATAATTTTTTGAAATGCAGGTACACATAACCGGTTAGGGCTTTGCTGAACTGCAGTTGCCGACGCCGATAGAATTGATCGAACTGAGTCCATTGTTCATCGGTTACAGCGTGTTCGGTGCGCAGTTTTTGCCGATGGATCTGGATTGCCCGTTGCCAGTAGGCGAGTGTCGGCGCAGCCCGGTCCGATAAATCAATTTGCTCGATGAGCTTGAATCCCAGTCTCTCAGCCAGAGTAATCATGTTATCCAGAAAAAATGACGGGGTGGTTTCCGTTGCGTCATATCTGAGTACAAATTCATCCATGATCAGTAAATCGCCATCAATCGGTAAGCGATCGAATGCTTGGTTAATGGCAATCAATGGTTCGGTGCTGTGTATCGATTCGCACAAGACCAGCGTATCAAAAGATTCGCGATTGTCGGATGCCGGGAAGACCGGGGAAGCTGACGAATACATCGGGTTCGAAGTCGGGGAATTGGAATCGATGCCAAAGTTGACGTAGTGCGCATCATAACCCTGCTGTTGTAGGCGGGCTGTTGTTTTTCTCACATTGACGCCGATCCGTGGTTGATGGGAACAGATGGGAAGTTTTGCAATCAGCCAATTGGTTTGATGCTGTTGAGCCTGTGTCAGCGTGCTGTGCTCGTCCTGAAACAGTCCGTAATGCTGAGGCTCTGCGTCATCATGTTGCAGCGCCAGCAGATAGGCACGAATAGCATGCGGAAGTGGTGTGGCATCAACGGCGTTGCATGATGCCGATGCCATCCGCTGCGATACATCGTCAGAATGGCCGATTCCAGTGCCTTGTGGTGTGGGTGAAGTAGGTTTCATCCTCGACGCATACCGTGCGCTAGGTGTTTTTCCATTCGTGAGGTATCGAGAAATAGCCCTGCAGGCGCCCTGTTTGCTGGACTTCCATCGATGCGATGTTTTCGGCTGTGTCGTAGATATGCAAGCCCCGTTCGCATAACAGGTAGGTATTGATCTGATATTCGCCCTTGAGCAGAGGGATATGGCGGAACTCGATACAAATCTGTCCGCTGCCGGAAGCAGAACGCTGCACCGTAAAGGTATCTTCCCATGTGGCTGCGCTGGTGATCGTGCGTCCGTCTTTGGATTGGATCGTGACACCGATGGTGGGGCATGGCAGCATGGGGTCCGAGGTGAAATCCAGTTCAACGCGTAAATTGGATTGTTCACTGGCAACGATAGCATTTTGCATGGGTATGTTGTCTGCAAATACCGCAATCTTGTCAAAACGGGCGTATCCGGAAGTGATTGTGCTGCCCATTTCCGGTGGTTTCTCAGCGATACCCGTGGTGAGGGTGTCCATTGGCGGTGACTCGCTGCTGTTTTGATCCAGAAAAGCTTGATACGCACTGACCACCTTGGGCGAATCGGCATCCATGACGATCTGGCCCTGATGGATCCAGATCGCACGGGCACATAAGGACTCAACCTGAAACAGAGAGTGAGAGCAAAACAGGATGGTTTTGCCGCTATCGCGCATTTGCATGATGCGATTGAAGGATTTGCGGGCAAACGCGCCATCGCCGACCGATAATGCCTCGTCGATGACCAGAATGTCGGGATCGATGTTGATGGCCACTGAAAAAGCCAGGCGAACATACATGCCGCTGGAATAGGTTTTGACGGGTTGATCGATGAAATCGCGAACTCCGGAGAAATCGATGATGTTCTCCAGACGCTGATCGATCTCCTGTTGACTCAATCCGAGAATCGCAGCGTTCATCAGCACATTTTCCCGCCCGGTAAATTCCGGATTGAATCCGGCGCCGAGTTCAAGCAAAGCTGCAATCCGACCCTCGCAGTTCACATGGCCGTGCGTTGGTGTCAGCGTTCCACAAATGAGTTGTAGCAGCGTCGATTTGCCCGAGCCGTTCTGGCCCACAATGCCGACCACTTCCCCGCGATTTATCGAAAAATTGACTTGTCTGAGTGCCCATAATTCTCGGTAGAACTTGTGTTCTCCCCACCAGCGGGAGGGCCACAAAAACTGTTTGAGACGATCCCGGGGATGGTGATATAGCGGATAGCACTTGGAAAGATCGGTAGCTTGAATGGCTACGGAAGTGGTACTGTTGCAATCAGGAAACATTACCTCCGTTCCTCGTACAAGCGAAAGGATATGCACCTATGTGTAAATCTTCTAGGGTAATACAACATAAGAAAAGGTGATCAGTTCAAAAACAACAATGGAAAATTACCGGTTTTCTTTGGTTTGCCGTGCAGAGTCAACTTTTAGAATGCTCTTGGAAATTTTGCTTTTCAGGACAGATTCTCCTTTTGGGAGTGAATGTGTAGTCCAGATTAGAGCATATTGTAAAATTTCTTGGAACAATGGAAATCATTTGCGCTTTGATTGGAAATCGACGAAGGAGACGGAAAAATCGTGTAAAACCATAAAAATAAGCCGCATAGGATAGCGCACGAAGTGCAGAAGTGCGTTGTAAGATTGCAACATGTGAAACATATACTTCCACTGTATACTTGCAAAGCAAAGGGGTTTTGGGCAGAATGAATTTTACTTGGCTTTTGTGATACTTTCTGCTAGTGGGTTTGCGGGTGGCGCAGAAGTTACATGGAATCAAAGTGAAAAAAGCTTGCAAGTTATATTTTCTTCAGTATTTTTTAATTTTTAAGTGAGGGAGCTCCCATGGCTATAACATCAGGACAACGTGATGATATTTTGAAGGTGGTGATTGGTTTGTTTGGCGGTGCACCAGGTAACGTTTATTTGCCAGAACTGGCAACAGTAGTGGAAAGCGGTGTGTCGCGTGAAGGGCTGGCCGATTTGCTGGCTGATACCGCCATATTCAAAACTGGCATCATTGGCGGTAATGTAACAGTCGAAGAGCAAGCTGACATTCTGTTGAGTCATTTTGGTCTGGTGGATGATGGCGTTGAAGGCAGTGCCGGTTCCGAAGCCAAAACTTACTTTGTGGGCAAGTTGAACGACGGCGAAGGATTTGGAAAGATCGTTTCAGATGCCATTACTTACCTGGAAGGTACGCCTGCCGAAGGATTTGCTTCGACAGCAACTTTGCTGGCTAATAAGGTTAAAGTTGCAGCAGCTTACTCATCTCAGGCTGGATCGACCGATCTTGCTTTGTTGCAGACTGTACTGAGCAAAGTCACCGGCGATCGCGAATATAACGATGCCGATGTGCAAAAAGCATTGGACGATAGCGGTGTGCCAACAGGTTCGGGCAGTGAATTCAATCTGATCATTGGCGAAGATAACCTCACAGGTACGGCTGGCGACGATGTGTTCAAAGCACTGGTTGTCGAGCAAAATGGTGGCGGTACAGAAAATACGCTGGAAAATATCGATAGACTCGATGGTGGTGCCGGATCGAAAGATACGCTGACTGCAACGCTGGATGGTGGTACTGCTGCGCCGCTGTTGAACAGTATCGAAAATGTTCTGGTGCGTTTTGCATCGGCTGCAACACTTGATCTGGCTAATGCTACCGGTGTGGGGTCGGTTACTGTCAATTCAAGCACAGGTGCTGGTACGGTTAGCAATGTTGGTGATGTGGCTGATCTGGCTGTCAGAAATCAAAAGCAGAACGTAACCTTTACTGGCAATACAGCGACCAGTCAGAATATTGACTTGGATACATTCGGTACGGATGCAGCTACTAGAAATAATGTTACATTGGCTACCGGTGCAACAACGCTGAATCTGACCGCCAACAATGCGTTTGCTAATATTGTTACATTGGCTTCTGTTGAAACATTGACTGTCGATGCGACAGGAACCAATGCAATTACGCAAGGGTCTGGTGCTGTTACAACCGATGCAACGGTTACCGGAACGGGTAGCATAGAATTTTTGACTGCCTTTACAGCGCTGACAACCTTAACTGCAACAGATAACAGCGGTGGTGTCACTGCAACAGTAGATGGTGATGCTGTTACAGTGAACGGTGGATCGGGTGCGGATGATATTACCTACACGGCTGCATTAGCTACCACTGCTGCAGTCAATTTGGGTGCAGGCGATGATACCTTTAAGATTGCTGCGGCTTCTGGAACGGGCTCGGTTGTCGATGGTGGAGATGGTGAAAGTGACACGCTGGCTGTAACCAACGGTGCTTGGCTTGATGCCGCTGCGGCTGATGTGTACTCCAATTTCGAAACCTTGGAAATCGGTGGTGGTACCGGTACTTATGATATGGCGAATCTGCCAGGTCTGACAGCTGTGACCGTCGGTGCAGCACTTGCCGCTGACTCCGATATTACCAATGCAGAGGCAGGCACAACGGTGACAGTCAATGCAGCAGCATCGACAGACTTGGCATTGGGACAAGATTTGACCTATGCGCTGGCTGATGCGGCGGGTAGCACCGATGAAGTCACGTTGACATTGAATGCGCTGGATGGCGATAACGATGTTACCGCTGAAGGTCAAGTTACTGCAGATTTATTTGAAGCGGATGACATCGAAACCTTCAACATTGCATCCAACGTTAGTGGTATCGATGCTACGCTGGCTGGCACTGACTACACCAATGAAATTAGTGATCTGGGTGGTGATACAGTTACCACGTTGAATATTACTGGTAACGCAAATCTTGATATTCTCTTTAACACGCTCGATACAGTTAACCTCAGCAAAGTTGATGCGACTGCTTTGACAGGCGCCTTGACCTTTGATGCCGATGCGAGTAATGCAACTGGTGGTGTTGAGTTTCTTGGTGGCTCCGGTGATGACGATTACACCAGTACTGCGAATGGTGACACCATCGTAGGTAATGGTGGAGCCGACACGATTGATCTGAGCGCTGGTACTACAGCGATTGATACGCTGGTGCTGAATGCAGCAACTGATTCGCAGTTGAATGCCGATCTGGATGGTCATGATGTGGTTGACGGATTCGGTGTTGGTGCTCAGCTTGATGTGATTGATGTTGGCGCTTTTGGATTTACCGGCCAACAGGCTTCAGCCTTGGCAAACAAAGGTGGATTAGCTAATGCTGTTGTTGATGGATCAACAACATCGATAACTGACTTTTTTGCATCGGGTGGTCAGGATCGCGGTGTGGCAATCGGGACAAACGGTGGCAATACTTATGCATTCATCGATGCTAACAAAGATGGCAATTTCACCGCAGCTGATGATGCTGTAGTAGAGTTGACAGGTACAACTGGTGTGACGTTGGCTAACTTTGGTTTCTAAGCGTTAGGCAGCAAAACGAAGTTTAGTTTCAAAGAAAAAGCCGCCCATATTGGGTGGCTTTTTTTATTTTGTTATATCTGTAAAAAAGTAGATGCAAAGGGTGGATCAGGTAAAAAAATAGAAAAAGGATTCGCGTGAAAACATACTCACTGAATCCATCCGTATTTTCTAAATGTTTTGCAAAATAAGCTGTAGTGTAGCCAACGGATCGCGAGCCTGCGTGATGGGTCTGCCGATCACGAGGTAGGATGCGCCATCACTGATAGCTTGCCGCGGTGTGGTAATCCGCTTTTGATCGTTTGTATTGTCGGATTGCAGGCGGATGCCGGGTGTGACCAGGCAGAAATCCGCGCCGAGTTGTGTTCTCAGCAGACGGGCTTCCTGGGCGGAGCACACAACGCCATCCAGCCCGCATTCATAGGTCAGTTGTGCCAGACTGGATACGATTTGCTGCGGGGTATGTTTCCAGCCCAATTCGGTCACATCATGCTGATCCATGCTGGTGAGTAGGGTAACTGCAATCAGTTTGGTCTGACTCTGTGAAATGGCTTCTCTGGCCGCCATGAGCATCTTGCGACCACCCATGGCATGGACATTGAGCATCCAGACACCGAGACTTTGTGCCGCCACCTTGCAGGCACTGGCTACGGTATTGGGAATATCGTGATATTTCAGATCGAGGAAGATCTGAAAACCCTGGTTCTGAAGTTTTTCGACGATGACGGGACCGGCGGCCGTAAACAGTTCTTTGCCGACCTTGAGTCGGCATAAGCCGGGATCCAGCTTGATGCTGAGATCCAGCGCATCCTGTGGATTACTGTAATCCAGTGCGACAATGATGCGTGGATCGTTCACGAGAAGAAATCAAACAGCGAACAAGCGGCGAGTCGTTATTTCTTGGAGCGCGGACGCCATGCCAATAATAAAGTCATGATTACACCCAGCGCAAAGGAAGACAGTACGATTACGCTCAAGGGCAGTTCGATCGATTTGTCCAGATAATAATGCAGGATTACGGATTGCGCATTTTTGGAGGCGAAAACAGCGAGAACGAGAAATACGCCTATGCGTAAGATCCACAATATGAGGTTCATCATGATGAGTTTGGCCTAGTTAAGTTGATAAGTTATATCAATTTATATTGATTGGAATACTCATGCCGCAACGCCCCGAGTAACCTGAATATGAATGAACGAGCTACCCGGGACAAGTGATACTTGGATTATTCGTTTTCCTTGAAGTCGACACGCTCGCGCATTTCCTTGCCTGCCTTGAAATGCGGGACATATTTTTCAGGTACTTTTACTTTTTCACCCGATTTCGGATTGCGTCCCAAGCGGGGCGGTCTGTAATTCAGGTCAAAACTTCCAAATCCACGAATCTCGATGCGCTGACCCTGCGATAAGCTCTTGGCCATGGCATCGATGATGGTTTTTACCGAAAGCTCGGCGTCCTTGAGGACCAGTTGCGGAAAACGCGCCGCAAGCCGAGCGATTAATTCTGATTTTGTCATGAAACATCCTTATTGCTCTGTATTTTTACTATCCATTTTTGCTTTGAGCAGTGCACCCAGACTGGTTGTACCAGCGTTGGCCGGTGCCTTGATTTTTTGCATGGCAGTGGTTTCATCCGATTTATCTTTGGCCTTGATGGACAGATTGATCGAGCGATTCTTGCGGTCGATGTTGATGATCATAGTCTCGACTTTGTCACCTTCTTTCAGATGCGTGCGAATATCTTCAACGCGATCGCGTGAAACTTCGGAGGCACGCAGATAGCCTTCTACTTCATCGGTCAATGCGATCACTGCGCCCTTGGCATCGATTGATTTGACCGTGCCCTCGATAATGCTGTTCTTGTCATGTTCGGCAACAAAACTGGTGAAAGGATCGCCTTCCATTTGCTTGATGCCCAGTGATATCCGTTCGCGTTCGACATCGATCGACAAAATGATGGCTTCCACTTCATCGCCTTTCTTGTAATTCTGAACGGCTTCTTCTCCCGCTTGATTCCAGGACAAGTCGGATAAATGAACCAGTCCATCGATATTACCAGGTAACCCGATGAATACGCCAAAGTCGGTAATGGATTTGATTTGTCCATTGACTTTGTCGCCTTTCTCGTGGCTGGCGGAAAATTCTTCCCATGGATTAGGATGGCACTGCTTCATGCCGAGGGAGATACGACGACGTTCCTCGTCGATTTCCAGTATCATCACTTCGACTTCATCGCCCAATTGAACGATCTTCGAAGGATAAACATTCTTGTTGGTCCAGTCCATTTCGGAGATGTGCACCAATCCTTCGATACCTTGCTCGATTTCGATGAATGCACCGTAGTCGGTCAGGTTGGTGACCTTGCCAAACAGGCGGGTGCGTGCTGGATAACGTCTTGACAGACCGACCCATGGATCCTCGGTGAGTTGTTTCATGCCTAATGAAACGCGATTTTTTTCCTGATCGAACTTGAGTACTTTGGCCGTAACTTCATCGCCAATATTGACAACCTCGGAAGGATGCTTGACGCGACGCCATGCCAGATCGGTGATGTGCAGCAAGCCATCGATGCCGCCCAGATCGACGAATGCGCCGTAATCGGTGATATTTTTGACGACACCGTGAACCACCGCACCTTCTTGCAGATTCGACAGCAGGGTTTCGCGATCGGCACCTTGCGTAGCTTCCAGCACGGCGCGACGGGACACGACGACGTTGTTGCGTTTGCGATCCAATTTGATGACTTTAAAGTCCATTTCCTTGTTTTCATACGGTGTCGTGTCTTTGACGGGGCGTATGTCTACGAGTGAGCCAGGCAAGAATGCGCGAATGCCGTTGATCATGGCAGTCAGGCCACCCTTGACCTTACCATTGACCATGCCGGTAACGATCTTGCCGCTTTCCATTGCTTCTTCCAGATCATGCCAGGCGGTCAGGCGCTTGGCTTTGTCGCGGGAAAGGCGTGTTTCGCCATAACCATCCTCCAGGGATTCAATGGCTACACTGACAAAATCACCGGGTTTGGCTTCAATTTCGCCGCGATCGTTCTTGAATTCCTCAACGGGGATAAAGCTCTCGGATTTCAGTCCGGCATTGACAACAACGATGTTGTAATCAACACGCACGACTTCAGCCGTGATGACTTCACCGACGCGCATTTCCTGACGCGAGAGGCTTTCTTCGAAAAGGGCAGCAAAACTTTCTGGAGATTCTTGGGCTACTGTGGAAGCTTTAGTCATTATTAAGGATACCTGATTGATAGCACCATCGGGACAGATCGCCGACGGGCTGGGTTAGTTAATAAAATGTTTGATGCCATGAATACATTGTCTTGCAGTTGCAAGGCAAAGGCATTGGCATGTTCAAACTCGGTTTTTTGCACGGATTTCATCATACCAAGACAGTACTGCATTTTCGGCTTGGGATATGGTTAGCGATGACGTATCAAGGAGTTGAGCGTCGTGGTGTTGCTGCAACGGAGCGATGCTGCGATTGCGGTCACGGTCATCGCGATTCTTGATATCCTGCAATAAGTCGGCGATATTAGCATTTATTCCTTTCTCCATCAACTGCTTATATCGTCTTTGTGCGCGTATTTCTGCACTGGCGGTAAGAAAAATTTTAAGCGCGGCATCCGGGAAGATCACTGAGCCCATGTCTCTGCCGTCTGCGACCAGTCCGGGTCGCTGCCGGAAAGCGCGCTGGCGATCGGTCAGTGCAGCGCGAATGCCGGGGTAGGCGGCCAGTTGCGACGCCAGAATACCACATTGCTCGGTGCGAATGTCATCCGTGACGTCGCGTCCCTCCAGTGAAATGGCGCTATCCTGAAAGACGACATTCAAATTTCTGGCTGCATCCGCAAGTTGAGTTTCATCGTGCAGATTGTAACCGGCCTGCAGCACTTTCAATGCGACCAGGCGGTACAGGGCGCCGCTGTCCAGGTAGTGAAAACCCAGTGCATGGGCTACGCGTTGTGCAACTGTACCTTTTCCCGAGGCAGAGGGACCATCGATGGCAATAACGGGAGGGGGAGTTAATTTATCCATTAAACGGAATGACTAAGAAACGATGGAATCATCAAAAAGGGGAGATTATTTCACCGCTGGGTGAATTATTTGTGAAAATACCGAGAAATATTCTGGAAATGTCTTGGCAACGCAATCCGGATCATGGATGCGAATG
>JAAEXZ010000181.1 GCA_017879645.1 Nitrosomonas sp.
ACCTGATGCCGCTCGATCGCACGCTTGATTTCCTCGCGCCGCGCATTGACCGGTAGATCTTCAGCGTAAACTGGATTAGGTAGATGCGCGAGCCGCTTTGCGATCACATCGCGAGAGAATTTTTTCATAGAAAGATCAATTGTAGGCGGTACTAATTAGTCGCCCCTGAAAAAGTATCAAACAGCAGTTGTTGTTATTGAAAAGCCGCCCGAGAAAACGGCTACCTATCAAAATGCATGCCCTTGTAGTTTAGATTTCCATCAAGGAATCCGATAAATTTGCAGTTTTCGCCACGGGAAAAAGAGCCAAAAAATGACCAGCAGCCATTGTTTCAGATTCCAGGCTGCAGCAGCCATAAGCAGGTTGATGCGATCACCGATAGCACCTTTCAGATAGTTCCTTGCCATTCGATAATCCGACTTCAGGTGGCCGATAATGGGTTCAATCGCGGCACGCCTCCTGCACTGTTTTCGCTTCTTGTTTTTCTGGTACCGGGTATCCTTCTTGAGCGCCTTTCCAGGCAAAATGATCTGAGTTCCATTGACTTCACGTTTGCCGCGATAGCCGCGATCGCATACGGCCTGCTTGGCAGCTTTCCCGCGCGAAATCTCAACATGTCGCAATATCTCTGGTAATGTGTAGCTGTCATGCAGGTTTTGTTCGTGATTGACAACCCCGACAATCAGGTTGCCTTTCGCTGTGCTGGCTATCGATGCCTTGCTGCCGTATTCATATTGTTTGTGGTCTTTTCCCTTACCGACACAGTACACTTGCGGTTCGTGCAGGGAATAGATTTTGTGCGTGTCTTTGATTTTCTGTTTCAGTATGCGCTCATACAGTAGAAAATCCTTTTGGTAGCACTCGAATAGGCAGTACTGCGGCAATTCTCTCCTGAGCTCACGCATTAAAATACCTGCAATGGTTCTGAGTCGTTTCAGTGCGCGTTTCGCCTTCGCTCTTTTCGTTACGTGCCGGTAGTGCCGAATATCCAGGCGCAGTGATTTCACTTCTTTGATGAAAGTGCGTCGCTGTAAAATACCATGGGATTTGGCAATCTTGTTGAGGCGATTGATAATCTTGATCGCCAGTTTGCTGTCTGTCGGGTATGTGATGTTCTTCTCTTGCACTGTCGTGTCAACATGAACCACATCTTCCAGCGCCAATTCCCCATGCAAAACAACGCTCATCCGGAAAATCCGCTCTACACCTTCCGCGCCTATGCGCTTGCGAAAATGCACCAGCTCCGTGCTATGACAAGGCAGCTTCTGCTGGAACTCTTTCATGCCGCAAAAAGCCTGATAATAAGGATTCCGCTTCCACTGCAATACTATCGATTCGTCACTCAAATTCTCTAATTGCTTCAGGATCAATAACCCAACCATCAACCGGATCGGCTTACTCGGTGCTCCTGTCGCTGCTGTGTAATGAATGGAAAGTGATTCCTCAAACTCTTGCCACGGTATCGTTGATGCAAGCTTCAACAATGGATCACCGGGATCAAGCTGCATCAACAAATCTGTTCCAAACAGATTCGGTTGATGAATCATACTGCTATTTCTTAGCATTTTTAATCACCATTTCGACCAGAAATACAGCGCCATTTTAACATTTTCGGTCGTTATGATCACTAATAAACAGTGTATTTGTAACTAATATCAAGTGCTTAGTGGAATTTCAGGACCGACTAAGTAGGTAGCAGTGATTGAAGATCATTAGACAAAGGAATGAAACAAGCAGTCATCGTATAATCGATTCCACTATGCGTCTGAATACAGGTGACAACAGCAGTAACAGACCGAAGCCTATTGGAAATGCAATGCTCCAGGAATAAAGCCATGCATCCACAAAAGCATTCGTAAAGCCAAGATTGACCGCAGTCACGGTTGCCGATACACACCCGGTCATTGTGGCTGACATCATTAAACAATAAACACAGTGCGATAATATTTTTTGTTTCATGAGATTCCTTTATTTTCCAATCTAATATTTTAGCTTTATAGACAATTCTAGCCGGTCAATAAAACAAATATATCCCAATCACTCATGGAATCTCAGGTTTTTGTCCGGCAATTATAAATTTCACCTGTGTAGCTTTGTAAAACCATTATCGATTGTGGCCGCATCACTTCTCGCGTTACGCTGATTCCTCGTTGCGCGAGTTCCTGCACCCAGTTTAAAGAGCGCGGACCTTCATTAAAACCGACCGCTTCCGCATCTTCCGCACATGCTCCACAAACCAGCGAGGTAATGCCTGTCCACATCAATACTCCCAAGCACTGACAACAAGGTTCGACGCTCGTTACCAATTCAAATTCGCCATGACTGCCCAGCTCATAACTTCCCAGCGTCTGTTCTGCCAAAGCCAAGGCCATCACTTCAGCGTGTAGCAGCGAGGATTTCCCCGGAACCACCCAATTTACCCCAGGTGCAATCAATTCACCGGTGTGTTGATTAAACACAGCCGCACCGAACGGTCCTCCTCCATACTGAAGATTTGTGCGAGCCAAATCTATGGCGAGCGCCATTCTTTGATTTTTATCAGGAAAGATGTCAGGAATTCTGGCAGCCCAAACTTCGAG
>JAAEXZ010000182.1 GCA_017879645.1 Nitrosomonas sp.
GGCCGACAACTCCAGTAAGCCATGGACAGAAAGATCCAAATCGTATCCATCAAGAATCGTTAAGCCGCCCAGTCCGACGAAGACTTGTGCACCGGCTTCGATGGTCATTTCATCCGCTGAAGCCGGGATGTTATCGTTGATGATAATCGTATGTCCGTTGCGGATTGTAATCGCTCCGCTATTGGATCCATCCGGTACATGGGGAGCCGGCTCGAACAAGCCGGTACCGACATTGTACACCTCCCAATTCGCGACATCTTCCCATGGTCCCGAATTGGTTGTAAAAAACGCCCAGGTGGAATAATCGAACTCCAGGCCGAGTTGAATATCCCGGACGGTGGTGGGATTGAGATCGTCGATAATAAGGTCGATGTTTCCGGAAGCGTTTTCATTAACCGAGAGACTCGACCAGCTGCCACCTGCATAAGCATAAGCACCGAGTAGCATCGGATCGGTTAAAGGGTCAAGGTGCGAAGCATCGAAATTGAACACGCAGTTGAGCGTGCCCGACATCGGGTTGGCTTGTTCGATGCGCCAGTGCAGATTGCACGATTGATTCGGGTTGATGGTTGAACTTCCGATCGAAGGATGGTCGCCAGGGAACAGGGAAATCGTTACATCGGCATCGTCATCCGGGGTCACCGCAACCGGCAGATAATGGGTACCATCACCGAGCGGATAGACCTTCAGATCCTGGTAGTTCAACTGCTGTTGCAGGTTGCCGATGACGTGACTGTTGTCGTTGCCGCCCGTGATGGTTGCCGACGAGCTCAGGATCAGCCGATAACCGTTGGTCGTTATCAGGCCCTGCGTCAGTACAAGGCTTTGACTGATGGTCAGATTATTTCCAAGGTTGAGGCCGGCTCCGTCGATTTCCAGGTACTGAATGGTTCCGGTACCGTCAGACAATTGGGTTGAACTGCCGGTCAACTTCAGCAAATCAAGGAAAACACTGCCGTTATTGGTAAAAGTATGACCGGAGAAACTTACCGTGTTGGCGCCGGCTAAATTTGCACCGCTGTCAATGATCAGCGTGCCGCCAAAATTGTGCGTTGTAGAAATAAATGCAACGCTTCCGTTTATGATGTGAAATGTGGAAGAGGAACCGCCATTGAAGATAATGTCGGCGTTGATCGTGAGTGTAGCGAAGTTGTTGACTTCCAGGGTTCCGTCATTTTGGAACGTTCCACCCAAGGTGGTAGCGAGATCGGCGTTATTTGAAAAAATTACGGTTCCATTATTCTGAAATACCGCGCTGTTGTCGATGGTCAGCGCATTGCCGAAACCGATGTTGTTGAAATCAATGCTGGTATTGTTCACGAAATCGGCATTGATCGTCCTGTTACCCGTCGCGGCGAAATCAACCGCTGAGCCGGCATCCAGGGTATACGTTCCGGCACCGCTGAGTACGGAGTTGAATCCCCAGCCGAAGGTGGAACCCGATTCGAAGCGTACCACGCCGCTGTTCGTCATGGTTCCCTCCTGGGTATAGAGGGTTCCCTGACAGACCAGGTCCTCACCTGCTCCATTCAAGACATCAAAATCCGTTTCCGCGATGTACAACGTAGCACCCGATTCAATGACCAGTTCGTCGGCGGTGACCGGAACCGTAGTGGTCACCGATACTGTCATCGGACTTTGAATCGTAATCAGGCCACTGTTGGTGCCATCCGGAGCAGCCGAGGCCGGCTGCCAGGAAGCGCCGTCGTAGGTTTCCCAAGTGGAGATCGTAGACCATTCGCCGGTGGATGCGCTGCGGTAGTCTCCGGCGTTCTGCGCGCGAAGGGTGTTGACTCCGAGCAGCAGCGTGGCAAGCAACAGGGTGTAGATGTGCTTCATGTATTGGTTGTGTGTGTGTTACAATAGTTCATTCCATCCGATTCCGCTCCGTCTCAGCAGATGATCGGCATGGTACTTCCTGTCGTTGCATCATCGTCGCTTCAAACTAGGATGCAGCGTCAGGTAATTTGGTTCTTGTTATGAATAGATGATATCGGAGTTGCTCACTCCGCGATGCTGTGTGTTTGCTGACATGGATAAATGTTAAATACCTTTTACAATCATTTTTTATAGCAACAGGACATGATTAGAAGCCATGTCCCAATCAACCGCCACATTAAAACATCAATAGGGGTTCAATATATCCAAAATGCATGAAAATCAAAACATTTTTGGGTGAATGTTAGATTATCAATTCAACTTTATGCCTCGAATTTGGTCATTTTTAATGTCAAATTGGTTAATAATGCCCTTTTCGTGGTTAATGATCGGTTGTAAACCTGGAATCCAAGAAATTATCCAACACTTGTCTTACCCTGACAGGCAGACGCTGGAAACCATATAAAACATTTATTTTACTTATTTTCAGTCACTTATAAAAATCAATGTAACTGCTGACCCGTATCGAATTCGTTAAAATTTCTGTATTGCGCTGTATTTCAGCTATATAACATCGTTTAGCCAACCCCGGCGCGGTGAATTCACGGTAGATCGAACTAATGAAGTCCCGCCTATGGGCCTTACTAGCTCCTGATCG
>JAAEXZ010000183.1 GCA_017879645.1 Nitrosomonas sp.
AAGAGAAGGGCAATATTTGACTTTCGAATTAAAAGCCAATCCAGTTGTAGCGCATAAAGTGAATGGCATATCACGTCGTGCTGACGTGGTGATGCACGAGAAAAAACGTTTGCTTACAGCACGTGGATTGAAACGCTGGTCCGATTGGCTGGATACCGATGAGGCCAAACCAGCATTGTATGAGTTAGTACAAGCAAAGTGTCTGGACTGGTTGGAGCGACGTGCAGAGCAGTCAGGATTTCGTTTGCTGACTCGTGAGTTACATGATCGCGAACACAGTGTGCGTGTAGAAAAATCCGTCCGAATCGATGGCTACACGCAACATCAAGGTGCGCATAAAAATATTCGCTTTTCAACAGTGGATTTTGTGGGAGAACTGGAGGTAACTGATGCATTGGTATTTCGTAAAACATTGCTAAATGGGATCGGCCATTCAAAAGCTTTCGGCTGCGGCTTATTATTGGTTCGCAGGTTATAAAATCTTTCAATAACCGGACAACGTTGATTCATTGAACGTGAAAGATCGTACTCTAGCTAGCCTCGGCTCTGTAATCTGCTTTCCATTGCCATAACACAATGTTATAGTTCGTCCGACAATCAGTCAGACGAGGAGCGAATGATGAGAATAACGGTACGGATTGATGACAGCTATGAGCAAAAGATCAAAGTCATCCAGCAGAGAACACAGCTTAATACCACGGATGTCATTAAACAGGCCATTGACCTGATGTATGAAAAAGCGGAATTGAGTGCGAAGGAAAAAAACAGAGAACTGCTGGCTAAATTGGCGGGAATCGGTCATGGGCCGGAAGATGGCTCGGTAAATTATAAGCGTTATATTGCTGAATATATCGATGAAAAATTTAATCATCGCTGATACTGGATTTTGGTACGCACTGATTAATGAAGATGATCATTTTCATGCACAGGCCGTTGCTGCACTGGAAAATGTGGATGGTCGATTGATTTCAACATGGCCCGTCATTACTGAAACTAGCTATTTATTGCAAAGCCGATTGGGTTTGCGGCAAGTATGTGAGTTTCTGGCTTCTTATCATGATGGTTTGTTTTTCGGTTATGAGCTTAATCCAGAGCAGCTTTTGCGTATGATCGAGTTGATGCGAAAATATGCAAACCTGCCAATGGATTTGGCCGATGCTTCACTGGTGGTTCTGGCTGAAGCGCTAGGGCATGGACGTATCCTTTCCACCGATGCACGTGACTTTGAGACCTATCGCTGGAAAAATCATCACCCATTTCAGAACTTACTGCTACCCGATGACTGATGTTACCGCCGCTTAAACCCATTGCCGTGAAAGAGCGTTTGTCGATTCTCTTTATCGAAAAAGGCCACTTGGATGTCCTGGACGGCGCGTTTGTCGTGGTCGATAAAACCGGTGTGCGCACGCATGTACCGATCGGCGGCGTTGCTTGCTTGATGCTGGAGCCGGGTACGCGAGTATCTCATGCGGCGGTTGCCTTGGCCGCCCGCGTAGGTACGCTATTGGTATGGATCGGCGAGGCCGGTGTGCGGCTTTATTCTTCCGGTCAGCCAGGCGGAGCGCGTGCTGATCGTCTGTTATATCAAGCCAAATTAGCATTGGACGAGACATTGCGCTTGAAAGTAGTGCGCAAAATGTACGCCATGCGCTTTGGTGAGGAACCGCCTGCACGCCGTAGTGTTGAACAATTGCGAGGCATTGAAGGAGCACGGGTACGCGAAACGTACAAGTTGATTGCAAAAAAATACGGTGTGGAATGGAAAGCGCGCAATTACGACACGGAAGACTGGGATAAGGGTGACATGCCCAATCGGTGTTTGAGTGCTGCAACCGCCTGTCTTTATGGTGTAACCGAAGCCGCCGTGCTGGCTGCCGGTTATGCGCCGGCAGTCGGCTTCATTCATACCGGTAAACCGCTGTCTTTTGTATATGATGTGGCTGATATTTATAAGTTTGAGACCGTTGTTCCTTTGGCTTTTAAAATCGCTGCAAAACACCCTGGCAATCCGGAACAGCAAGTGAGGCTCGCATGCCGAGATGTGTTCCGCGAAAGCAAATTACTCGAAAGAATCATACCGGGTATCGAAGAGATGTTGTCCGCGGGAGAAATTCCACCTCCCGCCGCTCCGGCTGACGCAGTGCAACCTGCAATTCCTAATCCTGAGAATCTCGGCGATGCTGGTCATCGTGCTTGAAAACGCTCCGCCCCGATTGCGCGGGCGGCTGGCGATCTGGTTGCTGGAAATTCGTGCAGGTGTCTACGTTGGAAACTACTCGGCCAAAGTTCGCGCTTACATCTGGGAGCAAGTTGAGCAAGGGATTGAAGACGGTAACGCTGTAATGGCATGGCGCACCAATAACGAAGCAGGTTTTGATTTTGTGACACTGGGCACTAATCGCAGAATACCAACCGAGATTGATGGTGCCAAACTGGTTTCGTTTTTACCCGAAGAAAAGGAAGACGCTCCTTAAAAATTTGGTAGAATTTGATCCCTCCAGTTATCGCTGAAATTTCAGCGATATGGAAGAAG
>JAAEXZ010000067.1 GCA_017879645.1 Nitrosomonas sp.
AATGGTCATGTCGATACGATTATCGACTACACCGTGGCCAACGACACAATCCAGCTCGACAATGCCGTGTTTGCAGCGCTCGGACCGGCTGGCACGCTGCCAGCCGCGCAATTCAGGGTGGGTACCAAGGCGCTGGATGCCAATGATCACATTATCTATAACAGCACGACCGGTGCGCTGCTGTACGATGCTGATGGCAATGGCGCGGCTGTGGCACAGCAGATCGCAACACTGACAGCCGGACTGGCGATGACCAATGCGGAAGTGGTGGTGATTTGAACAGGAGGAAATAATATAAATAGAAACCAGGATGGATAAATAGAGTAGTAAGAGCTGGGCTGGTGATGGGAGGATGAATTCCTCCCATCAGAGATTATGAAGTGGTTCCAAAATGGATGTCATTCCAGGTCGTGTCAATGGTTGCTTGCATGCTCTACAAGGTGTTTTCCTCTATTCGAGTATTGTGTTTTCTGCAGCATGCGGCGACGGAAACCAGGTGAATCAAGGTGAAAGTGATCAAGAATCGATGGGGAAGGCAGACCGGGTTCCAGTGATCAGGGCAAGTCGTTTGCTTCATATAGTGAGTTGATTTATATCAATGGATTGTGTGCGATTGCTTATAAAATTGGAGCATCCGGGTAGTAGAAATGAGTGATGTGATCATGAGTGAAGAGGAATCAGTCAGATCATCCAACTGTTAAGAGTCATAGAATTCGTATAAGGTAATGCTCTGGATAATCCCAGTATGCATTGCATATCCCGATTTTCATCGATGGAATTCCAGCCTAGCAGCTTCACCTGTCAAGCAGCAACATATTGAACTTACAACAGCAGGTCAATTGCCGCGAACAAAAATGAATAACGCAGCATCAGGCGTTGATCTGCACATTTTGGAGCAAAACTTCATGCCTAATTCAGTATTTACCTTTATCAAGACCAACCCGTTCGGATTGAATGACAGCGGTGCCTTGAGTACACCGACCTTTGCCGATATTGATCACGATGGGGATCAGGATGCGTTTGTCGGAGATGGTTTCGGAGGTCTGTATTTTTACCGCAATACCGGAACAGCCATTAATCCGACATTTGCCGCAGCGATCAAGAACCCTTTTGGATTCAATAATGCCAGCTTTTACACGCGTCCCGACTTTGTCGATATCGACAATGATGGGGATCTGGATGCCTTTGTCGGTAATTTTGATGGTATTACCCAGTTTTACCGCAATACCGGCACACTCACTAATCCGGCCTTCGCGGCGGCTGTCAATAATCCGTTCGGTTTGGGCGATGTGGGTTTGCAGGCCAGCCCGATCTTCGTCGATATCGATAATGACGGCGACCAGGACGCATTCATTGGGAACCTGGCAGGTAACATTCTTTTTAGCCGGAATACCGGAACGGTCAGCGCGCCAGCCTTTGCGGCGGCAATCACCAATCCTTTCGGTCTGACCAATGTGGGAGCGCAGGCGAATCCGGCATTTCTGGATAGTGACGGCGATGGCGATCTGGATCTGTTCGTGGGTAATGTGGATGGAGATATCGTGTTTTTCAAGAACAACGGTAACGTTAATACCCCGGTATTTGCAGCGAGTACCCTCAATCCGCTGGGCATGATCAATGTGGACTCGAATGCGGCACCGGCTTTTGCTGATATTGATAACGATGGCGATATGGATGCCTTCGTCGGTACCAAATCCGGTACGACAAACTTTCTGCTGAACGATAGCGCTGCGGTGTTTCTGACCAGCGGTGCGGGTACCGATACCTTGACCGGTACGGCAGCCACGCACGATACCGTGAATTATGCGGGTGCGAACGCTGCTGTTACCGTTGCCCTGGGGGTTACCACACAACAGAATACGGGAGGGGCTGGGCTCGATACGCTGAGCAGTATCGAAAATCTGGTTGGGAGTCGCTTTGCCGATAATTTGACGGGCAATGGCAGCAATAATGTGCTGAATGGCGGAGCAGGCGATGACATTCTGGACGGGAGCGCGGGTACGGATACGGCGCTGGGTGGACCGGGAAATGACACGGTTTTCGTCAATAGCACGGCCGATGTGGTCATCGAATATGCGGGTGAAGGAACTGACAAGATTAGCAGTAGTGCCACTTATACGCTTCCGGATCATGTCGAGAATCTAACACTGACCGGCGCCGTGGCCATCAATGGCACCGGCAATGGACTGGCCAATACCATGATTGGCAATTCCGCTGCCAATCAATTGAATGGAGGCGATGGTAACGATGTCCTGAATGGCTTTGCCGGCGCGGACACGATGATAGGCGGACTGGGATTCGATACTTATTTTGTCGACAATGTCGGCGATGTCGTGACCGAGACATCCGGTACGGGAAACGACACGATCAACAGCAGCGTGACCTATACCATGCCGTTGAATGTGGAAAATCTGTTTCTGATCGGAACAGCAGCCATCAATGGCACGGGCAACGGCATCGCCAATACGATCAAGGGTAATTCAGCCAACAACCAGCTTAATGGTGGTGCGGCAAACGATATTCTGGATGGGGGAACGGGAATAAATACCTTGACCGGAGGAGCCGGTAACGATGTTTTCCGGTTTTCCACATTGGGCCACACCGATACGATCACGGATTATAGTGTTCCGGAAGATACGGTACAGCTGGATAATGCCGTGTTTACAGCACTGGGGGCGACAGGCACCCTGGCGGCCACTCAATTCAAGGTCGGTGCCGCAGCCGCCGATGCGGATGATTTCGTGATTTATAACAGCACGACCGGGAAACTGCTCTACGATGCCGATGGAAATGGAGCTGGTGCCGCTATTCAGGTGGCGACTATTGGAACCGGGAAAGCGATGACCAATGTGGAAATTGTTGTCGTTTGAATGGTGCTGATGCAATAACGATACACGGAAATCTTCCAGCAAGGCGTGCGATCGCGTGCCTTGCATGGGTAATGATCATTCCGGAACTGCCACATCCGAGAAAAATTTTTCCTGACGTATCCGTGCACTGAAGTACAAAGGTTCGATGGGTTCGAGACGATGCCCCAGTTTCTGGATCTGTGTCCAGATATCGGGGTATTGACCTAGTCTTTTAAAGCGTCTGGCATTTTTCTTGAAATCGGCCTTGTTGCCCGAATGATACAGAAGCTCGAAGAGCAACAGCCATCCCGGCACATCCAGCGGGTTGATGACCAGTTGTTTTTGCAGAAAATCAATGGTTGCTTCAGCTTCGCCCTGTTCGAGCATCAGCTTGGCGTTGATGGCTACGGTTTCTTGCGTAGCCGGTTCCGCACCGATCGTGTTTTGTTCCTGTACTATGGCCCGATTTCGGGCTGGTGTGAAGGACGGGTTCCCGTTTAATCGTTCTGTCAGTTCAAGCGATATCGCAGTCATCGAAGACTGCGTGGCTTGTAGCCGAGCGCGACGCTGACGGTGCAGGATCAGAGCCAGGATTAGTACCACCAGAATGCCAACAGGTGTCGTCAGCGTATCCAGATCGATCATGCTGTAAGGTGCAGGTTGCGCAGGCTCTGCAGGTGTGGGTGCAAGTTTTGGCTCAGATTCGGGTTTAGATTCAGGTTCAGGTTCAGGTGTTTGGTCTGTTGCAGTGTCTGCTGGTTCGGGTGGTTCACTGGTTGAAATTTCCTGCGGTTGGGGTTGGGCAGCTTGAACATCATCTTTCTGCTGCTGGATGATCGGGATCGGTTTGGCTGCAAGCTGGGATTGCAAAGTAGCAATTTGCATTCCCAGGGTTTCAAGGTGATGATTCAATCGATCGATTTCCTGACTTTCGCTTTCGATTTTTTTTTCAAGTTGCACCAGAAGCTTGTATTCCAGCGTGTCATTGTTGAATTCGGGTGTCGGTGCAGATGGAGGCTGCTGTGGTTTCCTCATTGCAGGCTGTTGTTTGCGTTCCTGTCCCGGCCGCTTGAGGCCGGCCGCTGGGCGAGCATACGTATCCAGGGTTCGTAGATCGGGCAAATGAATGACGATGCCCGGCGTGAGTGCGCGATAGTGGCCATCGGGAAAATGCTCGGGATTGTTCCGGATAATCGCCCGAATCAGTTTTTCCCTGGTCAGTTTGTCATTGGGGAACATGGATCGGGCAATATACAGAATATCTTCACCGGGTAGCAGCTCCCAGGCGAACCCTGATGGTTGTGCATCCGCATCAGAGCCGGGTTTTGAAGGATAGGAATCGTTCGCCCCAGCAAGTGCTGAAACGGTCGAGAGTAATACGATAGCAACGAAAATGAATCTGCTAGCAAGGATAGCCATCAAGTTGTCGTGTATACGTTATTTACAGAATTTCGCTATGGCTTTGTTGGCTTCCTCAACTTTTTTCTGACGCACATCGTCGTCGACAAATTTGATTCCACCGGCGCCATCCGGAACCGTTATACGCGGTGAATCCGTATATATTCTAAGTTGGCCTTGTGCGTCAATACATTTTTTTTTATTCTCATCGGCTTGCGCTTGTTGTTTTGCGGCTTCCTCTTTTCTTTTCTGCTGGCGCTGGTCGAATTCAAGCCGGTCTTCTGCCACTGAACGGGATGGAGTCGAACCGTTGTTACTATTGGTGCCTGTGGTGGGTTTTACCTGCAATCGCTGGCCCGGATGCTTGATGCCGGGGGGAGGGGGGTGGTCGGTGTATTGTACTTTGCCATTTTCATCAACCCATTTGTAAATCTGTGCATCTGCTGTTGCATAAAAGAAGATCATACCTACTGCGAGAACCAGCCATTTCATCGAATACTCCTGCATGAGAATAATCTGAAATACATCGACACAGCGTAGTGCAACTGTTAGCACGATGACATTACATCACATTTGGGCGGAAATATGCAGGGGTGTGTGCAAAATTGAAGCAAAAATTACGCCCGGTTTGGCTATAATGTCGTTTTGCAAAGGATCGATACATTATGCAGTTGATTCAAAAAGCACTTACCTTTGATGATGTTCTCCTGATTCCAGCCCATTCCACCGTTTTGCCACGCGATGTCAGCCTGAGTACTCAGTTGACCCGCACGATTGCGTTGAATATTCCGCTGGTTTCTGCAGCCATGGATACCGTCACCGAGGCCCCACTGGCTATTGCGTTGGCTCAGGAAGGTGGCATCGGTATCATTCACAAGAATATGTCGATCGAAGCGCAGGCAGCGCATGTTGCACAGGTCAAGCGTTTCGAGAGCGGGGTGGTGAAGGATCCGGTTACCATACATCAGAACATGACTGTGCGCGAGGTGCTGGAACTGATTCGTCGCCACAGGATTTCTGGATTGCCCGTGGTAAATGGTAAAAAGGTCGTTGGTATCGTGACCAATCGAGACTTGCGTTTTGAAACCAATCTCGACCAGGCAGTGAAGCATATCATGACGCCCAAGAGCAAACTGGTGACCGTGAAGGAAGACACTTCCCGCACCGATGTGCTGGCGCTTTTGCACAAACACCGGCTGGAGCGTGTGCTGGTGGTCAATGACCAGTTTGAATTGTGCGGTCTGATCACCGTCAAGGACATCATCAAGACCTCGGAGTATCCGCTGGCCTCCAAGGATGAGCAGGAACGGCTGCGTGTCGGCGCAGCGATCGGAGTGGGTGAGGGTAGTGAGGAGAGGGCGCTGGCACTGGTTGAAGCCGGTGTCGATATTCTCGTTGTGGATACTGCTCACGGACATTCGCAAAGTGTTCTGGATCGCATCAATTGGGTCAAGAAGAACCTGCCCGATGTTCAGGTCATTGGCGGTAATGTAGCTACTGCAAATGCAGCCAGGGCCATGGTCGATCACGGTGTGGATGCAGTAAAAGTCGGTATCGGACCGGGCTCCATCTGTACGACCCGCATCGTCGCTGGCGTGGGTATTCCACAGGTTACCGCGATTCACGATGTATCCGAAGCGTTGAAAGGCAGTGGCGTGCCGACGATTGCCGATGGGGGTATCCGTTATTCGGGTGATATTGCCAAGGCATTGGCCGCAGGTGCAGATGCAGTGATGCTGGGCGGATTATTTGCCGGAACGACGGAAGCACCAGGTGAAATCGAGCTCTTTCAGGGGCGTTCGTACAAGAGTTACCGGGGTATGGGATCGCTTTCAGCCATGCAGCAAGGGTCAAGTGACCGCTATTTTCAGGACAAGGAACAAAAGAATAATGACAAGCTGGTGCCGGAAGGCGTGGAAGGGCGTGTACCTTTCAAGGGCAGTATCTCCGGTGTCATTCATCAGTTGATGGGTGGCGTGCGTTCAAGCATGGGGTATCTGGGGTGCGAGACCATTGCGGCCATGCATGAAAGGGCAGAATTTGTCGAAATCACGTCGGCCGGAATACGCGAATCCCATGTGCATGACGTACAGATTACCAAAGAAGCGCCAAATTACCATGTTAAATAAAGTTACCCATGCATCAGAAAATACTCATTCTTGATTTTGGTTCCCAGTACACGCAGCTCATTGCTCGTCGGGTGCGTGAAACCAACGTGTATTGTGAATTGCATCCGTTCGATGTGGCAGCGGAATTCATCAGGGAGTTTGCGCCGCAAGGCATCATTCTTTCCGGTGGGCCGGCTTCGGTAACCGAGGAGGAAACGCCGCGCGCACCGCAAGTCGTGTTTGAACTGGGTATTCCGGTACTGGGGATTTGCTATGGCATGCAAACCATGGCTGCACAGCTTGGTGGAATCGTCGAAAACGCAGTGGTGCGGGAGTTTGGTTACGCGGAAATCCATTCGACAGCGCACGGCGATTTGTTTCAGGACATCAGGGATCGCATCAATGCCGCAGGAAGTCATGTGCTGGATGTGTGGATGAGTCACGGTGACAAGGTCGTTGCTCTGCCTGCCGGTTTCCGGGTCATGGCGCATAATGCGGCAACGCCGATCGTTGCCATGGCCGATGATAGCCGAAAATTCTATGGTATCCAGTTTCACCCGGAGGTGACCCATACCCTGCAGGGCAAGGCCATTATCGATCGCTTCGTGCATGATATCTGCGGTGTGGGGCATGACTGGAACATGCCGGATTATGTCGATGAAGCCATTGGCAAGATTCGTGCAACCGTAGGCAATGACCAGGTGATCCTGGGACTCTCCGGCGGTGTTGATTCCTCGGTGGCAGCAGCGCTGATCCACCGCGCCATTGGCAGTCAGTTGACCTGTGTGTTCGTTGATAATGGCCTGCTGCGCGCCAATGAAGCCCGGCAGGTGCTGGAGACATTCGCCAACAATCTGGCAGTTAAGGTCATACACATCGATGCCAGCCGCGACTTTTTTCGAAGCCTGCAGGGCGTGACCGATCCCGAAGCCAAACGGCGCATCATCGGACGTGAATTTGTCGAAGTATTCCAGCGGGAAGCGAGCCAGATCAGCAATGCACAATGGCTGGCGCAGGGTACGATCTATCCTGATGTCATCGAATCGGCAGGTGGCAAAACCAAAAAGGCCCATACGATCAAGTCCCATCATAATGTCGGTGGTTTGCCCGATACGCTGCATTTGAAATTGCTGGAACCGTTGCGCGAGCTGTTCAAGGATGAAGTGCGAGAACTGGGGCTGGCACTGGGATTGCCCCGTGAAATGGTATTTCGTCATCCGTTTCCTGGACCCGGACTGGGGGTACGGATTCTGGGTGAAGTCAAATATGAATACGCCGAACTGCTGCGCCAGGCGGATTATATTTTTATCGAGGAATTGCAGCATTCAGGCTGGTACGACAAGACTTCGCAAGCTTTTGCCGTTTTTCTGCCCGTCAAGTCGGTTGGGGTCATGGGGGATGGCCGTACCTATGAGTATGTCATTGCGCTCCGGGCCATTCAAACACAGGATTTCATGACGGCCAACTGGGCCGAATTGCCATATTCCCTACTCAACAAGGTTTCAAACCGTATCATCAATGAAATTCGCGGCATCAATCGTGTCGTGTACGATATTTCCGGCAAGCCGCCTGCAACCATCGAGTGGGAGTAAAGTCATTCTGCTCTGATCAACAGGAATGCTGATTCCCGGTGGTCGGCAGGTTTGGCTTGAACACACATGAGGGTCAACAGGCGATGCAGGAATGGCGACTGGAAATTTTGCTCCTGCTCTGGCTGGTGTGCATCAATGGTGCTCCCATTTTGCTGGCCAGATGGGCAGGTCAGAAGTTCAATCATCCGATAGATGGTAACCGCTTATTTATAGATGGCCGACCGCTACTGGGTGCCTCAAAGACGTTCCGTGGTTTGGCCGCAGCCTTGTGCGTATCGGTTGTGATGGGAATGTTGTTTGCTATGCCGCTGGGAGTGAGTCTGATGTTCGGTGCGCTGTCGATGGCGGGTGATATGACATCCAGTTTTATCAAACGACGACTGGGGCTAGCGCCCAGTTCCATGGCATTGGGACTGGATCAGATTCCCGAGGCGCTGTTTCCGTTACTGGGGTGCCAGGCTTTTCTGGCACTGGGCAACACGCAGGTAGCGCTGATTGTACTGGCATTTGTGGCGGTCGAATTGCTGCTTTCGCCGATACTTTTCAAGCTTGGGGTCCGTGCAACACCCTATTAGCGTAGCTTTAAGCCTTATCCATGTGCTCCTGCTATAGATCAGTTCAGGCTTTAAGCAGCCGATGAAGTGTCACTTCCGGTGGACAATTGAAGCGCACATTGACGATGGATGTGCCGGCGCCGACCGAGGTATAGCCCTGCATGTGCCGGTATTGCCATTTTCCAGCACCCATGCGGCGAGGACAGTTCGAGTCCAGCGTGATCGGAATGCCACCTGGCAGGCAGATCTGGCCACCGTGCGTGTGACCGCAGAACATGACATCGAAATCGGCGTGCGCGGCCTGCCGGTAAATTTCCGGTGTATGTGACAACAGTAGCGAGACATCATCAGCAGGGATGTCCTGCATGGCTTTCTGCAGGTTGTCGACGCAAAAATAATGTGGATCATCGACACCGGCAAGGAAAATTCGGCTTCCATTCTTTTCTATCATGATCGACTCGTTCATCAGCATGGTGATGCCCATGGCTTCCAGCGCAGGGAGCATGCGGATCGAGTCGTGATTGCCAAGAATGCCGTAAATGGGCTGTCTGAGCATCGGAACAAGGCGCTGCATGCCGGCAATGGCATGGTCGACGGTACCAAACGTCAAAGCCCGGTAATCACCCGTCAGGATGCAGATGTCATATTCCAGTTCGGCGATGGTCTGGATCAGGGCGGTCAGGTTGCGTTCATCCCTGTCCACATGCAGATCGGTGAGATGCAGAATGTTAAATTCATGAAATGCGGACGGTAGGTGTGACAGGTGAATGGCATTTTTCCTGATCTGGAAATCACGTGCATTGCGCTGGCCGCGCTCATACATCCCGACAGCCTGAATGGCATACTGGATCAGTTTATGGACTGAATACCAGTTTTCTGGATGAAAGAAATTCAGTCCGCGTCCGAATACCTGCTGACCGTGGTCCGCCTCGATACCCAGACGTTGCCGTGCATGTACCCGGCCCAGTCGCCTGACCAATTGTTGCTCGATATCATCCATGCCGTTTGGGAATTGCGTGCGACCGCTCGATTGAAAAATATGAGAGTATTGATCGAAAGATTTTTCATTGCAACTGTATGATGCGATGTGTTCCAGGGACCGCGCTTATCCCTGGATAAAATCGCCGGCAGGTTTTGTGTTCCATCGAATCATGAAGCCGAGCAATCCGAAATGTGTCAATCAATTTTAGAAAAGGAAAAGGTACCGGAAGTTGGTTCCTGAACCAGAGAATGGGTAGTGATGGGGGAGAGCAAGCCATCGAGCGGGCGGTGTGTGCTTATTTCCAATCGAGTATTTAGGTTATTGTCAGTCGTGACTTTCGATTCGTCGGTTTTTTAATCTAAGGTATAATTCCGCATTTCTCAATATTGGATTGTTGGAGGGCTCTATGCCAATTTATGAATATCTTTGCAATTCATGTGGTGCCGAGAAAGAACACTTGCAAAAAATCAGCGATGCTCCCATAGCCGTTTGCCCGGTTTGCGGCAGCAGCAATTATGTCAAGCGTATTTCTGCTGCGGGGTTTCAGCTTAAGGGTGGCGGGTGGTATGTGACGGATTTCAGGGATAATAAAAGTAAGCCGGCGAATACTAAAACGGAAACAAAGACAACTTCACAGCCTGCTTCCACAGGCGATGCAGCCCAGTCAGGTGGTACCACTACATCGACACCTACGACATCGGAATAACGAATTTTTTACCTTTTGGAAAGATAAACTGAATTATGCGTACAAATTACTGTGGCGCCATCAACGCAACTTATCTCGATACGACAGTGACCTTGTTTGGCTGGGTGCATCGACGCAGGGATCATGGTGGCGTGATTTTTATCGATTTGCGCGACCGTGAGGGTCTGGTTCAGATCGTCTGCGATCCGGATAATGTGACCGCTTTTCAGATTGCCGAAAAAATTCGTAATGAATATGTGCTGAGTATTACCGGTAAGGTAAGAAGACGCCCGGAAGGAACCATCAATCCGGCTTTGCACAGTGGAGAGATCGAAATCCTTGTGGCGGATATCGAAGTCCTGAATACATCCTTGACTCCGCCATTTCTGATGGATGATGACAATATCAGCGAAGTGGTGCGACTGGAGCATCGCTACCTGGATTTGCGCCGCCCGGCGATGCAGTCGAATCTACGTTTGCGCCATCGGGTAGCCATGGCCGTACGGGTGTTTCTCGATCAACATGGTTTTCTGGATATTGAAACGCCCATGCTGACCAAATCGACACCGGAAGGAGCGCGGGACTATCTGGTGCCTTCGCGGGTGAATGCCGGGCACTTTTTTGCGCTGCCGCAATCTCCCCAGTTGTTCAAGCAGCTTCTGATGATTTCCGGTTTCGATCGCTATTACCAGATTACGCGTTGTTTCCGTGACGAGGATTTGCGTGCGGATCGGCAACCGGAATTTACCCAGATTGATATCGAAACATCGTTTTTGTCGGCCGATGAGATCATGTTTTTGATGGAGGAAATGATTCGGGGGCTGTTCAAGTCGGTGGTCCAGATTGATCTACCTAATCCATTTCCACGCCTGACTTATGCTGATGCCATGTTCAAATACGGTTCCGACAAACCGGATCTGCGTGTGGCACTCGAATTCACCGAGCTGACTGACATCATGAAGGATGTGACGTTTAAAGTGTTTCGCGAGGCTGCGGAGAAACCGGGGGGGCGTGTCGCCGCTTTGCGTATTCCCGGTGGAGGCAGTTTGTCCCGTAAGGAAATTGATGACTACACCAATTTTGTCGGGATTTACGGTGCCAAGGGTCTGGCTTATATCAAGGTCAATGATCTGACGCAAGGGATCGAGGGTTTGCAATCACCGATTCTCAAGTTCCTTCCCCAGGAAACGGTTCAAGCCATCCTGTCACGCACCGGTGCGGAAAACGGCGATCTGATTTTCTTCGGTGCCGACAAGGCTAAGGTAGTGAATGAGTCGCTGGGAGCATTGCGAATCAAGATCGGACACGAGCATGGACATGCGGAGCAAACCTGGAAACCGCTCTGGGTCGTTGACTTTCCGATGTTTGAACACGATGAAGAAGAGAATCGCTGGCAGGCACTGCATCATCCCTTTACATCGCCGGCGGATGGGCATGAAGATTTGCTCGAGTCCGATCCTGGTAAAGCGCTTTCGAAAGCCTATGATATGGTGCTGAATGGTTCCGAGATTGGCGGAGGGTCAGTTCGGATTCATCGTCAGGAAGTGCAATCCAAGGTATTTCGTGCATTGAATATTTCCGATCAGGAAGCGCAGGAAAAATTTGGCTTCCTGCTGGAGGCATTGCAATATGGTGCGCCACCGCATGGCGGTATCGCCTTCGGCTTGGATCGTATTCTGACCATGATGACCGGATCGGAATCGATCCGCGATGTCATTGCATTCCCGAAAACCCAGCGGGCGCAATGTCTGCTGACTCATGCACCCAGTGCGGTGGATGAAAAGCAACTGCGGGAATTGAACATACGGTTGCGCCAGGTGGAGAATAAGTCAGCGACTCAGGGATAGCGGCATGTTTTGAATGGTCATGTACAAGATACCGTCTTCCGTTCTGGTCGTGGTTCATACGCAGGATTTGCAGGTGCTGCTGCTGGAACGAGCTGATCATCCGGGGTACTGGCAATCGGTAACAGGCAGCCAGGATCCCGGTGAAACGTTGGAGCAAACGGCGGTGCGTGAAGTATATGAAGAAACAGGGTTGCAGGCATCCGAACATGAGTTAACGGACTGGAACATCGAGAATCGCTACGAAATTTACGAAGAGTGGCGCTGGCGCTATGCGCCGGATGTCCGATTCAACGTCGAACATGTATTTGGTTTGCGGTTGCCGACTGTCGTTCCGGTTCGGATCGCGGCGCGTGAGCATCTCAATTTCATCTGGCTGCCCTGGGAACAGGCTGCACAAAAGGTATTTTCAGAGAGTAACGCAAATGCTATACACTTCTTATCAAAGAATATAGGAATTGATTTAGATAATAGTAAGTTTTAAAAATTTTTGTTCATAGTGTGAACTTTTTGTGAAGCAAAGGAGTCTTTCTTAATGTAGGATCAAATATAATTGTTTTTAAGAGAGGAAATTTACATGAAAACA
>JAAEXZ010000011.1 GCA_017879645.1 Nitrosomonas sp.
TGCAAAGTTTAACGGCGTGTCAGTTAACTTTGAGCTGCATTTAAAAGAATCTGAATGGCGCTGGAAAAAACATCCTGATCAGCTTGCCAGTGAACTATGGCAACTCATCAGAGTTTATTAATCTCTCTGCTAGTCTAGAGCCATAATTAATTTATTTTGTATTTAAAAATATAAACGCGTAATCTCATTAAAGATGACTACGCGTTTATGATTTTTTGACTCGATCTAAAGTGCTAGTAGGATACCGCTGGACCTTCTACCCATAAGCAGTCAGATATCAAACACATACCGCCAAGGCTCTTCAATGCTGGTCTTAGTTCATTAACAACACGCTGGGCCTGATCATCCTTGCATGCTAGAACGACCATGACGTTTTCTTGCTCAAGCAGAACGTCACCTGGATCACGCATACCACGTGAACCCAATCCTCCTGCATTTTTTAGTACGGTATAGCCACGGACCGCACATCTATCCAGTATATCTGTCAGGTGGTCGAGTTGCTCGATACCAATTACAATCTCGAATCGCTTCATTGTAATAGTGTTATCCATTTTATTTCCCTATTTTGATGATCGTAAGATTTGTTGATTTGATTTTATTTTTTAAACCGGGATGGCATGGAAGTAATGTGACATTTCCCAGTAAATTGGTACACCAATAAAGATGTTGAATGGGAAAGTGACACCAAGAGAGGCTCCAATTGATAAGGCAGGATCCGCATCTGGCACAGCAATACGCATAGCAGCCGGTGCTGCAATGTATGAGCAGCTAGCATACAACACAGCCAGCAGCATTGTACCACCTTCGGATAAGCCAAAAATCCAGCCTAAGTAAGCGCCAAAAAGTGCGGCGGTTAATGGAAAGAGAATACCAAAAGCGACAATGAAAATCCCTTTATCTATCACAGCTTTCAGGCGAGATGCTGCAAGTAACCCCATTTCGAGTAAGAAGAATGCTAATACGCCCATGAATAAATCCATGAACATTTTATCTAATGGAGAAACCAGTTTAACGATACCCGCATAATATCCAATGATTACACCAACGATCAGCAAGTAAAGACTGGTGCCCGTCAATATTTCGTGCATCAGTTTCCCCCATTGCGTTTTTTCACCGCCAGCGCCAGCGCGAGCTAGAATGGTGCCGGTTACCAACGCGGGAATTTCCATCAAAGCCATGATCAGAACCATATAACCTTCCGAAGGTTCGTTTTTTGCGCTAAGGAATGCCACACCCACAGCAAAGGTTACAGCGCTGACAGAACCATAATGCGCTGATATGGCACCCGCATCCGCTTGAGTGAATTTACCGAGAAAGCGTAGGATTGGATAAGCAGTCAATGGAATCAAAGCAGCTAACACAACCATGGAAAGTGCGATAGGCAAGACTTCCATAATTTCATATTTTGCCATTGACACCCCGCCCTTGAAGCCGATCGCAATCAAGAGAAACAAACTCAAGCTTTTATACAGTGCTTCAGGTATTTTCAGGTCCGATTTGATAACACCGGCTAAAACCCCCGCAACAAAAAAGAAAACTACTGGTTGTATAGTAGTCATTCTAAATTCCCCTATTTTAGTTATAGTTAAAGTTCAAACAGTAAAAATTTTTGAAACAGCATTTTTTAATGGTGATGCAAACCAGAAACTCAGAGCGAATTAATTTGCACCCATCAGTATTTTACTTGTACAACACAATCTCAAAAACTCGGTACTGCAAATAAGAAATGTAACAATGTGTGATGTTTTCAGCTTCAGCAGCACACTTTACAGACCTAAAAATCCGTGAATAGGTTACTTTTCACCGGGAAACGTTAACATAGAAAATGTGAAGAATTCGTGAAATATGAAGGGGGAGATTGACAAAAACTTTTAGGGGAAAATGATATGAAATGTTGTTCCCTTGCCCGGTGTACTATCAACCTCGATACGCCAGCCGTAGTGGTCACAAATTCTTTTGACAATCGCAAGCCCGATTCCTAGTCCCTGCCCTTGATTCGAGCCGCGAAAAAAACGCTCATATAGCAGTGGCAGGTAAGCTGGTTCGATTCCTATGCCTGAATCGGAAATTGATAGCCTTCGATCGAGATACTCGACGCGGATAAACCCGCGATCGGTATATTGCACGGCATTTCTTAGCAAATTCATCAGCGCGGTATGCAGTGCCTGACGATTCAAGTTGATGGTTATGGATGGTGCGATACTCACCGCGAAATTGAGTTTCTTTCGGTAAATTTCCGAGCAAATGGGTTCAACTGCATCGAACACACATTCGGCAATGGCAACGGGTTCCATGACACCAAGCGCTTGTTCCCTGGCCAGAAACAAAAGTGCCTGTAACTGTTCTCCCATACGCGTTGCTGCACCTTCGATCATTTTGATCCGGTGCTGTACCTTTATCGGCACTTCGGGTGTTGCCGCGATCAGTTCGCAACTGGTGAGGATGGTGGTAATGGGGGTTCTCAACTCATGGCTGATATTGGCCGTGAATTCCTGCTCGCGCTGCAACATGCGTTTGATACGGCTTTGATAGTTATCGAGTGCGCGAGCCAGTTGGGCTACTTCTTCATCCATATCCGGCTGGGTCAGCATTCCAATTTGAATATCGTTCGGTGCAGCCAGAAGATTGACTCTCTCTGCAAGATCGGTGACCTGCTTGACCAGCATTTTCGCTAGAAGATAGCCAATCAGGAATGAAATGGCAATGACTGCAACCCAGGACATCAGGATGAGTATCCGGAGCTTGTGCAAACGTTGCTGGTGCAGTTCGATACGATAAGCAACCAGGTACTTAACTTCTTCGGTTTTGCGTACCAGCACGTGCAAATCGGCGCCATTGTAGTTGATGCGATGATAGCCGGCGTGCATTCCCCGCAAATAGGCAGGAATTTGTAATTCATCATCAATGTGATGAATCACGTAGCTCTTGAGATGAGAGCCGATTTTCGATATGAAATCGGAATGGTCTTGATAACGACTGACCAGATGATTCATTTCCATCTGGATGACTTGCTCGATGTGGGCCTCTTCAATATCGTCGGAGGCAAAGTAGAGGATGATGCAGAGCGTTCCAACAATAAAGATGCTGAACGTGGAAAGTGCTAACGCAATGCGGTAGCGTAAGCTATGTTCGATCTTGGAGTTGGGCACGGGGAGTGAGGCAATAACCTAGGCCATGAACGGTTTCAATCGGATCGTAACCTCCGGCTTTAGTCAAAGCTCTTCTCAGGATATGCATGTGACTGCGCAAGGTATCGCTGGTTTCCTGCACATCTTCCCAAGCTTCCAATTCCAGTTCTTCCCGACTGAATACTTTGCCGGGTTCGCTCATCATCAGGGCGAGCAGGCGGATACACTTGGGAGGCAACTTGACATTCTGATTTTCAAATCGAATGGAAAGGGTTTTGGGATCGAAGGAGAGTTGATCCACCTCCAGCTTGCGATTGGCCACCTTGCCGATATGCCGCTTGTGCATGGCCAGCAGTCTGGCTTCCACTTCCTTCAGAGCAAATGGCTTGATGAGATAGTCGTCCGCGCCATGTTCGAAACCCGTCAACTTGTCCTCAAGGGTGTCGCGAGCTGTCAGCATTAGAATGGGGGTATCGATTTGCGATTCCTGTCGTAGTTTCCGGCATAACGTAATTCCATTCATGCCCGGTAACCCCAGGTCCAGCAAAATGGCATCAAATCGTTGCGTTACGGCTAGGTGAAGACCAGCTATGCCATTGGCGGCCGCATCTGCGGTGTGACCTCGCGATTCTAAAAAATCATATAAATTGGCTGCAATGGCCAGATCGTCTTCGATTATCAGGATATGCATGGAATCACCTGCTTAAATCGTTAATCAAATGGTTGGTTATTCATGATATTTGCGGCTTAAACTGTGCACGGCCTCGACGAGCGCTGCAGCGTGTTCCGGAGGAGTAAATTGTGAAATGCCATGCCCCAGATTGAACACATGACCGGTTCCCTTGCCATAACTCTCCAGTATTTTGCCGACTTCCGCAGTAATGATTTCAGGGGATGCAAAGAGAACGGAAGGATCCAGATTACCCTGCAAGGCAACTTTGTTTCCAACGCGCTGGCGCGCATTACCAATGTCAATGGTCCAATCCAGACCGACCGCATCGCAGCCGATTGCCGCAATAGCTTCGAGCCATAATCCTCCGCCCTTGGTGAAAACGATGCAAGGTATGCGCGTGCCATCGTGCTCGCGCTTCAATCCGGAAACAATTTGCTGCATGTAGGATAGTGAAAACTCCAGATAGGCTGCTTGCGATAGTGAGCCTCCCCACGTATCGAAAATCATCACGGCCTGAGCCCCCGACTCAATCTGTGCATTAAGATAAGCCGTAACAGCCTGTGCGTTGATTTTTAGAATATGATGCAGCAGCTCCGGACGTTCATAGAGCATGGTTTTGATTTCGCGGAATTCCGTGCCTCCACGGCCTTCCACCATATAGCATGCCAGCGTGTAAGGGCTGCCGGAGAAACCGATCAGGGGTACCCGGTTATCTAGTGCCTTGCGAATTTCGGATACCGCATCCATGACATACCGCAGTTCTGCGTTAGGATCAGGGGCTGTCAGCGCGTGGATTTCCTTTTCATGGCGCAAGGGGCGCTCAAACATCGGTCCTTCGCCTTGGGCAAAATATAAACCCAGGCCCATGGCGTCAGGTATGGTCAGGATATCTGAAAATAAAATGGCGGCATCCAACGGAAAACGTGCCAGCGGTTGTAATGTTACTTCAGTGGCGAAACCGGGGTTCTTGCACAGTGACAGAAAATCCCCTGCCCGTGCTCGCGTGGCATTATATTCGGAAAGATAGCGGCCTGCCTGGCGCATGAGCCAAACAGGTGTGTATTCAACGGGTTGTTTCAGTAGGGCGCGTAAAAAGGTGTCGTTTTTAAGTGTTGTCATCCAAGTGCCTGTATCTTCTTGTTTTTGTTTGGGACATTCCCAAATCGTCATGTTAAATGCAGTATTCGGATTATATCACCAGCACGGATCAAACAGGTTGTTTGTCTGGTAATGGAGATTCAACTAGCTTTCTGCAATTGCAAACAGCCGCTGGTATTCCTTGATCGCATAGCGATCCGTCATGCCTGCAATGTAATCGGCAATGGCTTGATGTCCTTCTTGCCTGAATTTATGTTGATATTCGGTGGGCAATAAACGTACTTCGGTGGTGAAAGCTTGGAACAAGTGTTCAATGGTGTGGCGGGCTTTATTATTCATGCGGACCACGCGATAGTGGCGATACAGATTGTCGTACAGGAATTTTTTTAATTCCTGCTGTTCTGACTTGATCTCCTGACTAAACCCGATCAGCGGTGGTGCTGCATGCACTGCCGCCAGACCATCGAGCCCTGCACGCTGGATGTTGGTCGTACTGTGCTGGATGAGATCGGTGACCAAGGTGTTGATCATGCTGCGCACGGTTTCATAAACCATGCGCCGTTGCGTGAGTTTGGGGTGCTGGTTTCTGACTTGACCGAGGTGCCGCGAAAAGATGGAGACAGATTCCATTTGTTCCAGTGTGATGAGGCCGGAGCGAAGGCCATCATCGACGTCATGATTGTTGTAAGCGATTTCATCCGAAAAATTGGCCAGTTGTGCTTCCAGCGAGGGTCTGCGATGCTGAAGGAAGCGCTCGCCAAGATCACCGAGACGGGCAATATTCTTTTTCGCTACATGTTTGAGTATGCCTTCCCGTGTTTCATGGCAAAGATTCAAACCGTCGAATGCTGCATAGCGTTCTTCCAACACGTCGACCACCCGCAGCGACTGCAGATTGTGTTCAAAGCCACCATGCTCCTTCATACAATCATTCAAGGCATCCTGACCGGCATGTCCGAACGGTGTATGGCCCAGATCGTGCGCCAGGGAGATGGCTTCGACCAGATCTTCATTGAGCCGCAGATTTCTTGCTATCGAACGTCCGATTTGCGCCACTTCCAGGCTGTGCGTAAGGCGCGTGCGGAACAAGTCTCCTTCATGATTGACGAATACCTGGGTTTTATACTCCAGTCGCCGGAAAGCCGAGGAATGAATGATGCGATCGCGATCGCGTTGAAACTCGCTGCGACCAGCCGGTGCAGCCTCGGGGATGACACGGCCACGGGAATTGTTTGCTGATACCGCGTAGATGGCAAGATCAGTCATTGGACATGCAGGCTTGTATCGTATCGGTCAGCATGGCAGGTAAGATGTCCGCCCGCATGACCGCATCGCCGATACGGTTCAACAGGATAAAACGGGTTTTCCCGGCATCCACCTTTTTATCCAGTGCCATGAGTTGCAGATATTTTTCGGCTGGCATGCGAGGGGCGGTAATCGGAAGTCCCGCCTGGATAAAGATTCTACGGATACGGCTGACTTCGGTCTCACTGATCAGTTTCATGCGCCGGGATAACTCGGCTGCCAGAACGGTACCCGCCGCGACGGCTTCTCCGTGCAGCCAGACACCGTACCCCATGCCGTTTTCAATGGCATGACCAAAGGTGTGACCCAAGTTCAGCAGGGCGCGTACCCCTCTTTCCTTTTCATCTGCAGCGACAATTTCTGCCTTGTTTTCGCAGCTGCGCTGGATGGCTTCGTTGAGGGTGGCGGCATCCCTTGCCAGCAGGCGGTGCATGTTCTGTTCCAGCCATTCGAAGAAAGCCGGATCACGAATCAAGCCATATTTGATGATTTCGGCGAGGCCGGCGCGCAGCTCGCGATCAGGCAAGGTATTCAGGGTGGCACTATCGGTCAGTACCATACGCGGCTGATAGAAAGCGCCGATCATGTTTTTGCCCAGTTCATGATTGATGCCCGTTTTGCCTCCGACTGAGGAATCAACCTGTGCCAGCAAGGTGGTTGGAATCTGTATGAAAGGCACACCACGCAGGTAGGTCGCAGCAGCAAAACCGGTCAGATCACCGACCACACCTCCACCTAAGGCGATTATCGTGGTGTTGCGTTCACAGTGGTTTTTTAGCAGGACATCATAAATATGATTCAGGGTTTCCCAGTTTTTGTGGGCTTCACCATCCGGAATAACGATGGGTACACAACTCACACCATGTTTTTCCAGGGCAGATTGCAGTTTTTCGAGATAAAGCGGCGCTACCGTCGTGTTGCTGACGATGGCGGCACGTTTTTGCGGCATGCACGACAGAATCAGATCAATTCGTGCCAGAATGCCGTGACCGATATGGATGGGGTAATTACGTTTTTCTGATGATGGGGTGAAATCGACTGTAATGGTTTGCATGGTATTGTACCGGTCATCGTATTCCAGGAGATCCGGGTTGATGGTGGACAGTTTGTTGATCAATTTTTGAATGAGGTAGCGTACGCCCTGTTTCCCGCTATCGATGATGATATGTGCGGTGGAGCGATAATGAGTGTCACGCTGTATGTAAAGTTCATTCAGTCTTTCAAATACGTTGTGGGTTTGCAGTAACGGTCTGTTTTTATCGTGCTTGGTTCGCCGATACAAGTCGTTTACCGATGCTCGGAGATAAATGACGATGCCATGCCGTCTGAGCAACTCGCGATTTTCCTCGCTCAGAACAGCGCCACCTCCCGTTGCGAGAATGATATTTTTTTTTTGTACCAGTTCGGTCAGGACTTCGGTTTCACGCTTGCGAAATCCACTCTCTCCCTCAATCTCGAAAATAACCGGAATCTTAACACCGGTTCGTTCCTGGATTTCATGATCGGAATCAACAAATTCCCTGTTGAGTGCATGTGCCAGGGCTTTGCCGATGGTGGTTTTGCCTGCGCCCATCATGCCGACCAAGATAATATTGGTCTGACCGAGTTTGCTTTGAATGGGTTGGAATGTTTTAAATTTGCTTGCAATCATAGTAGTAGTGATTGTAGCTGAATTCACGCTTCATCTGAGCAGCGTGAAACCGATCGCTCAGTCAGGATGCTTTTTCTCGTGTTCTTCAATGTGGGGTGACGGCGATGCCTCGGGCGAAGGATCTGTTCTGGATTCACGACGCAGGGATACAAACCAGGAAAAAAATAAGGGCACAAAGATGGTGGCTACGGTCGTTGCCATGATCATGCCGCCAAAAACACCGGTTCCCATCGATTGCCGCGCAGCCGATCCGGCCCCGGTCGCGATGACCAGCGGCACGACTCCGAGAATGAAAGCCATCGAAGTCATGACGATCGGTCGGAAACGTAGATGCGCCGACTGCAGGGCAGCCTGTGTCATGCTGGCGCCCTGTTTCATCTGCTGGCTGGCGAATTCAACCAGCAGGATCGCATTCTTGGCCGTCAATCCGATCAGCGTCACCATGCCGATCTGGAAATAAATGTCATTGGGCATGTCGCGCAGCAGGATGGCGGCCAGTGCACCGACCATGGCAAAGGGAATGGCCATGATGACAGCCAGTGGCAATGCCCAGGTTTCAAACTGCGCGGCCAGAATCAGAAACACCATGACGACCGCCAAACTGAATGCAAAGATGGCCGCATAGCCCATTTTTTTTTCCTGAAATGCCGTACCCGTCCATGCGATCTGATAACCTTCCGGCAAGACCCGGGCGGCCACTTCCTCAACCAGCGCAATCGCATCTCCGGAACTCACTCCCGGTGCGCCGCTGCCTACCATTTTGGCTGCCAGCAGTCCATTGAAGCGCTCGAGTTGCTCCGCGCCGACGATGTCCTTGATTCGGCTCAATGCTGACAACGGAACCATCGCACCGGAATCGGAGCGGACATAGACCTTGCCCAGATCCTCGGCCTGCATGCGGAAAGGCGCTTCGGCCTGTAGTTGCACGCGGTAGGTTCTGCCGGAACGGTTGAAATCATTGACATAAAACGATCCCATGGTGCTTTGCAGCGTGGCGTAAATGTCGGCAATGGAAACGCCTTGCGAAATGGCTTTGGCTTCATCCACCTCGATGAAATATTGCGGGACGGTGGTACGCAAGAAGGTATTGACGGTTGCCAGTCTGGAGTCCTGTTTCAATGCCTGAGTGAACTCGGTGACGATGCGAGTCAATTGCGCGGGGTCGGCGTTATTCCGGCTTTGTATGTAAAGCTCGAATCCACCCGTACTTCCCAATCCCCGAATAGCTGGAGGATTAAATGCGATGGCCATGCCGTCGGGTTGCTGACCGCCGACCATGAACAACTTCTTGACGATATCGCTGGCACTGGTCGTGCGTTCCGACCAATCTTTCAAACGGATGAACATCGTGGAAACATTGGTTTTATTGCCGCCACCGATGAAATCCAGGCCGTTGACGGCAAACTGATAGATGATGGCGGGATCCTTGGCTATTTCGCTATTGATGGCACGTGCAGTTTGCGTGGTCCGGGCCAGGGTGGCACTATCCGGCAAAATCACGGCGGCGATGACGTAGCCTTGGTCCTCCGGGGGTACGAAGCTGTCGGGGATGTTCTTGAGCAGAAAGCCCAGACCGACGATGAGCAGCAGAAAAATCATCGCACTCCGTGCAGCGTGACGCAAACTCAGATCCACCATGCCGACATACTTGGAACGCAAGTGGTCGAAGTACTTGTTGAATCGGTCGAAAAAGACCGACTGCTGGTGGGTTGGGCGCAGCAGCACAGCGCAAAGTGTCGGGGTCAGCGTCAGGGCAACGATGCCGGATATCACGGCGGCCACGGCCACCGTCACCGCAAATTGCTGATACAGTTCTCCGGCGATGCCACCCAGAAAAGCAACCGGAATGAAGACGGCTGCCAGTACCATGGTCATGGCCACCACGGCGCTGGATACCTGTTGCATAGCCTTGATGGCCGCGGCAAATGGCGACAGGTTTTCCTGCGACATCAGGCGCTCGATGTTTTCCAGTACCACAATGGCATCATCGACCACGATACCGATGGACAGCACCATGGCAAACAACGTCAGGGTATTGATCGAGTAACCCAGTAACCATAAGCCGGCAAAGGTGCCGATCAGCGAGATCGGAATGGCAATGACGGGGATCAGGGTGGCGCGCCAGCTTTGCAGGAACAGATAGACCACCAGTACAACCAGCAGCATGGCTTCGCCCAGGGTTTTGACGACTTCCCAGATCGATGCCTTGACAAAGGTGCTGGTATCGTAGGAAATGAAGTACTGCATGCCCTCCGGGAAATAGTGCTGGAGTTCGTCCATCTTGGCTTTTACGGCAGCTGCGGTATCCAGAGCATTGGCACCGGAGCGCAGAAAAATGCCGATACCGAGTCCAGGCTCGCCATTCAACAGAGTACTGGTGGCGTAGTCCTGCGCGCCCAGCTCGATGCGCGCCACGTCTTTTAAATACAAGGCGCCACGAGGACCATCGGCGCGCAGCAGGATATGTTCGAACTGCTCCGGTTCCAGCAGGCGACCCTTGGCCGTCACGGTGTAAACCAACTGCTGGTCGGCGACAGCGGGCTCCTGACCGATTTTGCCGACTGCCTGTTGCGCATTTTGCGCCCGAATGGCATTGGCGATATCGCTGGTCGTAATACCCAGCTGTGCCATGCGGTCAGGGCGCAACCAGATGCGCATCGAATAATCCTGGGCACCGAAAATTCGGGCTTCTCCTACGCCGCTCGAGCGCCGCAAATCGTCCAGGATATTGCTGGTAATGAAGTTACTCAGATACAAGGCGCTGTGTTGCGGATTCTTTGAAGTGATGGCAAACACCACCAACAGGTCGTTGGAACGCTTCTGAACAGTGAGGCCGGAGCGGCGAACTTCATCCGGCAGGCGCGCCAGCGCGGTATTGATTTCGTTGCTGACGTTGAAGGTGGCGCGGTCGATATCGGTGCCGATCTCGAATGTGATGGTAATGGTCAGCCGTCCGCTCGAATCTGCGCTGGAGTTGAAATACAACAATCCCTCGATGGCACTCAGCTTTTCCTCGATCGGAGCCGCTACGGTTTTGATCATGGTCTCGGCATTCGCCCCCGGAAAGGTTGCGGTCACAATCACGGTCGGCGGTGTGATCCGGGGGTATTGCTCGATCGGTAACTGGATTGCTGCTGCGAGACCCGCAAGTACGATGATGATCGACAGTACCGAGGCAAAAATAGGGCGGGTTATGAAAAATCTGGCCATGGGCGTGCTTAGGGATGTTGGGTGGAAGCAGCGGGAGCAATCGATGATACGGTCGTGCTGCTTGGCTGGGGATCAACGGTCTTGCCAGGCATGAGCTTGATCAGGTTGTCCACGACCACTCTGTCGCCGGATTGCAGGCCATCCAGAATGATCCAGTCTTTGCCAATCCAGTCACCGGCTACCACCTGGCGTTGGGAAACGGTATTGTTATCGTCGATGACATAGACAAACCGGCCTGTATCTGCGGTCATTACGGCAATCTGTGGAACGATGAAAATGCTGCGGGGTTTGCCGGCAGCCACCCGGATGCGGACAAACTGGCCGGGCAGGATGCGCTGATCGGGATTGTCAAATGTGGCGCGCAACTGCTGTGTACCCAGTGTGGCATCGATGGTGCTGGCAGCAAAGTTGATCCGGCCTTGCTGTGGATATTCCGAGCCATCGGTCAGCATGATTGTGACACTGTGTACATTGTTTTCACTGAGTCTTTCACCCAGTCGCGCAGTTTCATTATCCGAGAAACTGAAGCGTACCCATATCGGCGACAGTTGACTTAAGGTTGTCAGCAAACTGGTATTGGCAGATAGCAGGGTACCTTCGGAGAACTGGGAACGACCCGTGACGCCGTTAATGGGCGCCTTGACCGTGGTGTAACTCAAATTGAGTTCGGCTTGCTTGACGCGGGCCTTGGCTGCCTGCAAGGTGGCTTCGGCCGCCGCGAGATCCGCTGTGGCGACATCGAGGGCGCGCTGGCTGACGAAGTTTTCTGCCGCCAGTCGTCGCTGACGTTGTTCCTCTGTTTTGGCACGAGCAACCTTGACCTGCTGTTCGGTGTATGCGGCCCTGGCTTCGGCGAGCGCATTCCGAAAGGGTTCCGGATCGATCTGGAACAATGTTTGTCCGGCTTCAACGGCATTTCCTTCCGTATAGAAACGTTTCAATAAGATACCGCCTACTCGGGGGCGAATTTCTACTTCCTTGGCACCTTCGGTCTGGGCGATGGTTTCAAGGGTAACGGGCATGTTGACAGGCGTGACCTGAAGATAACCGACAGGAATCGCCTGATCGGCTCGAGGTGCGGGTTGTCCCTGCTGCTTGCCACAACCGGCCAGCAATAAACCGAGCACGCCGCAGCCAAGGGCGATTCTGGACACAGCTAAGACGGACATAAGTGTTTGATACAAATTCAATGAATGAGTGAAAGTGAAAAAGTGGCTCGGCATGGCATGCATCATCGCGTGTCTGGGCAAAAATAAGGCGCAACAGGATCGATTGTGCAAAAACCACAAAAGCTTAGTACGCTTATGTATAATGGCTCCGATAAAAGTTTGACGGATAGTGTAGAAGTATTGCATAGATGAAGTTAAGATTTCTCCGTAATTTTACCTGCCTGCAGATACATGGTTGAATGTATTTCGTACCTCTAAATCTGTCACACCCGATGGACGTGGATACTATTTTTTTAAACCGATAGCGGATATGGATTTCATGTTCTGCGGGGTTTTGTACATTTTTTTACATTGAAAATTTTTTAAGGTGCGTTGATATGCCTAAACATTTTTTTATTGCCATATTGACTTTCTACTTGATGTCAACCGCAGCGGTTGCGCAGGCATCATTGAAATTGCCTGCAACCGTAAAAGTGGAATCAGCGGCGCTGACAGCCGAGCCCATGTGCGATCCGAAGATTTCGCCGGCATGGCGCGAGGCCCAGGAAATCGATGGGGTCAAGATTGATGCTTCTCCAGGATGCAGCCCGGATAATCCGGTCTGGATTGCTGCAGCAGTCAAGGGAACCAACAACATCTCGATGGATACCCTGATGAAAACCGGCTTGTCGCCGGATGCCATCATCAAGACCGATGATATCGATGGTGACGGTGATCCGGATCGCATCATCATCAAACTGGAGATCATGGAACTGAACGGCCGTTCACCGGATTTTCCCGGTATCATACCGACTTTCGACATCGCTCCGGGTGTTCAACCTGGTGCCTGGGTATTTGCACCCAAGACCAGCGGTATGTCAACCGAGAACTTTGAAAGTGTCCGAGCCAATCCTTTGCTGCGCCTGCCTTCGCCGGTAATCCGGGTCGAACAGGGCGATATCGTGCAGATCGTGCTCGAAAATACGCATTATTTCCCTCACAGTATCCATCTGCATGGCGTGGATCATCCGTTTTCACATGGCGAGCATGGCGGACAAGATGGTGTACCGCAGACCAGCGAAGTCGAGTTGATGCCCGGTGGTCGTCGAGTTTATCAATTCCAGGCACGTGAACCCGGCACGATGTTTTATCACTGCCATGTACAAACACACACTCATCTGGCGATGGGGTTGGCCGGAATGATCGTGATCGAAGAAAACAAACCGAATAACTGGGTACAGACCCTGAATATCGGCGGCGGGCATGTGCGCCATCGGTCCGTTGGTGTGCGTGAGCAATTCGATCAGGAATATGATTTTCATTATCACGCGATGGACAAGGAATTGAGCGAGATCATCCAGAAATACAATGATCCACGCCTGATTGCGCGCGATATGAATCAGCGCTACGACATCACCGATGCGACCGAAGATTACTATACGCTGAACGGTCTGTCGTTTCCCTACACGTTGCGGGAGTCGCTGATCGTGGTCGATCTGGATCAAAAAATCAAACTGCGTATGCTGAATAGCGGTGGGGAACTGATTGCCGTGCACACACACGGTCATCACGCTACGATCACCCATTACGATGGCGTGGAACATAATCCCGCTGCGCAGATCATGCGCGATGTGTTCGACATGGCACCGGCACAGCGTCTGGATCTGAAACTGGAAACTATCGATGACGGCAAGCATAGTTACGGCCCGGGAGACTGGCTGATTCATGATCACCGGGAAAGGGGCATCACAACCAATGGTATGGCCGAAGGCGGCAGCATGAGCTCTATTGTCTACAAGTCCTATCTCGGTGAATCCGGGATGCCAAAAGTCAGTCATTTCGGGATCGATCTGAGTCAATACTTCACCAAGGAATATTTCGAGAGAAGAGTGCCCATTTGGCAAAACCTGGATGATTTTGCGAGCCTGGGTTCGCCAGGAGGACATGACGGACTGAGTCCTGCCAGTCAGGCCTCTTTGCTGAACGCTTTGATTGGCTTGTTAATCGGGCTTCTGATTTATGGGATTTTTGCCAAACGCGAATATATCAAGCAAACGTTCATGGCGATGATTTCGCGCATCAAGGGCGCAAAAGGGGGTACGAATAATGGTTAAGCAAACGACAGCACTCATGGTGGCCAGTATTTTTGCAATGAGTGTTCCCGCATTCGCCCAGCAACCGGCCAAGCCCACTGAGCACGTGCATGATCATGGCGCTGACGACGCACAATCCAAATCCGGCAATGGACAAACCAAGTCCAATGATGAACACGAGCATCACGATCACAGCGGCCACACGATGAGTCAGGATAAAGGGGGCGCAGTGGACCACGAAGGCATGCACGCTGAGGATCATAGCCAGCATGGCATGGATCACGATCATGCGATCGATCATAGCTCTCATTCCGCACAATCGACCGAACATGGTGATGGTCATCACCATCACCACATGGATCATGATCACATCATGGATCACGAAGGTACGATGATCATGGGACAGAATCTGGATAAGCTGCCCAGCAGTTGCAAGAGTATTTCGGAATCGGTTGAAATTACCGTGAAGGCTGGCAGAAAATATGCCAGAAATTTCCCCGGTACGGCATTTGCTTTTGATCAGCAGCAATGGAATGTCAAGCCCTGTTCGAAAGTGACCTTTCATTTTGTCAATGAAGATAGTATTCGTCATCAGTTCATGATGCATGGCTTGCCTAAGTATCTTTATAAATATGGCATGTTCCACCTGGAGGTCACCGGTCCCAAAACGGTATCGGGTACCATCATTGTGCCCGGTTCCGACGATACTTTTCTCGTTCACTGCGATATTTCCCATCATATGGAAAAAGGCATGAAAGCGCAGTTGGTGGTGGGGAAAGGCGCCGAGAATATTCCCAGTATTCCGGGATTGACGCCGTACAATCGTAATGACACCTATGAAGCCGAGAACTTGCCCAAGGCTTCGGACAAGGCAGCGCAAAGTGCCGTGGTTCGGCAGATCACCGTATTCACCAATAACAGTAGTATGCAGAATTACGCCATGATTGGTTTGGGCGCGCTGCTGGGATTATTTGTAATTCCTTTATTTAGAAAAATCCCGTTGCGCAGAAAATCAGCGGAGTAATACCTGAATCAAATTCACAACCTGATTGATCCAGCCAAATCTGTACAGAACAGGGAAGGCTGGATTGATCAGTCCGGTCTGTCCCTCTGGTTAGATAAATGAAACAGGCTGAGCTATCTTTGAAGAGCTGACTCAGCCTCGATGAATTCAGGCGCTTAACACAGAATGTGCTACTGTTTTCAAGATGACCACGGAAATTTAAAGCCACGCTGATCTTCTTTGGATGTTATTTTTTCTTCGACTGTAGCTGTAGTATTTGCAGGTACATTTCTTGTCGGAGTTTCATTTTGTTGTTCCGCAGTTACCCTGGATTCTGGTTTGTTTGGAAATAGTTGACCCAATTGCACAAAGAGTTGATGAGCTGTTTCGAGGTTTAATGCCATGCGGCAGGACATCGTGGCTTCAATGGTATCCGGGGTTTTTTCTCCTGTCCTTGCTAGGCGATTTAACGTAGCGATCAATTGTGGATCTACAAAACCGAAATCGACGATAATAATTTTTTGTGCATTTTGTACCGTGGTGAAATTGGCGTAAATCGGTTGGCTGGTATGAGCGTTCTGCTGCATTCTGACATTGATTTGCATAGGTTGTTGACGCGCATTCTGGGTTTTATTTTCGATTTGGTTATCCATCTTTTCTATCCTTTATATCCTGTTTAGTTTAATTTCATCCATGTAACCAGCAAGCAGTTGCTGATTTTAAATACTTATTGGTTTACTGCAAAAAGAAAAATAAAAAACTTCTAGGGGGAAAACCAGGAAGGGTTGAACAAAGTATCATAGCGTTGAGAAGCTGGAATGGCGCCTAACGCCAAACTGGACGGAGTTACGTCAAGGCGGAGAGCAGGAATGTGGGCAGGCGGATTGTATGAAAGCGGGACGATATTACTGTTTCAGTTTGTGCTTGTGGACATAAGTCCATAATTCGAGTTTGTTATTGACGTTCAATTTTTCGTAGATCGAAGTCAGGTGGTTGCGCAAGGTACTTTCGCTGATGCTGAGCTTGTTGGCAATGACTTTGGCGGGAGTTCCGGCGTGGTCGATCATCGTGAAGAAGATTTTCTTTTCTTTGGGTGTCAGCTTGTCGACTTTGTTTTCACCTTGTGTACTGCTTTTTTCCGAATCGTATTGCGATAACTTGCCGATCAGTTTTTTGATGTAATCCTGATTCAGCCATAACTGACCTTCATGCACTTTTTCGATGGCCTTAAGTATCGTGTCCAGACGGGCTTCACGCTCAAGTATGCCTTTGGCTCCAGCAAGGATTACTGTATCGTATAGTTCCGAATCCTGCCATTTCATGATCAGGACCTTGGCTGGGGTGAGCACAATCAGTTGCAGGATGGCTTGCACATCTTTTTCGATTTCCGGGTTCATGTCGAGCAGAATGACGTCTGGAGTCAAACTGTCAAGATGGGGGATGACGCTGGAACAATCTGCATGACTGCCGACAAATTGCATTACGGGGCTCTGGTTAGTGATCAGCATTTCCAGACCATAATGTACGATGCTGGGGTGTCCGATGAGCAATACGCGTATTGGATTTTTAGGAGTGTCACTCATGATCAGTTTAAGAGTATTTCGTAAACAGAATGTTACGATACTTCTGGCAGCAGAAAACAGGTAAACAGGGCAGCTTTTCGTGTCTTATTTGCCCCCTGTGACCCAATCTGGCCAAGCGTCATTTCAGGTACAACAAGGATCATCATGGCGATTCGGAGCATTTTGATCAAATCGCGAATCTAGGATTCGTTAAGGCTATCGATTTTTGGGAAGGCATTGGAAAGCTCGTATCAAAGGAGGAATTGCCGTGTTCGTGCACGCAGCCTTCTGGCATCCTTGGGGTCAATGATGAGCGGTCGGTATATTTCGACCCGGTCATGCGGCTGCAGCAAGGTGGTGGGGGCTGCCAGTTTACCAAAGATGCCGAATTTGCCTTGCTTGAGATCGATTTCAGTGAATTGTTCGGTGATTCCGGATAGCGCAATGGCCTGTATCAGATTGCTACCTTTGGGTACGTCCAGCTTTTTCAGGATCTGCAAGTCCGGCAGTGCATAGGCAACTTCAATGGGTATGCACTCAGTCGTGTTTACCATAGACTTTCTCTGCACGCTCGATGAAAGATTCGACAAAGCTGTTGGCGATCATATGAAAGACTGGTCCAACGAGTTTCTCGAGAATTTTGTGTGAAAAGGTATAGTGCAAGCGGAATTTTATCTTGCAAGCACTTTCGGATAACGGTGTGAATTGCCAGTATCCATCTAGATGCTCGAATGGGCCATCCAGTAGACTCATCTCAATCAATTCCGGAGGAAACCGCTTGTTTTTGGTGGTAAAACTATGCTTGATATGGTGATAATCGATATTAACGGTCGCATGTGTGGTGATTTCATCCTGCGGAGCGACGGAAGTGCCACCGCACCACGGAAGGAAATTAGGGTATTCTGCAACGTTATCAACCAAAGCAAACATCTGGTCTGCCGAGTATTCAACTAAAACTGATTTTTCGATTTCTGCCATAAAAGTAATTCACGTTACATCCGTGAGGTCGCTTTGAAAAAACTGATAAAATACACCCAATTCGAGAGCCTTTTACCTAATCCATGCCGCTATGAGTATAGTACAAAATAAAAAAGCCTTTCACGATTATTTTATCGAGGAAAAGTACGAAGCAGGTATGGTTCTGGAAGGCTGGGAAGTCAAGGCCATCCGGGAAGGGAAGGTTCAGTTGAAGGAGGCCTATGTTATCATCCGCAACGGAGAATTGTATCTGATCGGCAGTCATATCAGCCCCCTCAAGACAGCTTCGACGCATATCCTTCCTGATCCCACCAGAACACGCAAGTTGTTGCTGCACGGAGAAGAGATCCGTCGTCTCATCGGCAAAGTGGAACGCGCAGGCTATACGCTGGTTCCTTTGGATATGCATTACAAAAGTGGCCGGGTCAAACTCGAGGTTGGGCTGGCGAAGGGTAAGAAACAGCATGACAAGCGTGAATCGGAGAAACAGAAGGAATGGGAGCGAACCAAGCAACGCTTGATGCGCTCGCGATGAATGCGGTCAAGGAAATAGGATTTTTTCTAAAATTTATCTACAGTGTCGAGGATTATGCAGAAACCCATAGCGATTTGGTTATTGATCTGTTGTGCCCTGGTGTTTGCCATGGTGGTGGTTGGCGGTGTGACAAGGCTGACGGATTCCGGATTATCCATTGTTGAATGGCAGCCGATAGTGGGCACCATGCCGCCGATCACGCAGGCTGATTGGGATGTGCTGCTGGAAAAGTATCGCGCCACCCCGCAATACCAGCAAGTGAACAAGGGTATGAGCATCGATGAGTTCAAGAGTATCTTCTGGTGGGAATATTTTCATCGTTTGTTGGGGCGATTGATAGGGCTGGTGTTTTTCGTACCATTCGTGTATTTCCTGATCAGGAAACAGATTGACCGTTCCTTGGGGATCAAGTTAACCGGCATTTTCATTCTGGGCGGGTTGCAGGGTTTCATGGGGTGGTACATGGTGATGAGTGGTCTGGTCAATGATCCACATGTCAGTCAATATCGTCTGACAGCCCATTTGGGACTGGCCTTTGTCATTTTTGCAACCATGCTGTGGGTGGCATTGGGTGTCTTGTCTCCGGTCAGTGCCGAAGCCGGGAATGACAGGCTGGTGCGACTGCGCCGGTTTGCATTCGGGTTGTCGAGCCTCATTTTTATCATGGTATTGTCGGGGGGATTTGTCGCCGGTATTCGTGCAGGCCTGACGTATAACACTTTTCCGCTGATGAACGGGCATTTGATCCCGCCCGACCTTTTCGTGCTGGAGCCCTGGTATCGCAATTTTTTCGACAACATGACGACAGTACAGTTTGATCATCGTCTGATCGCATGGACATTGGCATTTCTGGTACCACTGTTCTGGTATCAGTCGCGCCAGGTGAATCTGTCGGCTACGACACGTCTGGCATGCAATTTGTTTTTGTTGATGCTGGCAATCCAGATCAGTCTGGGAATCGCAACCCTGCTGCATGTGGTGCCCATTCCATTGGCTGCCTCGCATCAGGGTGGAGCGGTATTACTGTTTGCTGCGTCGCTGTGGGTAAGTCACCGGTTGCGTTGAAGTACAACTGATCGCAAGACATGTAGGGGGAGCTTGAATCAAGGACTAACTGGTGGTTGATTGAGCTTAAGCCGCTCCATACGGTAGCGAAGGGACCGAACCGTGATGCCCAGTGATTTGGCTGCGATGGTCCGGTTGTAGTGACTCTGATCCAGGGCCTTAACGATCGAATCCTTTTCGAGCTTGTCGAGAAAATCCTGCAGGGGCAGCGCGTCGTCCAGTTCCGGAGTGGTGGTGAGGTGCAGAGCTGGGGAGGGTAGGTCAGGGAGTTGTATTTCATTGCGACCAATCTGTGGTTCAGTTGATAACGCCAATGTTCTTTCCAGTATGTTTTCCAGTTCCCGGACATTGCCGGGGTAGTCATAATTCATCAATCGATCCATCGCCTCTTTTTTAAGACTGCATGGCGATCTGCCGGCTTCCCGGCACAGTTTGGCCATGATCTTTTCTGCCAGAAGTGGAATGTCCGTGCGCATTTCACGTAATGGCGGCATATTCAATTCGATCACGTTGAGGCGGTAATACAAATCCTGACGGAACTGCCCGTTTTCGATGCAATGCAGCAGTTTCTTGTGTGTGGCACTGATAATGCGAACATCCACGGGGATTTCCTGGGTATCGCCAATCCTCCGGACCTGCTTTTCCTGTATGACTCTGAGTAGCTTGACCTGCATCGACAGCGGCAAATCGGCTACTTCGTCCAGAAACAATGTGCCGCCATTGGCTGCTAGGAAAAACCCGTTATGGTCCTTGTCGGCGCCAGTGAAAGCGCCTTTTTTATACCCGAAGAATTCACTCTCCATCAGATTTTCCGGGATTGCGCCACAGTTAACGGCAATGAAGACCTGCTGATGGCGTGCGCTTCTTTCATGAATCATTCTGGCGGCCAATTCCTTGCCGGTGCCCGATTCGCCATGAATATGCACTGCTGCCTGACTGCGCGACAGTTTGTCGATAGTGGCGCGCAACTGGTGCATGGGTTGGGATTCTCCCAACAACAAGCGTTGCTGGCCACCGGCCTGACTGCTGGTTTCGGGTTGCAAAGGCGGGAGGTTTAATGCGGACTTCACCAGATCGCGTAGTTGCTTGAGGGAGACGGGTTTGGATAAATAATCGAAAGCGCCCGCTTTCAGGGCGGCAACAGCATTGTCAGTGGTTCCGTAGGCAGTGATGACAGCGACCGGCATGTCAGCGCAATGTTGGGCAATATACTTGACCAGATCGAGACCTTTGCCGTCGGGCAAACGCATGTCGGTCAGGCAGAGCTGAAATTTTCGTGATCTCAACAGCATTTGCGCGCCAGAAACGGACTGCGCACTCGCCACATTCAGTCCCATGCGTGCCAGAGTGATTTCCAGCAATTCGATGATATCCGGTTCGTCATCGACGATCAGAATGTTGGGAACCGATGCTGGGCTGGATGAGTGCGCACCCCGCGACTTGCTCAATGGCATGAGTTGCCACCGCGTGCTGTGATCCTGAAATACCCGCCGGTAGGGCTTTCGATGCATTCAAGGGAAGCGAGATTGGTTTCGCACATTTCACGGGCGATGTATAACCCCAGGCCGGTGCCATTCGTGGCAGTGGTATAAAAGGGTTCAAAAATCTGTTTCAGATGTTGGGGATCCACCCCTGGACCATCATCGATAAGATTCAGCTGGATTGTGTTGCCGGAGACTGAAGTCAATTCGATGCGAATGCTGCCAGGTTGCTTGCAGCAGTGCCGCCATGCGTTGCGGCACAGGTTCCATAGTACCTGATTCAGGTGATCGCGGTTAAAGCTGATGAATGCCTGTGTGTTCACAGTAATTTTGAACCTGTTTGTGTCGATACTTTCGATCAGACAGAAATCTTCCAGAAAGGTTTGAATGAAATCGTGCAAGTTGATTTCGCTCTGTTTCGTGACGTGATGTCGGTTCAATTGCAGGATGTCCTGTACGATTCGGCTCAGGCGCTGCGTATTGTCTTGAATGATGTGTACCAGGCGATTTGCGATTGGATCTTGCGCCAGTTCTTCTTCCAGTAGCTCGGCAGCATGATGAATGGCTGATAATGGATTGCGTATCTCATGTGCGATATTGGCTGTCAGTCTGCCCAGTGCCATCAATTTGATTTGCTGGAACTGTTCCTGCAAACGCTCCATATCCTCGAGAAAGATGACCACGCCGCTGCGCAAATCAGACTGAATGGGCAGAAAACGGGTGCGAACCAAGGTATTGCTGTGTTCGAGGCGAAGCAGATCGGAGTTGTTGGAATTACTTTCTTGCCAGTGGCTGATCCGGTGGGCTATTTCCGGCGCGCATTCAGAGAGTTTGAGAGAAGTACCGGAAACTGAAGTCGAATTCAGCTTTAACAATTTATCGGCATAACTGTTACGCTGCCGGATGACGCCCTGTGCATCGACCACCAGTACACCTTCTTGCAGGTCCTGAATGACCAGTTGATTGATCTGTGCCATTTGAGCCAGGTCGGTATCATGCTCTTTGATGAGCTGTTCATTGGTTCGGGTGCATTTGGCCAGGTAGTGGGCGAGCCAGGATACTGCGAAATAGGCAATACACAACAGCCCCACTTGGGAGTATTGCGGAATGTGGGATGAAAGGATTGCGGCGGTGTACATTTCCTGTAGAAACAATCCCAGAGTGGCCAGGCAAGCAAACAGGAGCGACATTCTGCCTCTGCCGATCATTCCGGCACCGGCTAGAGTGATCAGCAACAAGGCGCCAAGACCGCTTTGCAGTCCACCGCTGGCAAACAGCATGATCGAGAAAAAAACGATGTCACTGAAAACCTGGATGAATAACTGCCAGTTGAATCCTGGAAAGCGCAGGTTGATCAGTAGCATGGATGCGCTGCCAAGAATCAGGTAACCCAGAGTCGCGTGAATGAACAGTGGTGCTTCGATTGAGCCGAGCTGTGTCACTTCCAGCTTCCATGCCACGGTTAATAAAAAGAAACCTGTGCATACCCGGTACAGATTAAAATAGAACAGTGCCCGCCAGGATGATTGCATATCGGATTCCCGGCTCATTCTGGGAACAAGTGGCCAGGATAAGGCCTGCTGCATGCTATGCGTGGTGTGAATAGTCACGATGTATGATTCTGCTAGTATTTCGAGTTGATGTAGCGATTGCGGTGTTCATTGCAACAGAAATATTTGCTGTCCGGGCTGCAGATGGCCTCGCTTCTAGGTAAATGAATGCTGCAATGGATGCAGCTCACCATGTCTTCCACTGGTTTGGCAGACATGTTTTTCTTGGGTTGACTTTTCTTGATTAACCAGTAAATGAGTGCTGCGATGGTAATGAAAAAAATGAACTTTCCCATATCGTTATTTGATCTCACTTTAAAGATGGCCGTTTAAGTGACTACCGGATTGGGAATCAGCATAGCAACTTTTTGTCGGAGCAAAAGTTGGATTAACCCCGTTTTAGGTACCTAAAAGCTGAAGATGGGAGGAATGCCAGAATGACTTTCGTCCAAGATGCTGATTGGATGAAAAAAATAAGAAATTTGGCTTTTTTAAGAGGGGTATTTCTGAGTTTTGGGAGCGAGTTGAAAGATGGAAGGAGGCATGTTAGTGATTGCGAATGATGGAAAATTCCGCCAGTTGCATCAGGCAGGTTTTGTTTTCTGATTCGGGTAGATTGGAAATGGCCGCCGTGGCTGTGGCGATTTCGGCCTCGGCGCACTGTTTGGCGTAATCCAGCGCTTTGGTTTGTTGAATGATATTGAGTACGGGCTGAAACCCATCCTTGCCACCATCCTCGATGGCCTTGCGGATGATCTCGCTTTGTTCCTGGGTGCCCACGCGCATGGCATAAATCAGGGGCAGTGTTGGCTTGCCTTCGGCTAGATCGTCACCGAGATTTTTACCGATGTCCTGTCCCGAATAATCCAGCGTATCGTCGATGAGTTGAAAAGCCGTTCCCAAGTGCATGCCATAAACCGCCATGGCTTCTTCCTGTTCCGGCGTGGTTTTGCTCAGAATGGCGCCGAGTCGACTGGCTGCTTCAAACAATTTGGCAGTCTTGTAACGAATGACCTGTAAATAATTTTCTTCTGTGACATAGGGGTCGCGACAGTTGAGTAACTGTAGTACTTCACCTTCGGCTATCGTGTTGGTGGCATCAGCCAGCACTTGCATGACACGCATGTCGTTGACCCCGACCATCATCTGAAAAGCGCGGGAATAGAGAAAATCACCGACCAGAACACTCGCTGCATTGCCAAATAGCGCATTGGCGGTTTCTCTGTTGCGTCTTAACTCGGATTCGTCGACGACATCGTCGTGCAGCAGTGTCGCTGTGTGAATGAATTCAATAACCGCTGCCAGGTCATAATGATGCTTTCCCGAGTAACCAAAGGCACCTGCGGACAAGATGACCAATGCTGGGCGTAAACGTTTTCCACCACTGTTGATAATGTATTCGCTGATCTGGCGAATGAGTAAAACATGAGAGTGTAATTTTTCTCGAATGACATCATCTACAACGCTCATGTCCTGAGCGATAAAACTTCTAATATGTTCGATCGACACAATACAACCTTAAAGAAAACGCTATGTTAGAAATGACAATACCCCAGTGTCAAGGACAAAAGCACACAAGTTAAATTTTTACCACAAATAATAATGATCTATGTATAATCCCCGGTTCTGTAAAAGGGAAGCATGGAGTTTAAAAATGTATGCGGTCATAAAAACCGGCGGTAAGCAATATCGTATCCAGGTTGGTGAAAAACTTAAAATAGAACAGATTGAAGCCGAGAGCGGTGCAGAGCTCATTCTGGATCAAGTTTTAATGGTGGCTGATGGCGACAAGGTTTCAATGGGTAAACCGCTTGTCAATGGCGCGAAAGTAAGTGCAACGGTACTTGCACACGGCCGGCATGACAAGATTCGCATCTTCAAGATGCGTCGCCGCAAGCATTACCAGAAGCATCAAGGGCACCGGCAGAATTATACTGAAATACAGATTACGGGAATTTCAGCTTAAGGAGTAACGAATGGCACATAAAAAAGCGGGCGGTAGCTCGAGAAATGGTCGCGATTCACATTCAAAACGCTTGGGTGTGAAGCGCTATGGCGGAGAATTGATCTCTGCAGGTTCGATCATTGTCAGACAGCGAGGCACACAGGTGCATCCTGGTGAAAATGTCGGTATTGGAAAAGATCATACGCTGTTTGCAAAGATTGCTGGTAAGGTTAGTTTTGCCGTTAAAGGCGCACTGAAGCGTAAAGTGGTTAGTATCATACCCGTGTAGTCTTTTCCTGCGGACACACTTCATTTCAAAAGCCCTATCCCGACAGATGGGGCTTTTTGTTTCGCGAGAATGAAATTGGTTATGTTGGTCAGGTTCTTATGAAGTTTATTGATGAAGCTACGATACACGTTGTAGCCGGGAACGGCGGGAATGGGGTTGCGAGTTTCCGGCGCGAGAAATACATTCCCCGAGGTGGTCCCGATGGCGGTGACGGCGGGCGTGGAGGCAGCATATTTGCTATCGCAGATCGCAATATCAATACCCTGATCGATTACCGCTATGCACGCATTCATCGCGCCAGGAATGGACAAAACGGGCAGGGTTCCGATCGCTATGGCAAGAGTGCGGAAGATATCGTGTTACGTATGCCGGTAGGTACCCTGATCAAGGATATCGACACGGGTAAAGTCCTCGCCGATCTGGTGTGTGATCAGCAGAAGGTATTGCTGGCCAGAGGGGGGACAGGTGGGATCGGCAACCTGCACTTCAAGTCCAGTACCAATCGTGCGCCGCGACAATTCACCTTCGGCGAACCCGGGCAAGAGCTGGAGCTCAAGTTGGAACTCAAGGTACTGGCTGATGTGGGATTACTGGGAATGCCCAATGCCGGCAAATCGACATTGATTCGCGCAGTATCTGCGGCGCGTCCCAAAGTGGCTGATTATCCTTTTACTACCTTGGAGCCCAATCTGGGCGTGATTCGAGTAGACCATAATCGCAGTTTTGTCATGGCGGATATTCCCGGCCTAATTGAAGGTGCAGCGGAAGGTGTTGGTCTGGGGCATCGTTTTCTGAAGCATCTGACACGCACACGTGTGTTGCTGCACATAGTAGACATGGCACCACTGAGTGAAACGGTTGATCCGATTCATGAAGCGCAAGCCCTGATCAAGGAATTGCAGAAATACGATGAATCCTTGTACCAGAAACCGCGCTGGTTGGTGCTGAACAAGACGGATATGTTACCGGTTGAGATTCGTGATGATCATTGCCAGCAGTTTATCGACAAACTGGGATGGCAAGGTCCGGTTTTCAAGATTTCTGCACTGACGGGCGAAGGCTGCAAACAGTTGACTTACGCCATCATGGATTATCTGGATCAGCATCAGCTTGAGATAGCGACTCCGGAAGATCAGTCGTCGATGAGTGCAGACACTCCTTCATGTTAAAGCACGCGCAACGCATCATCGTCAAGGTTGGGAGCAGTCTGGTTACCAATCAGGGCAAAGGATTGGATCTGGGAGCTCTGGCAGGGTGGGCAGCTCAGATCGCCACGCTTAAACAAATGGGCAAAGAGATCATTCTGGTCTCATCGGGTGCTATTGCCGAGGGGATGCAGCGACTGAACTGGGAAAGCCGGCCTACCGCGCTCTACGAATTGCAAGCTGCCGCCGCAGTCGGACAAATGGGGTTGGCGCAAGCCTATGCCTCCAGCTTTTCAGAGTATCATCTACAAACGGCACAAGTGCTGCTGACCCATGAAGACTTGTCAAACCGCAAGCGCTACCTGAATGCACGTTCCACGTTGACGACCCTGCTGCGACTGGACATCATTCCAATCATCAATGAGAACGATACCGTAGCCATCGATGAAATCCGTTTTGGCGACAATGATACCTTGGCGGCACTGGTTACCAATCTGGTAGAAGCGGATGCGTTGGTGATTCTGACCGATCAGGCGGGTTTATACACTAGCGATCCACGCAAGGATGTCGATGCCAGACTGCTCAGCGAAGTGCATGCGGGTGATCCTGCATTGGAAAAAATGGCGGGGGGTGTAGGTAGCAGCATCAGTCGCGGCGGTATGCAAACCAAGGTGATTGCCGCAAAACGGGCGGCGCGGAGTGGTGCCGACACCATCGTGGCTTCCGGTCATGAGGACAACGTACTGGTTCGCCTGAGTCAGGGTGAACGCATCGGTACTCTTTTCCTGGCCAAACTGCCCGTGCTGGCTGCGCGCAAGCAGTGGCTGGCAGATTATTTGCAGGTACGTGGCTATGTCACATTGGATCAGGGTGCGGCAAAAGCGCTGACTGCCGATGGCAAAAGCTTGCTGTCGATTGGTGTCGTGGCTGTGGAAGGTGAATTTGAGCGCGGTGAGTCGGTTTCCTGTCTGGATCAGGATGGCAGGGAGATTGCGCGTGGCTTGATCAATTACAGCGCTGTCGAGACGCAAAAAATCTTGAGAAAGCCCAGTAGCGAGATTGAATCGATTCTTGGTTATGTGGACGAACCCGAACTCATTCACCGCAATAATCTGGTTCTGCTGTAAGCAAAGCGTCAATCACGATAACTGACACGGTTTTATCCGTCAGTGGATACAATATCTATGCAATTTGTCAAAAGCGATCAACGTATTGTGGCCGTCGACTGGCTGCGTGGCATCGTCATGATCCTGATGGCATTGGATCATGCTTCGTGGTTTTTCAACGAACAACGCATTTTTGCCGATTCGGTATTACTATACGAACCCGGCACCCACTTTGCAGCCGATCAATTTTTCACGCGCTGGATAACGCACATCTGTGCCCCTACCTTTCTTTTTCTTGCCGGTGTCTCGATTGCTATCAGTCACGTGCAACGACAGCAACAAGGCATCAATCACGAAATCATTGACCGCGAACTGCTATGGCGTGGAGCTTTTATTGCTTTGCTGGATATCGTGCTATTTTCATGGATTGGCGGAAAGCCGGTACTGCAGGTGTTATATGCGATCGGTATCAGCATGATGCTGATGGTGTATCTACAACGACTGGGTTCCGCCATGGTGGTGGGGTTGGCCATCGCAATCATTGTGGGCGGAGAATGGTTGCTAATGATGTGGTGGCAACCGGGTGGTCAGGTTCCGTTCTGGCTGGCCCTTACCTTTGCTCCCGACCTCGGTGAAACCTATACCATACTCTATCCGGCTTTGCCGTGGCTTGGCATGATGATGCTGGGCTGGGTACTGGGTTCATATTGGATGTATGTATCGCCAGCCCTGATAATGCGATGCGGATGGTTTGCACTGACGCTGTTCGTTGTTCTTCGGGGTTTTGATGGATATGGCAATATGTTCATGCACCTGGAAGGCAATACCCTGGTCGATTGGTTGCATGTCAGTAAATATCCGCCGAGTTTGGCCTACACGCTGCTGGAGTTGGGGTTGATGGCGATTCTGCTGTCATTGTTGATGCGACTTGAGTCATTCCTGTCATACATCAACCCTAACGGTCCGGTACTGATATTCGGACAAACCGCGTTGTTTTTCTATCTTGCTCATTTTGGTGTGCTGGTGTTGCTGAAGCTCTTTTTTGAGCGTGGCAGCCTGGAACAGACTTATCCCATATCCTTGCTTGCGCTGATCATTCTGTATCCGGTTTGCCGCATTTACCGTAGTTTGAAGTGGCGTTATCCGCAGACTTTACTTCGGTTTCTGTGACAGACTGATTCAGTCTGCATTCATATTGATCGCTGTAAATTGGCAGCATCCTGTCTGGATTTAGTCAACATGAAAAAGGAGGCTGTAATGAAAACGATCAATTCGACCCGCACCTATGTTTTGTTATCCCTGATGGCTTTTACCCTGATGTCCCCTGTACTCGCAGAGGCCGGCAGGGGACATCATCATGGTCACCATCACCACGGACACCATCATGGGCATCATCATCACCATCATCATGCGGGGGGATATGGTTATGTCTACAACCAGCCACCGCAGGTATATATTAGCCAACCCTATTATGCCCAGCCGCGTTACTATCCTGCACCGGTTTATAGTTATCCGCCCAGCATGTTTCTGGGGATCGATACCGGGAATGCAGGCTTTATGTTACGCTACTGACCGCTCAGACGGGTAACCATACCCGGATTGGACTTGTAGAATACCGGCCTTGGGGAAAAAGGATACTTGGGATAACGTATGAAAAATGGGTGGCGATGTGTTTTGATCGGTATGCTGATGTTGGCAAATATCTCACCCCCGGCATGGGCAGAAGAGCGACGCCGAGCCGTGAGAGGGCAGCCTGGCAATACGGGTGGAACCGCAGATATAACGGAACAGAAAGCCATCGCGATCGCAAAACAACACTTCGTCGGTCGGGTACTCGCTATCCAGTTCTCGGACCACATCTATCGCATCAAGATTCTGAGTTCACAAGGCACATTGCATACGGTATTGATCGATGCGACAAACGGCAGTCTTGTATCGAATCACTAATTCACCTGTACTGTACAGCTATTCCGGAAAAATACTATGCGCATACTTGTGATTGAAGACGAAATCAAACTCCAGCAACAGATTCGGCAACAATTGGAGGCAGCGGGTTACATGGTCGATACCTGTGGTGATGGAAATGAGGGCCTGTTTCTGGCCAGTGAATATCCACTCGATGCGGCCATTATCGATATCGGGTTGCCGGGCAAGTCGGGTCTGGAGGTAATCAAGACATTGCGCGATCAGGGCAGTTTGTTACCGATTCTGATTCTGACAGCCCGGAGTAGCTGGCAGGACAAGGTTCAGGGACTGGAAATGGGAGCAGACGATTATCTGACCAAACCTTTTCAGATGGAAGAATTACAGGCGCGGATCAAGGCGTTGTTGCGGCGCGCAACCGGCATTCCGCAAACACTATTGGAGTGCGGCCCCATTGCACTCGATGTAGCCGCGCAGTCGGTAACCGTTTACGATCAGGTCATCGACCTGACCTCGTTTGAATATCGCTTGTTGGAAGAATTAGTGCGTCATCATGGCGAAGTTCTGTCCAAGCATACCTTGAGTGATTATCTGTATCCCCATGACGAGGATCGTGACAGTAATGTGCTGGAAGTCATGGTTGGGCGTCTGCGTCGCAAACTTGACCCGGATGGAACACTGAATCCGATTGAAACCATGCGGGGCAGGGGGTATCGGTTTACTCTGGCTTGCAATAAATCTGCATGATGTCCTTAAATCAGCGCATTTTATTCAGCGCAACACTGGTTCTACTCGCCTCGATCATTGTGATTGCATTGACTCTGGATCGTGCATTTTACGATAGTGCACGTATCGGTGTGCAGGATCGCCTGCTGGCCAAGTTATTGATGCTGATGGGGGATACCGAAATCGATGAGTCCGGTGCGCTGGATGTCTCCACCAATCTGCTCGATCCGGAATTTGGACATTTGCATTCGGCGGCCTATGCTTTTATCTTTGACCAGAATCACCAGGTCGTTTGGCGCTCGACTTCGTCGCTGAACAAACCGATTCCGGAAGTGGTGTTTCTGGAAAAGGGGCGGCAACAATTTACCCAGATCATGAACGATGGTTATCTGCACTTCATGCACAGTTATGGCGTGGTATGGGAAACACCGACAGGTGATTATCCATTGACGTATTCCGTTGTCATCAATACCGATCTGTTCGATGCGCAGATCGAACGCTATCGTGAAGATCTGTGGGGTGGGCTTGCGGCCATGGCAATTTTGCTACTGGTCGCGCAAATGCTGGCTTTGCGCTGGGGACTGCAACCCCTGCGCAAGGTGTCGGCGGATCTGGCTGCCATCGAATCAGGATTGCAGGAAAAACTCAAGGGTGAATATCCCAGCGAATTGAAGCTGCTGACGGATAGCATTAATTCCCTGATCAATCATGAGCATAAACAGCAGAAGCGCTACCGAAACGGCCTGGCCGATCTGGCGCATAGCCTGAAAACGCCACTGGCGATCCTGCAAGGGGCGGTCAACAGCGAGGATGAAGAATCGGTGCGGCGCAAGATCATCCAGGAGCAGATTGATCGCATCGACAACATCATTCAATACCAGTTGCGTCGCGCTGCCACTGCAGGCAGTTCGCCAGGCATGGGGTTGATCAGCCTGCGCCCGATAATGGACAAGATCGTCACGACAGTCAGCAAGGCATATCGCAGCAAACAGCCAGTTATCACCATTACGGGTGACGACAACATCAGTCTGCGCATAGACGAGGGCGATCTGATGGAGCTGTTGGGCAATCTGGTCGACAATGCTTTCAAATGGTGTCGAAATAGGATTCAGATCCATGCGTTTTATCAGGACCAATGGACCGTGATTCAGGTCAGGGATGATGGTCCGGGTATCCCACCGCACGAAATTGCGCGTATCCTGGAGCGCGGCGTCCGTGCAGACCAATCCACGCCAGGGCATGGCATAGGTATGGCTATCGTGCGCGACATCATGCAGGTTTACGGTGGCGAGCTATCGATCGAGAATCATTCCGAAGGCGGTGCCTGCATGACAATTCGGATCAAACGCAGCAAATGAAAGGGCTGTAACCGGATAACTCGGTAAAAGCAGGATTGTTTTTTTTACGTTTTAAGCCTTGAGCAGTGTCCAGATACCGATCAGGATGAATCCCGTTCCAGCGATGTATTGCAGATGTCTGGTGCTGATGTGATCGGAAATGAAACTGCCTGCCAGTACACCCAATGCCGAAGTAGCAATGAGTGCCAATGATGCACCCACGAAAACAGTCAGTTTGCTGACTTCCTTGTCGGCAGCGAACAGCATGGTCGCCAATTGCGTTTTGTCACCCAGTTCCGCGATGAACACAGTTGCAAAAACCGACAGTAAAATTTTGTAATCCACGATGAGCTCCCAAACGAGAAAAGTAGCTCATTATGCCTGACATTCAGCAATGTCCCGCATTGTGTAATCTACAGACCAGCATTGGAATGATCGCGACTTTCGATACAATGGAGATGATGCCATGATGACGATCAGATCGATTGCCCTGATCTTGGACGGGCATCCGGACGGTTATGATGAATTGATGAAGTGAAAGGAGGCAAAATGATTAAAGCTTATGCAGCGCTGGAGCCTGGCGGCAAGCTTCAACCCTTTGAATACGATCCTGGCGTACTGGGAACGCATGATGTCGACATTGCGGTGGAGTTTTGCGGTATTTGCCACAGCGATTTGAGCATGTTGCACAATGACTGGGGCATCACACAGTATCCCTTTGTGCCGGGGCACGAGATCATCGGTACGATTGCAGCCAAGGGTGCGTATGTGCAGCATCTGGCGGTGGGACAGCGTGTCGGTCTGGGCTGGCATTCCCGCTATTGCATGATGTGTTCCAGTTGCCTGAATGGTGACCACAATCTCTGTATGCAGTCGGAATCGACCATCGTGAGTCGTCATGGTGGTTTTGCCGATACCGTGCGTGCGGATGCTGCCAGTGTGGTGGCGCTGCCTGAAGGTCTCGACGCGCGCAGTGCGGGGCCCTTGTTTTGCGGCGGTATTACGGTTTTCAATCCCTTGTTGCAATTTGCGGTGTCGCCCACGGCCAGTGTAGCGGTCATTGGCATCGGTGGCCTGGGTCATATCGCCCTGCAATTTCTGAGAGCCTGGGGTTGCCGGGTGACGGCATTCACCTCCAGCGCAAGCAAACAGCAGGAAGCGCTCGCAATGGGGGCGCACGATGTGCTGGACACCTGTGATCCCGATGCGCTTGCGGCTGCGGCGAATCGTTTCGATCTGATTCTTACCACGGTGAATGTCAAACTGGACTGGAATACTTATATTGCCACATTGCGTCCCAAGGGGCGCTTGCATTTCTTAGGAGTGACGCTGGATCCACTCGATATTCAGGTATTTCCGTTGATTGCCGGGCAGCGTACGGTTTCAGGGTCGCCAACCGGTAGTCCCGCAAGCATCGCGGCCATGCTGCAATTTGCACAGCGCCACAGGATTGCGCCCGTTGTGGAGGTGTTTCGCATGGATCAGGTCAATGAAGCACTGGCTAGACTAGCCAGTGGCCAGGCCAAATATCGCATTGTTTTGCAGAATACTTGATGCATATCGGCTGGCCATGGCTGGGCAGCTTGATGGAGTCAAGCTGCCACAGGTGTAATTCAGTAACTGATCAAAGGGTATCCTCGTCAGATCAAAATTTGATGGTAGCCATGGTATAGCCATAATTGGTATCAGCCATGCCCGGGCTTTGAGCCACCTTATCGAAGAAATCACCCTTGAAGATATGACTGTAGCCAATATCGAAACTGACGCGTTTCAGGAAGCTGTATTGCGGATCCCAGCCAATGCTGACATCGAGCATGTGCCCCAGGAAGCCACCCGAGCGTCCGGTTTGGTCCTGCAGGCCACTACCGACATAAGCGCCGTGCTTGTCGGCTAGCCAGTAAGCACGATGCGACATCATCAGACGGACGGTGGGTGTGGGGACGAGTGTCGCGCGAAAACCGACAGGTGAAAACAGGTTGGATGGGAAAAACGGTCCGAACATACCGGTTGGACCATATTCGACCCGGCGTTTCGCATACAGAATGTCGAAGTTCTTGTCGGGATCGCGATCGCCTGAAGAGAAATCGAACAGGTAAATGGCCCGCAGCGGCATGGGCGTATTGAAGCTATAGCCGATCTCGCCATGGTGGCGATGGGCAAAAACGTTTTTATCCCGGGTATCGCCAAACTGGTACATGGATTCGATTTCATAATCCAGGCTTCCTTTGGCAGGCTTGGCGAATAACCTGAAACCGGTGGTCGATAAATTCCGTTGTCTGAGATTGTTTCCTTCGTTCAGCTGCAGGAAATAGCCGTCGAAATTGCTCCAGCGCAGATCGCGGTTGGTGACGTAAATACCTGAGAAGTAGGTTTCGGGCGTGTTCCAGTTCAGCGATGTCGGATCCCGCTGTACCGGACGAGCGCCAAACATACGCAGACTCCATTTTTCCTGTTCATTGCCCATCATGAAGTGCAGGCCATCGAATGCGGGTGTGAAAGGCCCCCAACGATGTCCCCCTACCAGGCGGGCTTCTCCCAGATCCATGAGAAAACGTCCAACCTCTAATTTCGCGGCATACCCTGTACCCAGGAAATTCTTGTCATGCAGTCCGAGGTGCATCTGGGTAAAATCGAAATGGTCGGCCATGGTCGGGTTGTGATCTTGACCGAAATTGGCTAGGGGAGCGCGGAAATCGGTTAATTCCAGTGTGAACTTGAGTGGATCGATGATGTTCTTGACTTCAAACAAGAAACGGGTGCGCTGGTGAATCTGGTCATTGAATCCCGGAATGGTCCGGGTGAAACCATGATCGTAGACATCGTAGCGGGTGCGGTGCTCGATGGCCACGTTCAGCCAGTCTGGGGCCATTGCCGCCAGTGGTGTTTTATGCTCTTCCATCAGTCTGGTCAGGTTGTCGAAGTCGAAGCGCGTGCGCCCTGGTGTTCCCTCCGCCGTAAACGGCGGTTCACTGGTTCCATTGGCAGGGGCGGTTTTGTTCTGAACCATGATGATAGATGGTTTTTTTGTCTGGTCTTTCTTCGTTTTTTCAATTTCCTCTGCGAACAGGTGCTTACTCCATAAGAAGCAGCCAATGATGAAAAAGACTGTCCAACAGGTCCATTGAATTTTGCTCCAGGCCATTGTTTTATCCCTCTTGATATTTTTGAAAGCTCTGAAAAATGACTGTGTTCGGTCATGCGGTGTTGAATCCGGATTCAAAAGTCTGTTTGTGTTCGGGACGCTTAGATACCGGATTTCGTCCTGTCCGATCGTTGTCTGTTTTTTCATGATGTTCCTTGTGGTTGTTTCGGTGCTTGCAGGTTGATCAAAGATGCTGCGGGACATGGTACTAATATGGAGAAAATGAAAAAATCCGTGTGAACACCTAAGCGTAAACCCTTATACGTATCAGGTTTAAATGCTGCGAAATTGGATGGTCTACATCGAGTCAGGGAGATGATCGAAAGTTGGCGGAAAGCATTAAGCCCTATACTGATGTATTGGTCTGTAGCGGTATAACTGCAAACTTGGATTATTGAAAGAAATCCTGGCTGAAATCAGCCAGGATCAAAGTACGAGTTGAAGGACTTACAAGGGGAAACAGGGAAGGGATGGTTCAGTTCAGTAAGACTCGGCCGGCCCGATAGTCCACTGACAATCGGAAATCAAACACATGCCACCAAATTCCTTTAACCGGGGATGTATCGTCATGATCACATTTTCGGCCTGGTCTTCCTTGCAGGCCAGAACGATGATCATGTTGTTTTCCTTCAGGGCATAATCATCGGGATCGCGCATACCGGTCGAACCCAAGCCGCCAGCTTTCTTGATCACTGTGTAACCCCGGACATCCGTGGTATGCAGCATTTCAAGCAATTCATCGATCGAGTCTTCGTTGATGACGATCTCGATGCGCTTCATCGAGATCAGTATATCGGTTGGTATAACCATGATTTTTTTTCCTCAAATAGTGTTTAGGGATAACCGTTTGTGCGTACTTATCACCACGGATAATAGGTTGCGTGCAAATACTGTGCGGCAGCGTAGTAACTGGGGATACCCACCACCACGTTGAACGGGAATGTGACGCCCAGCGATAACGTCAAGTAGAACGAAGGATTAGCCTCCGGAATTGCGAGACGCATTGCAGGCGGCACCGCGATATAGGAGCAACTGGCTGCAAGCACGGTAACCAGTGTGGTACCGCCTACTGAGTAGCCCAGCAGGAAGTGACCCACAAACAAACCGCATGCCGCGCCAATCAATGGCATGGCAATGCCGAAACCGACTAGAAAAACGCCAACACTCTTGAATTCCGACAATCTTTTTCCGGCCTCCATTCCCATATCGCACAGGAATATGCACAGTGCGCCCATGAAGATGAGCTCAAAGAAAGGTTCGATCTTCTTGTAACTGGGATCCGAGACTACCCAGCCAATCGCCATTGAGCCGAACAGCAGCAAAATACTACCGTTGGTGAAAGCTTCTATTATCAGATGCTTATACATTCCCTTGTCGGATTTTGTAGCACCGCCCATGATTTTCCGGGAATAACCGGCCAGCACCAAGCCGATCATAATTGCGGGTGACTCCATGATCGCCAGCATGATGACGGGATAAGCTTCATACGTCACACCGATACCACCCAGGAACGCAACCGCCGTCATATAAGTTCCCGCACTGACCGAACCGTAATGAGCCGAAATGGCGGCCGCATTCAACGGATCGATTTTTCCCAGTGCGCGTAGAATTATATAAGCTATGATGGGTAGTCCGCAGCCGAATGCGAGAGCAGCCCAAACAGCGGGTAAAGCGGACCCCATATCTGATCCGGCCAGTGCCTTGCCACCATGCAGACCGATGCCGATCAGTAAGTAGATCACGATCATCTTGTGCATATCGGGTGGGAATTTCAAATCGGATTTGATCAAACACGCAAACATACCCAATGCAAAAAACAGTATGGCGGGTACAAGCAAACTGGAGATTGACATAATAATTACACTCCTTATGAATTCAGTTGAACGAGCAAAGTATGCGTAACATTTTGGAGCGCCTTGTCCGGACTCGCACTGACTTGAGCCGATTCCGATTGCACCTGTGCTTTGGACGAGCCTGCGGCCAGCATTTTGCCGGGCAGCAACGCAGGGGTGATCAGGATAAATCCACAGGCTATTGTTCTTTTATTCATTTCATTTCTCCAAGCAAACAGTTAAAAGGTTGATACAGGGAGTGGGAAAAAGACATGGATACTCACCCCGTCTAGCATAGGGATGGAGGAGATTGCTCCGGGAGTCGGTAGCAATGACAACGACGAGATAAGTCAGTGTCGATTTCCCACCGCAGGAATCCTACAAGAGAACCCATAGGGGCAATATCCGTGCGGACACGTAAGTGCAAACCCTTATGACATAACAAATTTGTAGCAACTCACCGATGATTGTCGTAAGCTTTGTCGAAGTTAAGTGATTCAATGCAGGAAAATGTCCATGAGTGCAGTGAAAGATCTGAGTTTGCGCAGCGTACTGGATGCCGCAGCCGATGCCATGCTGTTGACGGAGAATTCCGGTCGCATCGTTCTGGCCAATCCAACCGCACAGCAATTGCTGGGCTATGGTCCAGATGAACTGAAGGGACTGACGGTCGAGATGCTGATTGCACCGCAATACCGCAAACAGTTCCGTTATTACCACAAGCTGTTCATGAGCAAACCTGCCAAACGCCCGATGCATGAAGGCAACGAACTGATTGCGCTCGATCGCGAAGGCAAGGAAATGTTGCTCGAGATCAGTTTGAGTCCGATCAAGGCGAAACAGCAACTGTATGTTCTGATCATCTTCAATGCTGCCAATCGGCGGCTCGATGCCGAAGAAGCATTGCGCACCAGCGAAGAACGCCTGCGCCTGGCCAAGCAGGCAGCCGGTTTGGGGATATTCGACTATGATTTCAAGCGCAATATCATCTATTGGGACAAGCAGATGCGCAAACTGTGGGGTAAACACACGGAAAAAACCGTCAGCTACGAGGAATTCGTTGCCGCCATTCATCCGGATGATCGCGAGGCCCGGCAGGCCGCTATCGACAAGGCCATGGACCCGAACAGCAGTGGTGAATTCAAGGCACAGTATCGCATCGTCAATCCGGTCAATGGTGCCGAACGCTGGATTTCCGCACGGGGGCGGGTGTATTTCGAATCGGGTTGCGCTCATCGCCTGATCGGTGTGACACGCGATGTCACCGAGCAAAAATGTATCGAGAAAAAATTGCAGGTGCAGCGCGGCGAAACGGAAAATATCCTCAAGCAGCAAGTGGCGGTGCGAACGGCTTCAGCCATCGCGCATGAATTGAACCAGCCTCTGGCGGCGATTTCCGCTTATAGCGAGGTAGTGCTGCATGCGCTGGATAACGAGAGCTTCATTGCTCCGCATCTGCGAAGGGCATTGCAAGGCTGTGTTGAACAGGCGCAACGTGCCGGCCGCAGCCTGCACGAATTGCTGGCTTTTTTGCAGAAAGGGGAGCTGATTACCGAACAATCCAGTCTGGCCGAAATCATTCATGAAGCGCTGAATTTCGTGTACGAGGACGGTTACGGCCGGTTCTATCCGCTGCTGCGTTTGCAGCAGGATTTGCCGCTCGTGCAGTGCAACCGTACACAGGTACAGAAAGTGCTGGTGAATCTGTTCAGAAATGCAATCGAAGCCATGAATATTACCGATTCACCACTTCTGACCATCATTACGGAAGTGCAGACTATCGGCTCCCAGCAGTTTGCACTGGTCAGTGTACAGGATAATGGTCCTGGACTGGATACCAGCGTGAGCAAACGTATTTTCGAACCTTTCTTTACCACCAAGTCTTCGGGCATAGGCATGGGATTGGCCATCAGCCGGGCCTTGATCGAAGCCAATGGTGGCCAGCTCTGGATCGATGCGAATAACAGGCCGGGGGCGACATTTCAGTTCACCCTGCCCCTTGTACCATGATACCGACCGAACCTGCGGTATACATCGTTGACGATGATGCAGCAGTGCGGGATTCGTTGACGCTGATGATCGAACAGGCAGGCATTGCCGTCTATGCGTTCGAAAATGCCAAAGCGTTTCTGAATGCATACACCCCGGATTTCTTTGGTTGCGTCATCATCGATGTCAGGATGCCGAGTATGGATGGATTGCAGCTTCAGGAAGAAATGATCTGGCGCAAGATCATGTTGCCGATCATTTTTCTGACCGGTCATGGTGACATTCCGATGAGTGTGCGGGCAATCAAGAGCGGTGCCATCGATTTCCTGACCAAGCCGGTGATTCGGGAGAAGCTCCTGATTTGTATCCGGGTGGCGTTTACGGAAGCCCGGAAACGCATCAGCGAGGTGACCCAGCAACGCCAGATCATTTCTTGCCTGACCAAACTCACCCCACGTGAGCGGGAAGTCATGTTGCTTGCCGTGCAAGGCCATTCCAACAAAGAAATAGGCTCCTGTCTGGGTATCAGCTATCGTACGGTGGAGATCCACAAATCCAAGATCATGCAAAAAACCGGTGCCAGCAATTTGCTTGATCTCGCCAGGATTGCCCGTGAGAACGATCTGGGTGGGTAAAGTTCATGTACTCAACCCATTGACAGATAGTGATCTTTAGCTTCACTCCTTTTTTTGGGTTAGATAGTTAAAAAAGCGTGTGCCGGGTTCTAAATTATTACAAGTAATTGCCGTTCTTCCTACACTCAAAATGACCCTGTTTTGTAAAGGGGCGCCGGTGTTTGCCGAAACCTGTTGCCACAGCAAAAGCGCTGCAATAGCAATGGAATAAGCGAACTTGTTTTTATCTACTGAGTGGAGCGGTTTATGTTGGATGATCATGAAGCATTACTGAAACCGATGCGTATCCGGGTTGATGGGGTCATGATGGCGACAGTGACCTTTTTGTTTTTGGTCACGGTTGTAGTTGGACTGGTTTATGATCAACTGGCATTGAGTCTGGTGATGGGTGTACCGGTACTGGTTGTTCCCGCGATTATTTGGCGTAGCTTGCAGGGAACACTGGTTGCAAGATTGACCATGGCGAGTGCATTGATCATTCAGATCGCGATTCAGGTTCAGATGAGTCACGGCATGATAGAAATGCACTTTGGTTTTTTTGTGGCACTGGCTTTTTTATTGGCCTATCGAGATTGGCGGCCGATTGTCTTTGGTGCGGGACTGATTGCCATTCAACATCTGGTGTGTAATTTTTTGCAGGCTGCCCAGCTCGATGTGTGGATTTTTCATCATGGTGAAAACCTGGGCATTGTGCTGCTGCATGCTGCCTATGTTGTATTCGAATCGGCCATACTGGTGTATCTGGCATTGCATTTACGCACCGAAGGAATTGAAGCCGCCAAGGTTGCATTTCTGGCAGAGCGGATAACACAAGGCGATCTGAATTCCAGCATTGCAGTGGATCGGGAACAGGAATCGGGTGGCATGCTGGCTTCCATGCTGACCATGCAGGACAATTTGGCTCGCCTGGTATCGGAAATCGAAGTCATCGTGAATGCAGCCGTACAAGGTGATTTCAGCAAGAAGATTGATTTGACCAACAAGAATGGTTTCGGAAAGAAAATCTGTGGTTTACTCAATCAGCTTTCGGAGACGACCGAAGTCGGTCTGAATGATGTGATGCGGGTAACCAGCGCTCTGGCTGCCGGTGATTTAAGTCAGAAGATAACCGAAGATTATCCGGGTGTATTCGGCCAAACCAAAAATGGTGTCAATAATACCGTTGATTCGCTAAACCGGGTAGTAAGTGAAATTCAGGGTATTGTTGATGCAGCAGCCAGCAACAAAAGTGGCTGCAATCTCAGGATGAATGTTGCCAACAAGCAGGGTTTCAATCGATCACTGGCTGAATCCTTCAATCAGCTTTCCGTTTTCATCGAAAGTAACCTGAACAGTATCTTGCGGGTTGCCAATGGTGTTTCTCCAGTGACCGACAAGGGTGTCGAAGTGGTGGGGCAAGTCATGACCACCATGGACTCGATCAAGCAGTCATCAAACAAGATTTCAGAGATAACGGTCATCATTGACGAGATCACTTTCCAGACCAATATCCTGGCGCTGAATGCTGCTGTTGAAGCGGCGCGTGCCGGCACTCAGGGCCGGGGATTTGCCGTGGTTGCAGGAGAGGTACGCACGCTGTCACAGCGTGTCGCCGCAGCAGCCAGTGAAATCAAGCAATTGGTGAATGATTCCGAAAACAAAATTGCAACGGGAAACAAGCTGGTTACCCATGCTGGAGAAACGATGCAGGAAATCGCTTCTTCCATACGCAGCGTCATCGGAATCGTATCTGAATTTTCTTCTTCTTCAACCTCGGTTAGACATGATCTGATAACGCATGCTGTCGAAGAGGAAGTTGTCGACTTGGTAGCAGAAAGTCAGCGCAAACTGGCATAGCACCAAGTATGAAACGACGATTTGGGTTACTGGGTAGTCATTTTGCCTGAAAGCCACTTTGCCGACCCAAATCGGCGTGCAATATTACCGGTGATATTCTATTAAATAGTGCCATCTTGCTTTTACAGCGGGTGGAAGTGTGGGTACGATCGCTACCAGTCTCAGCAAGAATGGCGGCAATATTATCTATATCAATTCAACGGGGGTGCTGTACTATGATGCGGCGGTGCACACAGCGATGCACAGCAAATTGTAATTCTGGGTGCGGCTGCTCATCCAAAAACAATCGCTACGACTGATTTTATTATCGGAGTGTAGCTCAACTGTAACGCTGGATAAGCCAGAATCAGCGTCGTACAAGACCATAATCCAACCAGTTTCCATTTTTCCGATGGAAACTGGTTTTTCTTTTTCTGAGGATAACTATTTGAGCATTTTCTTGCAGGATGCGGATTGTAAATAAATAAAATAGCGGAAGTTTGCTGCGGAAAGATTCATACGTGACAAAATGCACTGCGAAGGCAGTGCAGTCCACATAGAATGATGCAAAAGGGGCAAGATGGCGGTTTGATGACATCTTTGCCATTCATCGACATCGTTATCAGGGGGTGGAGAATGCTCGAAATCGTAATTGCCATTTGTTTGATTTATGCACTGTTTGCCGGCATGGTGAGCAGTTTGACCGAGCTGATTTCGCAAATGCTGTCGATGCGCGGCAGAGTGCTGTTCGAAGGTCTCGTGATGATGCTCGAGGAAGATGAATCTCATCCCGGCGTGCCCGGTTTTTTACGGCCCTTTCTGTCGCAGGATGCCGCTCTGGTCGAGAAGCTGTATAAGCATCCCCTGATCGACTCGCTGTCACCTGCCGGAAGTTCGCGGCCTTCATATATATCACCTCAGATTTTCTCGGCAGCGCTGGTGCAGATTCTGTCACACGATGGTTCTTTGAGCGGACTGCGTCAAGCGCTGGATGATCGTACTACCTGGGTAGGCAGGTTATTGGGGCCGATGCTCGATGAAGCTGCTGGTGATCTGGAACAATTCAAGATCAGGGTCGAAGCGCATTTCAATGCGGTGTCGGACCGTGTCAGTGGCTGGTTCAAGCGCCGGACTCAGGTTGCCATGTTTGTGGTTGGTTTTCTGCTGGCGATACTGTTCAATGTGGACAGCATTTACATTTTTCAGCATCTGGAAAAGAATCCGACATTGGTGAAATCACTGGTTGAGCAGGCGAAGAATATCGAGGCTGACCAGAAACAGCCACAGCCACAGCCACAGCCACAGCCACAGCAACAAACACCGGTCGCGGCAAATGTCACTGTTGGCGATACCCACAAAAGCGCTGTATCCATGCAGGATTTTCAAGGCAAGCTAAAAAATCTGGAACGGCAGATCAGTGACTTTGAGCAAATGGGGCTACCAATCGGATGGTACAGTCCTCAGGCACAAACGGAAGCAGGTTCTGGGGTGTGGAGCTACATCGTGTCGCAATTCATGGAGCCGATGAAATGGATCGGCTGGTTGATCACGGCAATTGCCGGAGTCTTGGGGGCGCCTTTCTGGTTCGATGCCATTTCCAAGTTGTTTGCGATTCGCGGTGCAGGCCGCAAACCGGAAGAAGCTACACCGTCTGCAACGGTTCCGGCTCCGGTGACAGTACAAGTTTCGGCACCTGCTGTGTCAAATATACCCCCTCAGGATGTACCGTTGAACGATTACGAAGCCAGTCGCCTGAATGGTGATGATATCGAAGGGTTGCAGCGTGCATTGGGACTCGCGCCTTCGCAAATTACCGGCAAACTGAGTACCGAGTTGCGACAGTCGCTGCGTGAATGGCAGCGTAGCAGCGGTCGAGCCGTCACCGGCCAGTTCGATGAAGCGACGGTACTGGCGTTATTGTATTCCTCAGCGAAAGGAGAATGAACATGGTCGGTATCCGAATTCTGCCTGACGTTGGACGCCCGCAAATCAGTGCCACAAACCTGGAAATCCTGCTGCAGCCTTTTCAGGATCAGCTCCAGCATTATCCGCTGACCATCATCGGCATACGTGGGTTTTTCCCTTCCGCGGGGCCGACTGGCGAGAACGATCGCAATATCTACGACGATGCCATTATTTTGCGCGTACCCAAACTGGGTGTGCTGAGTGCATTCAATGGCAATACCGATCCAACACGGGTACACCAGGGCTGGGGGACAAGCGAGCAGACGCGTGGTATGGCGGTACTCAAAACTGGATTGTGGTCGGTATATCGTTTTGACGTTCATCACGGCAGTCAGCCGCATGATGCCATCTGTCAGCGTGCCGGTAAGGTAACCGTGATGCGCGATGGCAATCCGCCATATGCCGATACCGGAAATTTTGGCATCAATATCCATCGTGGTGGCTATACCAAAACTTCCAGTCTGGGGTGCCAGACAATTCCGCCCGCGCAGTGGGACGAGTTTTACGGTCTGGCTTGTGGAGCCGCAAAACAATTGTGGGGGATGGCCTGGAAAAATGAAGTCGTGGCGTACGTGTTGCTGGAAAATTGAACCGGGTGTTCGTGGCAAGAATGGTACGCCATGCGTTTTACCATAAAAACGCACTGGCCCTCTTGCCAGCAACCTTGCCGGAGAACACCAGTTTGGCACAGGATTGCACCAGGCCATAGCATACATGCAGTGGCAGTAAGTGCTCCTCGCGTGGGTGGCTGTAGCGGGCGGCAGGAGCCTGCTGCCAGTTGACGAGGCGATTCTCGCGTGCTTCCGCGGATAATTCCGGAGCGGTACAGGTTTCGATCAGCCATTGCTCGAAGGCTTCATTTTTTTCATCTGGTGTGCTGACTGTAGATGAGAAAAAGGCTCGCAGATTGTGAAATGAAAATCCCGAACCCAGAATCAGCATCTTTTCCTGCCGCAATGCAGCCAATGCCTTACCGATCGCAATATGTGCCGCTGCATCGAGATGCTTCAGCAGGGAGATCTGTATGCACGGAATATTGGCCTTGGGGAAAAGGATCTTGAGTGGTACGAACATGCCGTGGTCGAAGCCGCGCCGATTATCCAGGCGTGCAGGTATGCCGGCATCCTGCAGCAAGTGTTGGATCGTTTCGGCCAATCGAGGATGTCCCGGGGCTGGGTATCGAATGTGGTAAGCCGCTTCCGAAAAGCCGCTGTAGTCGTAGATCAGATCAGGATGCTCGCCACTGGTGAGTGTGACAATTTCTTCTTCCCAGTGAGCGCTGATGACTATGATCGCTTCGGGTTGACCAAGCGTGGGGGCCAGATGCTTCAAAAAATCGACCATGTCGTGATGACCGGGGTCATGCAGCAGTGGCAGCGGGCCGCCTCCATGTGGAATGAAGAGCACCTTGCCCAGGGGGGAAGGGATGTTGGTGTTCATGGTGTTCCCGTATCCGGCAAAAAAAATGCAAAGGCAGCATAACAGGCCACGGTGACCACGATGGTCAACCCCAGGCTGGGCCAGAAACCCAGTCCCTGTTTCAGTATCATGGGCAGCAATAAAAAGAACAGCAGCGATGGCAGTACGTACCAGAAAATGTTTTTCGAGAGTTCGGCAATGCGCATTTCCGTGGCACCTTCGATATGTAGCCAGATAAAGGCGAGCAGCGAGGTCAAGGGCAATGATGCCAGCAATGCCGCCATGCCGGTGTTACGTTTGGCAATTTCGGTAATGGCGACAATGACAAGTGCTGAGATCAGCACTTTGGCGGCATAAAGCAACATGATGTCGGGTGCTCAGATCAACACGGTTTTAATGATGAGTCCTATGGTAGCACTGGCGGCGATGACATGGATCACATTCATCCGGAACCGGAACAGTGCTACTGCCGCTGCCAGGGAAATCAATGCGGAAATCCAGTCGAATGTGCCACTAAAGCCCGTGGGCCACAGCACATGGTAGCCAAAAAACAGGGCCAGATTCAGAATCACACCCACGACAGCGGCGGTGATGGCAGTCAGCGGTGCGGTGAACTTCAGGTCGTTATGTGTCGATTCGACCAGTGGTCCACCGGCGAGAATGAAGATGAACGATGGTAGAAACGTAAACCAGGTGACCAACGATGCCGCAACGCAACCAGCCAGAAACAGGGTATCCGGTCCGAAAACGGCCTTGGTATAACCACCGACGAAGCCGACGAAAGCTACTACCATGATGAGCGGTCCGGGAGTCGTTTCGCCGAGTGCCAGACCGTCGATCATTTGTTCTGGTGTGAGCCATTGGTAGTACTCGACAGCACCTTGATACAGGTAAGGCAGGACGGCATAAGCGCCACCGAAGGTCAGCAAAGCAGCCTTGGTGAAGAACCATCCCATTTGTGTAAGCGTGTGTTCCCATCCGTATGTGCTGGTGAGGAACCCAATTGGAATCGCCCATAGCAATGCGCCAATGCCGGAGATTTGCGCCAACCGGCTCCAGCGGTGACGAGCATGTTCGGGTGTGGGGGTGTCGTCATCGATCAATGCCGGGCCAAACGATTCCTGGGCTTTGCCGTGACTTACTCCAGCCCTGAATTTTGCCGGTGCCAGACGGCCTCCTGCGAACCCGACCAGTGCGGCTATCAGTACGATCAGTGGAAAGGGGACATGCAGCGCGAAAATCGCTACGAACGCGGCTGCTGCAATTGCCCATAGCACGTTGTTTTTCAATGCGCGGGAACCGATGCGGTGAGCAGCCTGTACGACGATGGCGGTAACTGCCGGCTTGATGCCATAGAACAGTCCGGCAACGAAGGCGATATCTCCAAAAGCGATATAAATCCAGGATAACAGGATCAGAATCACTAGCGAAGGCAGGACGAACAACGCGCCGGCGACGATACCCCCCCAGGTGCGATGCATGAGCCAGCCGATGTAGGTGGCCAACTGCTGTGCTTCCGGTCCGGGTAGAACCATGCAGTAATTGAGGGCATGCAGAAAGCGTTTTTCAGATATCCAGCGGCGATTGACAACCAGTTCCTGATGCATGATGGAGATTTGACCGGCCGGGCCACCAAAGCTGATGAATCCCAGTTTGAGCCAGAACCAGAAGGCTTCTTGGAAGCTGACATTCGGGATGGCGTTATTGTGGGATTCAGGTGTGAGGTTTTCAGGGGGATGCATGGTTCCGGGTTCCTTGTGCAAAAGTTTTCAATAGCCCGTCGAAGATGATGCTGGCTGTATCCAAAAGTAGATCGTCGTGATGGATGGTATTGCGCAGGCCGGCCAGAACGGCTTCAATTCCCGGTGCTTCGGGCGGTTGGTATCCGCCGACATCCAAAAAATGCACTACAGCAGCCAATTGTTTCAGTCCGGGTTGTTCCAGTGCAAAACTTTCCAGTAATACTTCGAAGGTCACACGCTGACCCACATGCGTGAATGTGGCACCATCGAAGTCGAATCCAAGTGCATCCGCCGGGCAATGTGCTGGAGATTCCAGCCACAGCAAGCATGCGTTATCGTCGATGAAGCGGCGGATCAACCAGGCACTGGCCAGTCGGTCCACCCAGGGGTGCTGGCGTGTCGCCCAAGTGCGTCCCTGAAAGGCGTTACGATCGAGCCGGTCAATGGAGTTGCTTGTCAGGGCACGGGGTTCATCCGGAGCCAGTGCCTGCGCGATGGCCAATTCCAGTTCCTGCAAAGCAACAGCAATCTGTTGCTGGTCCTGGTTTGGGAAAAAATCAATGGACGTCAGACTGGTAAAGGATTTGCGTAGCTTGCGCACCTGCTTGAGTCGTTGCTGGGCGGTGTCGCCGTTACGATTCTGATTAAGTGCCATGATGTCGTTACGTAGCTGGGTGTAGTCCCTGCTACGGTCAAACAATGCAAGCATGTCGGAATCCTCGGGTTCACTGACTTGCAACAGATAAGCGGTTCCCCCGCCTAGTTGAACTTCTGTCGCGATGGTATCGAAGGTTTCGCGGCAGACATCGTAGGTCGGTAGCAAATAAACGCCATCTCGCAGCACGGCAGCACCTGAAGCCTTTAAAGTGCGCCACGTACGCATGCGTAGTGCGGCATTGTCGTTGGGAGGCGATAAAACCAGCGTGAGAAAAGTTTGCATGTAGCAATTAGAACATGTCTGTTCTAATTGCTACAAAATATTTTGGTAATAATTCAGAGAATAAGTTACGGCTCGCCATCGGTTACAAGCAACCTGTTGATTCAGAGTAATCGATTTCACTTTTCCGGTTTGGATTGCTCTTGCTGTTTTTTCCATCGATCGTAACATTCGAGACCACAGTAATACAGGATGTAATCTGTGGCTTTGACACTGGCGGCTTCGGAAATCGGGATTTCCTTAAAACAGACTTCACAGGATACTTTCTCAGGTTCCACGATTTTTTTCTGGTCGATCATTTTATTGCCTCCTTGGAACTTGTATCAGACCGGTACGCTGCTTTGTGTCCTCTCGCTCACTATCAACGTGGTGGCGGTGGCGGCGGACTGCCCGGTGGGGGTGGGGGGGGAGTGAAATTTACTGGCGGTGAAGAAACCCTCGGTCCGCTGTTAGTGTTAGTGCTAACAGGAGGATCGTTGGATATTTTTCCCGATACAGGAACGCGATGGCCTTTTGCATACATGCATTGAATGTAGCTCATGTCGTAGCGTTGCTGATTCACGTATCCCGAACTGGTTGCTGTGCCGGATCCAACCAGTCCGCCGGCCAGCAGGCCGGTACCGGCGCCGATCGCGGCACCTGTTCCTCCGGCAATGGCTGCACCAGCTGCAGCTCCCAATCCCGTGCCGATGGCCGCACTTTGCAGGCCGCTAGACTGCGCTGCCTGCTGGGCAGTCGTTCCACCCAGTTGCTGTATGGCGTAGTCACGGCACTGGTAGTCATCGAGACGGAACTGCTCGAAGCTTTTGCCGGAACCAGGCAGAGTCATGACACTGGGTCCGCTTGGCAAACTAATGCACGCCGCCAGTAAACCGGTTACGGGAAGTAAACAAAATCTTTTCAAGGTCAGCATTGGGAATGTCCTCGTTATTTACTGTCCTGGGGGTTGTGGCGCGACTTGCAACCATCCGCCCGGGCAATTTTTGATATAGGGGTAGTAACCATCGGGATTCTGGCAATAGTACCAGTAGTTGGTTTGTGGTTGAGCGGGTTGTGTCGGTTGTGCTTGCTGTTGCTGGATATAGACAGGTGGGGTTGAAGGCATAACCATAGTGGGTGGGTAAGCGTAAGCTGGGGGATAATAAAACGGGTAGCCAAATCCATACCCGTATCCATAGCCGCCCAAACCATATCCGCCATAGAAACCCGGACCGTAGTAACCCAATCCAATGTTCAGGTGGCTATGATGGTGCCCGCGAGCTAAGACCGTGGTGCTCAATATACTTAGGAACAAAGTAAAAGCAATGTATTTACAAAAATTGGTTTTCATGTCGGTCACACTGAGTCATCATGAGTTAAGACTACAGCATTTGACTGATGTCTGGCCACAGAATTCCTTTACGGCGAAAACATGATCTTCGCAGCTTCACTTAACGATTCGTCAATTGATCGAGGTGGTGAAAGGAATTAGCCGAGGTGTTATGTGAAATGGTTTGGTAATCAATGGATTGAGGTGCCTTGATCAGAAATTATATTCTCCTGGAATAGGCGTGGATCCAGAGGAGCGGAAGGCTTGCTGACGCATCACAAGAGTGAAAAATGGGGTACGGTCTTGAGACTCTTGGGAAGCATCGGGATACCGCAGTATTTCAGATACAGGCAAAGTTGCTTCAAATTGGAATAGGACAGGATTTTCTGTTGATCGGAAACCAGCAAAAAGGTCAGACTGCCAATCGAGCCGGCAGCTTTGAACAAGGTTACTCGAATTGAGTAGCACAGGGAACCGACATCGTTCTTTGATTCCAATGCTTCGAATGAAACGACATGGCCATCGGCGTGGTGCTTGATCAGCTCCGAGCGTGTCATGAAGCAAGGTTCGAACTGGGGCTGAGCAGCATCATTGTAAAATGCTGATGAGTACGTAGAGTCAATTTTTTTGTCATTTTCTTTCATGTATTTACCTTGAATATAAGCGGTCTATGCGTGAGTCGTTCTATCAGAATGGCAAAACTGGAGAATGGTATGACAACGGCCTGCATGGCGATATCTCATGCAGGTATGATGGTAACGATGAAACAAAAATCAAGTCTGAAATAGTTTTGGAAAAAAAGTGTGAAGTAGCCATGATCATCAACCTAAATGCGTGTTCCCTTTTCGATAGATTCAAGCTCAGAATAAGGATACTCGGATGGATTATCCTGCTCCATTAGACGGGATGTGTTGTATTTCATTCACTCGTGATTCTGCATTTTCTGCAGTAAAAATATCTATATCGATTTTTCCAATCAAGCGAATGGTCAACTGGACGAAGTTCATTTCGTCGCGATCGCTACAGTCGGAATGGTGTGAATAGGGACAGAAAAAGGATTCGGTGATTTCGCATAGGTAAGTATCACCATTCAAGCACCCCTGATCCAATCGAATGGCAATCAATTCACCAAAATCATACAGTTGGTCGATAGAGCGAAAAAGGAAGGTTTTACTGCCATGTTGAATCAGAAAAGTAAAATCAGAATCGTCAATGAAGAAATAAATAAGGGATTCGAGATTCTGGAAATCTTCCCGAAAATATAAATTATTAAGATATGGTGTCGCCATTGTTAGCATTCCTATTTGAATTCTAATCAACGGCTTGCAGTCTATTTTGTTTAGATATAAAAAATGATGTTGGGTAAATTCTGATACTTTTGCATAGTTGAGCCAGACCGGTTCGTCACGATATGAGGTAACTGGGTTCGAGATCAGTGAGATCATAGCTTTCAAGGTATCCTGGGGAAATAAAGGGAGTTGCAGCAATTCGCGCCTATTAAATTAGCGTGAAGAGTCGGTAATACTTGCGCTCTGCGTTTCGCAAGATTAATTGACTTTAGGGTATGAGAAAAACTTTAATCTAACCCAATGCTACGTATTGATTTTCAGGTTAAATAGCAAACCGGGATTAAATAGGGAAACTTAACTGTTTTGAGTTGAGAAAAAACGTAATTAATTGGAACTTATGATTTAAATCGATCTTCTCATGAATCGATTTTTGGGGACCAGAAGAAACACGAGACTCGTATCCTATCACACCCATAACAATCGACAAAGCCCTTTCTGTGACTCGCTATTCAAATTATTTTGTGAAAATCATATGCATGCGGCGGCAATTTTTTGTACCAGTTGTATGGCATAACCGAGGTTCTCAGAGATTTGCCAAGATCGATAGATGATTTTGGGAAGCACAACTAAGCCCATGTATTATATGGGTCTTAGTTGGTCTTGAGTGGTCTGGATTAGACCGTTTTTTGGTGGAGACGGCGGGAATCGAACCCGCGTCCGCAAGCCCTCTACAGACAGTTCTACATACTTAGCCAAATTATTTGTTTTGACCTGGCAACCGCCAACCGGCAGGCTGATGACAGGCGAGTCACCTATCGTTTGACGTTTGGTATGACTCTGCAGTCTGTTGCCAGACCCGGCGTTGAGGCCCACCGGTGCAGAGGCTAGCCGAATTAAGCGGCTAAAGCGTAGTTTTCGTCGTTTGCGACTATTGTTTTCAGATGGATTTACGAGGTAATCTGATCCTCGGTATGCCCTGCGCTGCTTTGCAACCCACGTCGAAACCAGATCGTCCCCGGTATCGGTATTAATGGTGCATAAGATAAAGATTCTGCATGAAAGTTCAGCAAGCGTTTTATCGTTTCAGAATTTTAGCAGAAATATTTTGAAAATTATTGGAAGAAACTCTGAAAAAGGTGGTTAGTGCCGGGTGGCAGGGTGAGATTGAGTGAGAAAAATCCATGCGTGGTAATAAAAATGAGTATCCAAAGTGTACTTGTAATGCAATTCGGCAGGATCGTTTTCCTGAGCTTTTTTAAAGATAAGCCAACAGTTGTTCAGGATGGTCGATCAGATATCGTGCACCCCATGTTTCCGGTGGTTGTACATTGCCGAGATAGCCGTAGCGAGCCACGATGGGTTGCATGCCTGCCGCCAGGCTGGCTTGTACATCACGAATGTCATCTCCCACATAAATGCAATCAGTTGCGTTGATGTTGATTTTTCTGCTGGCTGTTAGAAGCGGTTCAGGGTGTGGTTTTGTATTTGCAATTTCATCGCCGCAAATGACACAGGATACCCGATGAGCGAGTCCGAGGAGTTCAATCAGCGGGTGAGCGAATCGTGCCGGCTTATTGGTGACTATGCCCCAGGGAAGATCAAGCTGTTCGATTTGATTCAGCATTTCTTTAACGCCTGGAAACAAACCGGTATCGTGACACAATCGTTGTGTATAGAAATCCAGAAACTCATTCCGCATGGCATCATAACCATCGTCACCCGGTTTGATATTAAAGCCAAGTCCCAGCAGACCGCGTGACCCTGCGGAGGCTTGCGGACGAATTTGTTCGAGTGGCAATTCAGGCAGACCACGTGCGGTTCGCTGTCGATTCAGGGCATGACCTAGGTCGGGTGCGGTGTCGGCGAGCGTGCCATCGAAATCGAAAAGTACAGCTTTGATCATGTTGGGGGTCAGTGGAGTGGATCAGCTACGATAGGCCATAATGTAGTTGACGTCGGTGTCATTTTCCAGCGCATAGATTTTTGTGACCGGATTGTATGTCATGCCAATGAGTTGCCCATCCGTCAGGCCGGCAATCCGCGCCATACGTGCCAGCTCCGAGGGTTTGATGAATTTTGCATATTCGTGTGTGCCGCGGGGTAATAATTTCAGAACATATTCGGCGCCGATGATAGCAAACAGATACGATTTGGGATTGCGGTTGATGGTGGAGAAAAAAACCCACCCTCCAGGTTTCACGAGTTGTGCACAAGATTGAATGACGCTCAATGGATCGGGGACATGTTCAAGCATTTCCATGCAAGTGACGACATCGTAATGATGCGGTTGCTCTTTGGCCAGCGACTCTACGGTGATCTTGCGATAATCAATCTGGTAGCCACTTTCCAGTAAATGCAGTTTGGCCACTTTAAGAGCTTTGTCGCTGAGGTCAATACCCGTTACCTGTGCGCCCTTGGATTTCATGCCTTCGGACAGGATACCACCACCGCATCCGACATCCAGAACGACTTTGTCTTCCAGGCCTCCGACTCGTTCATCAATGTAATCGAGACGCAAAGGATTGATTTCATGAAGTGGCTTGAATTCACTATTGGGATCCCACCAGCGGTGCGCAAGCTGGCTAAACTTTTCCAGCTCCATTGGGTCAGCGTTGATGCCGTCATTTTCCATATTTATTCCTTGCGACGATTATTGTGTTGTGGAAGCAATCCGTTCTTGCCAGAAAACTGCACGTTGACGCAGATTTTGCTCATTGAGTGTGGTCAATTTCTTACCCTCTAGCAGCATTCTACCATTTACCCAGACATGACTGACATGTTCCCGGCCAGCACAGTAAATCAGGTGGGATGTGGGGTTGTAGCATGGCGAGAGGTTAACATCAGACAAATCGATTGCCGTCATGTCGGCCATTTTGCCTGTAACCAAGGAGCCGATTTTATCACCCAGTCCCAGTGCTTGGGCGCCATTAAGCGTTGCCATTTTCAATACCTGATGCGCAGGCAGCATATCGGCAAGTTGGCTGGTTGCCTTGGCGATCAGGGCAGCCTGGCGCATTTCTTCAAGTACATCCAGGCGGTTGTTGCTGGCGGCTCCATCGGTGCCTAGTCCAACATTGATATTGTGGTCCAATAGTTGTGGAACAGGCGCAAAACCACTTGCCAGTTTCATGTTGGAGGATGGGCAATGCGCTACATTACAGTCGTATCGCTGGATGAGTTTGATTTCATGATCTGTGAGGTGAATCATATGTACCGCGATCAAATTCGGACCAAGCAATCCCAATTGATGCATGCGCTCGATAGGACGCATGCCGTGTGTTTCCATGCTGATGCGGATTTCATCCCTTGTTTCGTGCAAATGGGTGTGTATCGGAATGCCAAGCTGTTCCGCATACGTGATGATGCGGCGAAACGTTTTATCACTAACCGTGTAAGGTGCGTGCGGAGCAAAGCAGAAAGACAGTAGCGGATGATGCTGATATTGATCTCGCAGTGTCAGTCCCTTGGACAAGTAATCATCTGCATCACTGGCATAGTTGGTCGGGAAATCAATCACGACCATGCCGATATTGGCTCGTAATCCTGCTGCGATTGCTGCATCTGTACTGGATTCTGGAAAGAAATACATGTCATTGAAGCAGGTGATGCCACTTTTGATCATTTCTGCGCATGCCAGTTGGGTGCCATCCCAGACGAATTGGTTATCGGCGAACCGATTTTCAGTAGGCCAGATGTGATCGTTGAGCCATGACATCAGAGGCAAATCATCAGCCATTCCCCGCATCAATGTCATGGCGGCGTGGGTGTGCAAATTGACCAATCCGGGAATAATGACGTGGCTATTGAGTGTTACGAATTGCCGGGGTTGATATTGAAGTCTGGCCTGGCAAGCAGGGAGCAAATCCAGGATGATGCCTTTGTCGATGGCAATGGCATGCTGATGTAACACAGTTTCTGCGGGTTCAACGGGAATGATCCATTTGGCTTCAACCAGACAATCTACTTCCATTCAGTCTTTCCTTCGCAAAGCAGAAATAAAAAAGCCCTGCTCTCTAAGCAGGGCCTTGAATGGAATGGAAGTCTTATTTGATGCCAATGACTTCAATTTCAACGCGACGATCCGGTGCCAAGCATTCTTTCAAAGCTTTGCCGTGACCTTGACATGTGTTACCTGTAACGGGATCAGCTTCTCCTTTGCCGTTTGCTACGATGCGATTAGCATCAATACCTCTGGAAACCAGGTGAGCTTTTACTGCCTCAGCGCGTCGATGTGAGAGTTTATGGTTGTATTCATCTGAACCGATTCTGTCGGCATAACCAACAACGTCGATACGATCATACTTGACGGTCTGAATGCCATTGACGAAATCATTCAAAGATTGAATGCCATGCCCGCCTGATTTTAACTTTGCGCTATCGAAGTCGAACAGTGCGTCGGCATGGAAAGTCATTTTTTTCGATGTTGGTGCAGGAGCCGGTGCAGGAGCTGGCGCAGCAACAACTTCTTTCTTGAATAAGTCTGGATCACATTCTTGAATAGCCATGGCCGGTGTCCAGTAGCCGGTTCTCCAACATAAGCCTGTGGTATTTCTCGCGACTACGCCGCGATCATCGACACCATAAGCCTCTGGCTTTTTAACAGATGGGTTTTGATCAATATTTGTTGATTGTGCTAAGACAGCGCCAGAAAACATTGCGGGTATAATGATCATTCCAAACAAAGCGTTTTTGGCTGATATTTTCTTCATGCTGTTGTCCTTTTAATGAAAACTGCGGTTCTAAAATTTCTGCTGCAAATAATGAAAATGATATGCAAACAATATGTCAATTGCATTGTACTACTTCAGATTCGTAATTGTTCGAATATTGAGTGGTTTGTTGATGACGGCCAAATAGGATGTTGTTAAATTGCAACAATTTTGTGAAATAAGTCATCACTCATTTATATCGTCGATAATGTACATTTTTATAGTGAAGTGATGAATTATCGCTAAAATAGAGTTTGGCCATTAAAAAATTAATACTAACGCCAAGTGGGTCCGAGGCGCAAATACCAAAACAATGATTGAAGATGCTAACGTACAGAATAGTTAATAACACAACCTTGAATTTGTACTACATAGTGTGCATAACCGCTTGTCATGACTGAAGAAGCAGTGAATCTCACCCTGTCAGTTGAGAATCTCTCACATCGTTACAGCGCGTTTACTGGAGTCAATTCCATCAATTTTGAGATGAGGCGTGGCGAGGTACTTGGTTTGCTTGGGCCGAATGGAGCCGGCAAATCAACAACCATGCGCATGCTGACGGGAAACTTGGCACCCAGTACGGGGAGTGTGCTCATTTGTGGTGTGGACCTACTGAAAAATCCTGACACAGCCAAGATACATCTGGGTTATTTACCGGAAATACCTCCGTTATATCAGAATATGAGCGTGGACGAGTATCTCCGACTTGCTGCCACATTGCATCGGGTTGCAAGCCACTGTCTGGAATCTGCGGTAATAGAGACCCGCCACCACTGTGGTCTGGATGGTCGCGGAAGACAGATCATCGGAACTTTGTCGAAAGGTTTCCAGCAACGTGTCGGTATTGCACAAGCCATCGTTCACAACCCGGATGTCATTATCCTGGATGAGCCCACGAGCGGTCTTGATCCCAATCAAATACGGGAAGTACGTCACCTGATCGGAGCGCTCGCGACCCACTCCAGTGTGATTTTCTCGACACATATTTTGTCTGAAGTGGAAAATGTCTGCGATCGCGTACTGATTATGCATCAGGGTGACATTGTTTTTGATCGGAAGATGGGCGACATCCATCAGCAGCAAATTCATCTGGATGCAATTTTTACTGATTTGACGCAGAAGCATGAGAACCCGGAGGAACAACGTCAGTGACTGGAATCATTCTGAAGAAGGAACTGCATATGCTGTTTGTATCTCCGCTGGCGTGGATATTGTTGACGATCATCCAGGTCATACTGACTTGGACTTTTTTGGGACGGCTCGATGTTTTTCTCGAGATTCAGCCACAATTACTGCAAATTGCCAATCCTCCAGGGTTTACCGAGATTGTTATTACTCCCGTGTTTGCACTGGCTGCCATCGTCTTGTTGATGATCACGCCGCTCTTGTCGATGCGTTTGCTGGCGGAAGAGCGTCGAAATCACACACTGACTTTGCTTATTTCGGCACCGCTTTCACTCGCCGACATTGTACTGGGGAAATTTTTCAGTGTGATGGTTTTCTTTGGTATGGTAATCGTATTGTTGTCGACGCTCAGTGCTACATTGGCATTGGGTGGAACGCTGGATTGGGGGGTGTTGTTCAGTAATGTACTCGGTTTGTTATTCGTTGCAGCCAGCTTTTCTGCCTTGGGTTTGTATTTGTCTAGCCTGACCAGTCAGCCTGTCATTGCTGCACTGGGTACGATGGGGATTCTGCTTGCGTTATGGGTGATCGATTTGGCAGCGGGTAACACAAACGCCTGGTTGCGTGACTTATCCTTGTTAAGGCATTTCGAGCGCTTCAATCAGGGTGTGATCGATACATTCAGTGTTGTCTATTTCATCTTGTTCATTGCAACCTTCCTGATCCTGACGATTCGACATCTGGATGCGGAACGTCTTCACGGATAAGGTGTTGTAATGATTTCACGGGACAAAAAGATACCTTTGCTCGATCGTATGCATCATCGGGTTTTTATCGTTCTGTTGTTTTTCTTGGTCATGTTGCTGGGTTTTGTGGCGATGCAGGTTCGATACCAGTGGGATGTCAGTCAGAATGGCCACAACAGCCTGACCGAAGCCAGCCAGGAAATAGTGCGTGAGCTGCAAGGACCGGTTCAGGTTACAGCCTACGCTACTGAACACGATGTACAAACAGGTGACATCCGGAAGCTGATTTCGGATTTTGTTTCACTTTATCAGCGGATTAAACCCGATATTTCGCTGACATTCGTTGATCCTGCCGAGCAGCCCATTCTGGCTCAGGAAGCAGGCGTGCATATGAATGGAGAACTGGTGATTGCATTTCGTGACAAACGTGAACATCTGACTCTCCTGAATGAACAGGCATTTACCAATGTGCTGATGCGATTGGCGCGTACGGAAAAAAGGCTTGTTGTCGCTTTGAGTGGCCATGGGGAGCGCAAACTGGACGGCAATGCCAATTTTGATCTGGGTGATTTCGGAGCACAACTGCATAAAAATGGCTTGGCAAGTCAGAAGCTCAACCTCGTAGTCGATCGCGACATTCCAGCAGATACCAGCGTATTGATGATCGCATCTCCACAAGTCGATCTGCTGGAAGGTGAAGTCGACAAGCTGCTCGATTATGTTGAGCGGGGGGGTAATTTATTCTGGCTGGTTGATCAGGAAGCAATGCGTGGTTTGTCTCCACTGGCAGAGAAACTGCATTTGACTCTGACGCCGGGAATCGTCGTGGACCCAACCGCACAACAACTCAAGGCACCCATTACCTTTGCACTGGGAGCGAATTATGGACAGCACGCCATAACCAATGATTTCGATTATATTACGGTGTTTCCATTCTCCAGGCAGATCACGATGAATGAAAACAGTGAATGGAGTGGTGTAACGCTGGTTGAATCTGCGCCACAAGGCTGGGTTGAGAATGGCGATGTCAGTAGTGAAGTACACTTTGATCAGAGCACTGACGTGGCCGGACCGATAGGGATCGCAGTGGCTTTGACCCGGAATGTGGATGATCGGGAGCAGCGTATTGTGGTTGTCGGCAGCGGACATTTTCTTGCCAATACGTACCTTGGGAATGGCAGCAATCTCGATTTCGGAGTCAATGTCGTCAACTGGCTGGTCGGCGATGAAGAACTGATCGTCATTCAACCTCGAGCAACGATCGATGACAGACTGGTTCTAAGCGAATTTGAGCTGACTGTCATCGCCATCGGGTTTTTGATCGCACTGCCACTGTGTTTTGTATTGTCCGGAACGATCATCTGGTGGCAGCGTAAAAGAAGGCAATAATCATGACACATCATGCCCGTTTGAACTGGATCATGCTGAGCGCCATTATGGGCGTGCTGATATTTCTGTACTTCAGACCTCAACTGCAGGATTCCCGTGATTACCCTATTTTCACGAATTCTGCCGCAATGATCAAAACATTGCGTCTAGTCAGCAAATACGGGGAGATTGCGTTGGAGCAGCGACATGATCACTGGTATGTGACCAAGCCCTTACGCGCACGCCCCGATGCTGAAAAACTCAAAGCCATTGAGAAGATTCTGACTGCCAAAAGCCAGCAACGATTTCCCTCGGGTGATCTGGCGCGCTACGGTCTGGAGCATCCTTATCTGGAACTTCATGCCGATTCGCAGCGAGTGGCTTTTGGAGGATTTGCTCCCATTACCAACCAGCAGTATGTAACCAGTGGCGATACCGTTTATTTGATTGAACCCCATTATGGACTGGTACTACCGCAGCAAGTGGATGGATTGGTCGATCGGCGGCTGCTGGCGGCGCATGAAGTGCCGGTGCGATTTGAATGGGAAAACTCGACCGTCAAGCGGCTAGATGAAGGGTGGCACCAAGATGTGATCGATGCGAGGACTGCATCGAACAATGCCGTACTGCAGCAGTGGGCCCGGATGTGGCAAACGGCCATTGCAAGTGAACTGAAGATCAATCCGCAGAATCCGGAGGGTTCGTCCATAAAGGTGTCGCTACAAGGCGGACAGGAATTGATCTTCAGGGTATCGAGAACGGCTGATGCGATTGTACTGCAGCGCCAGGATGAAGATATCGGATACCAGTTCAGTGCTGAAACCGGGCAACAGTTGCTGGATCCCGGTATGGTGCGAATCGATTAGATTGCTTCGATAATGCCAGAGCTGCCGGAGGTCGAGATAACACGTCGTGGCATTGCGCCATATCTGGTGAATCGGACCGTTCATCATATAACGATTCGTAATCCCAAATTGCGCTGGCCGATTCCGCAGGATTTGCCGCAGCTTTTGCCTGGATTGAAAATTTGTGCGGTACAGCGACGGGCAAAATATTTATTGCTGGATTGCGGAAATGGAACGCTGATCATTCACTTGGGCATGTCTGGCAGCTTGCGCATTTTGACTCGTGATCATGACAATCTGAGGATTAATCCCCAGAAACATGATCATTTTGACTTGATACTGGACAACCAAGTTGTGTTGCGATTGCGCGATCCGCGTCGCTTTGGTGCTATTCTCTGGCAATCTGCCGACGGATTGCCGCACCCACTGCTGGTCAATCTCGGGCCTGAGCCCTTGACTGACGATTTCAATTCTCGCTATCTGTTTGATAAGACGCGTAGGTGCCATACCAGTATCAAACAAATATTGATGAACAGCCATGTAGTGGTGGGGGTCGGTAATATCTATGCAAACGAATCGCTGTTTGCAGCCGGAATCAATCCAAAAAGCGCTGCAAATGCAATCGGATTGAAACGCTATGAAAAATTGGTGACAGCAATCAAGCAGACGTTGCAGCTTGCGATAGAATCAGGTGGAAGCAGTTTGCGGGATTTTGTCCATAGTGATGGCAGTTCTGGATACTTTCAGCAACAATATTGGGTGTACGGGCGGTCGGGAGAGCGCTGCAAGCGTTGTGCGGGCATGATTAAACAGATCAGGCAATGCCAACGTTCAAGCTTTTATTGCACAGATTGTCAGCATTGAGTGTTGTGTCAGCGATCCGAGTTCTGGGCGTGTTTGATTGATTGTAAGGATGAAGATTAGATATGAGAATCGTGTTTGTCGGTGGTGGAAACATGGCCAGTGCGCTGATCAGCGGCCTGCTTGCAAAAGGTTTTACTCCGGAACAGTTGAGTGTGGTTGAGATCAGTGTCGAGAACAGAGAAAAACTGAAACAGACATTCGGCATCAACGTGGTCGAGGATCTGGCGGCAGGTGTTTCAGCCAGCGATGTCATTGTATTGGCTGTAAAACCACAACAGCTATTCGAGTTGACACAGCACCTTGCGCCTTTACTCAGGCAGCAGTTGGTTCTATCGATTGCAGCCGGTATTCAGGCAACCGATATCAAGCGCTGGTTGCGGGGGCATGAACGAATCGTGCGCGCCATGCCCAATACGCCTTCCCTGGTCGGTTGTGGTGTTGCAGGACTTTACGCCATGCCAGGTGTCAGTGAATCAGACAAGCATGATGCGGAATCCATCCTGGCTGCAGTGGGTTCGGTATTATGGGTGGATCAGGAAGATATGCTGCATGCTGTCACGGCGATTTCAGGCAGCGGACCTGCTTATGTTTTTTATTTTATTGAATCAATGCAGCAAGCCGGAATAGAATTGGGTTTGAGTGTTGCACAGTCCAGGCAACTGAGTTTGCAGACATTTGCCGGTGCGAGTCATCTGGCCAATGCAAGCGAAGAAGATGCCGCGGTGCTGCGTGCTCGAGTGACTTCGAAAGGAGGAACGACTGAACAGGCTATTCAAGCCATGGAAAAAAATGAAATAAAGAGTAAGATCATCGCTGCAATTCGTGCGTCAAATCAGCGTTCGCGTGAAATGAGCGATGAATACAGCAAGATTTAGGGGAACACTGGATTGACCATACGATTCATCAACATCGATTATCAGTTTTTTGGGAAATGTACATGTCTAATCAGATCCTAATTTTTCTTCTTGATACCATTCTGGGCTTGTTCTCGCTGGCATTACTGCTGCGTTTCTATTTTCAGTTGCTTCGGGTACCTTTCTACAATTCGGTGTCGCAATTCCTGATTGCAGTCACCGATTTTATGGTGCGGCCGGCAAGGCGCGTGATACCGGGTTGGGGGGGGATGGACCTATCGACCCTGGTTCTGGCGTGGCTGTTCGAATGTATCATCATGACCAGCGTCTATTTGATACAAGGTTATGATTTTGGCGCCAATATGATCGCTGCATCTGGAATCATGGGGATGTTGGGTATTATGGAGATCATCAAGATGACGCTCTACATCGTGTTGCTGATGATTATCATGCAGGCCGTATTGTCGTGGGTCAATCCGCATAGTCCCCTGATGCCATTGCTGGATAGCTTTACCCGTCCTTTTCTGGCTTTTTTTCGTAAAAACATCCCACCGATTGCCAATGTCGATTTGTCGCCACTGTTCGTGTTGATCATCATTCAGTTGTTACTCATGATCGTGGCTGGAGTGAGTATGGAAATCACTATGATGCTGCGTTAGTTTCATTGGCATGTCCTGGTATCGATATGATGATGCAAATAACCTGATTCTTACGCTGCATATTCAGACAGGTGCAAAAAATACAGTTGCAGCGGGCATTCATGGGGGCGCCCTGAAGATCAAGCTGGCTGCCGATCCTATCGACGGGAAGGCAAATGCGGCATTAATCAAGTTTCTGGCTCGACATTTTGTTGTGCCGGCGTCGCGAGTGATCCTGAAACAAGGCGATCGATCCAGGCATAAAGTTGTCGTGATTCAGCAGCCCGGAAAAAATCCTGAAACCTTGTCGATATGATCGGTTTTTTGGGGGATGTTGGAGATTCCGCAGTATTTTGCTTGGACAGTGAATCCGGTGGAGGAGAAGTTACATGGAATTGATTTTATGGCGGCATGCTGACGCGGAAGACGGGTTTCCCGATACACTGCGACAATTAACGGCGACGGGGCAGGATCAGGCCCAGCGAATATCAAACTGGCTTAAATCGCAATTGCCTGACAAGGTGGCAATCAAGGTCAGTCCTGCTATGCGTACGCAGCAGACTGCAATGGCTTTGGGACTTTCTTTTGAGACATGCCCGGAGGTGGGGCCGGGCGCTCGGGTTAAAGATGTTCTCAGTGTTGCCAACTGGCCTGATGGACAAGGTGTCGTTCTCATTGTCGGTCATCAACCTACCCTGGGGCAGGTGGTGAATCACCTGATTCCGACTGCTCCTGCGGGAATGAGAGTCAAAAAAGGGTCGGTGTGGTGGATCAAGAGCCAGCAAAATAACGGTGATGTCGAATCGGTGCTATACACTGTCATGTATCCCGAGATGTTGTGAAATAATTGCAAGAACTGGATTTTCTTGCTGAAGCAATGCCATGTCACGCCTGATTTTATTCAATAAGCCTTATGGCGTTATCTGTCAATTTACCCCCGAGAATGGTCATCAATCATTGAAGGATTTTATCTCTCAGCCGGGTTTTTATCCTGCCGGAAGACTGGATACGGATAGTGAAGGATTGGTGCTGCTGACGGATGACGGGAAATTGCAACATCAAATCACTGACCCCAGATTCAAGTTTCCCAAGATCTATTGGGCACAGGTTGAAGGAATACCCGATGAAACGGCCTTGAATAGCTTGCGATGTGGTGTGCAACTGAAGGATTTCAGGACACTGCCGGCACAGGTGAGTATGATGGATGAACCCAGTAATCTATGGTCAAGAATTCCGCCTGTTCGCTTTCGAAAAAATATTCCAACCAGCTGGTTGTCGTTAATTCTTCGAGAAGGGAAAAATCGTCAGGTCAGACGAATGACGGCAGCGGTGATGTATCCAACATTACGGCTAGTGCGCTATGCAATCGGAAAGTATACCGTGCAGGACATAGCACCCGGAGAATGGCGTATGGTCAATCATGTGCATACGGTACTTTAAAAACACAATTTCGACTTTATTTATACGCGGTATGATTGAACTGAAACTTGATTTTTTGATACTAATAAAGACTGTAAAATTAAAGCATATAATTGATGCAAATTAATATTTTCTTTCTCACCAACGTGGTATAAAATTTATTTTAATAGCCTAAGGGATAGGAAAAAGTTAGTTGAGGAAGTTGTACTGTATAGTAGTTGCATTTGTTGAGTAAGTAGTGTTTTTTATAGATTAAGTCCATACATGATGGCCTTTAAAAGGATAATTTTATGATCTCTGATTTTTTGACCTTAATATCTGGAGTGGTCGATATGCCATGGTGGGGGTATGTCGTCGTAACTCTGGTATTGACACACATTACGATTGCTTCGATCACAATCTATTTGCATCGTCATTCAGCGCATAGAGCGCTGGAATTGCATCCAATACCCAGTCATTTTTTCCGTTTTTGGTTATGGCTCACCACGGGCATGGTTACCAAACAATGGACTGCAGTACACCGCAAACATCATGCTAAATGTGAATCGCCGGACGATCCACATAGTCCAGTAATTTACGGTATCAAAAAAGTACTGACGGAAGGGTCTGAGCTCTATCGCACCGAGGCGAGAAATCTAGAAACTCTGAAACGTTACGGATATGGCACCCCAGACGACTGGATCGAACGTAATATTTACACTAAACACAGCGCAAAGGGCGTGTCACTGATGCTGATTATCAACGTGATATTGTTCGGACCCATTGGTATTACCATCTGGGCGGTGCAAATGATGTGGGCGCCTATATTTGCTGCGGGTGTCATCAATGGCGTAGGGCATTTCTGGGGGTATCGTAATTTTCGGGCCGAGGACGCCAGTACCAACATCGTTCCATGGGGAATTCTGATTGGTGGTGAAGAGTTACATAATAATCATCATGCTTATGCTACATCAGCACGTTTGTCCAATAAATGGTACGAATTCGACATCGGCTGGCTTTATATCCGCATTCTAGAAATGATGGGATTGGCTAGGGTCAAGAAAATTGCACCTAAATTACGCATTGATAAAGGTAAAACACAGTGTGATCTGGATACCTTGCAAGCTGTCATTGCTCATCGTTATGAAGTACTGGCCAAATATACCAAATCACTGAAAGCCACTTTTGCAAAAGAAATGATTCACTTGAAAGAGGCAACGGCTCAGTATGGAGTGGATAATTCAACGTTAAAACGCTGGATTCTGGCGGATGCAAGAACGTTGCAGGAGCACGAACGTGAAAAATTGAGTCAGGTACTGAGTAACGCTAAAACGTTGGACAAAGTGTACACCATGCGCGAAGAACTGACCGAAATCTGGCAGCGTTCAACCGCATCGACTGAGGAACTGGTCAAGCAACTTGAAGACTGGTGCCGACGCGCCGAAGAAAGTGGAATCGAGGTACTGAGAACATTTTCTCAGCGGCTGCGCTGTTATGCATGAATGAGTTAAATTTCGGAAAAATAAAAAACCCGCTTGTTGCGGGTTTTTTATTTTTAAAATGACTGAAAACAAATCAAAGTCGAAATAAAAAATTATTTCAGTTTTGTTTCTTTATATTTCACGTGTTTTCGTGCAACAGGATCAAATTTGGAGAGTTCCAATTTTTCAGGTTTGGCGCGCTTGTTTTTTGTCGTCGTATAAAAATGACCTGTTCCTGCTGTTGATTCCAGTTTGATTTTTTCACGCATCGCAATGACTCCTTGGTTGATTACCAGTGATGTTAATCAGATTAGATTTTTTTGCCTTCTGATCGCATCTTGGCCAATACTGCGTCAATGCCATTTTTGTCTATCGTACGTAATGCAGCATTGGACAATCGCAAACTAACCCAACGATTCTCACTCTCAACCCAAAAATTACGGTGTTGGAGATTAGGTAAAAAACGTCTTTTGGTTTTGTTGTTAGCGTGAGAAACATTGTGCCCAGACATTGGTTTTTTACCTGTTATTTCACATACTCGTGCCATGATCGCGCACTCCAGAAACTAAAAACCGCAATTATATCCTGATTTGATCGTTTTACTCAAATGCAACTGATTCATGTTAAAACAGATTCACATGGACTCGATGTGCTGAGATTTTAATGTGAATCGAGTCAGCATTTAATTTTCATACATTTGATTGATATTGGATGCCTGGAATTGAAGATTGTCGTCGGATTTGACAAATCGAGTGGTATTGATATCTCGTATTGAACGAGGCTTTGTTGGTATCAAATAAGAACAAATGGCAACCATGCCCACATCGCGGTTGCCAGCAATATGACCTGTTGCATCAACTTCTCCCTCCTTTTTATCCTTTTTCGGTAGTTTTAAACAAGACTGCGAGAGCCTGGCGAAATGCTATTGGTTAGATGGTGCAGGTTTGTGCTCTGAATATGAAGATTCAGTGAAATTTCTGATGATTCAGGTCGGGTTTCATGTGAATGTCATGAAAATGCAATATTGAACTTGTAGTATGCGCTAGCTGATAACAAGCAGGATTGATCGGAGTTTCGATTGTTATATAGATGACGGAAACAAGTTGTATGCAGAAATCAATTTCAAAAAAAGTAATGGTAAAAATTGGCGTGTCATTGTTATGTTTTTTTGTGCCAATGGCGGTGGCCAGTAGTGTTGAAAATCTGGCGAAATCGCTGGCCAAAATCCGCGGTGAAGTCGAGACCTTGCAGTCGCAATTGGATATCGAAAAGGAAAAACACGGCAGCAAAATGGCGGCACTCAATTCGCAATTGGCGGACTTGAGCGTCGAAGAACGCCGCCAGAAGCTGAGCATTGAGAAATTGCAGCATTCCATCGGGAAGTTATCCGAAAACACCCAAAAAGCCGAGGAATCTGGAGAAACGCTCAAGCCGGTCTTGCTGGCGGCGTTGGGAGATTACAAACGGCATATCGAGTCGGGATTTCCGTTCAAAATCGAAGATCGCATGCGAGCGATTACCGATCTGGAGAATAACATCACCAATCGCTTGGTCGATCCCAACAAGGCAGTCAGTCAGGCGTGGTCACTGATCGAAGACGAAGTGCGTTTGAGCAAGGAAAACGGCATTTACCAGCAAACCATCGCGCTCAATGGCGAGAAAATGCTGGTGGATATTGCCAAGCTCGGCACGGTATTGCTTTATTTTCAAACCAAGGACAACCAGGCAGGAATGGCCAAACGTACTCCGGAAGGCGCGTGGAGATTCGAAACCGTGGAAGGTACGGACGAGGCTGAACGCATCAGGATTTTATTCGATTCGTTGAAAAAGCAGATACGCCAAGGCTATTTTGAATTACCCAATCCATTAAAAAAATGAACAAAGTCTATATAGCGTTGCTGCTGATAATGACCATCTGCGTAGCGGAAGCAAAAGAAAACCAGGCTGCGGCCAACGCCGGTACGGAAGAGGTATCGGCACCGGCATCGGCGGATAAAGCCGAAACAGTACCGGCAAAAAAGCAGGGTTCATCCAAGCCGGAAGCAGTCAATCTGGAAACAGCCTACAAGCGCGAGTTTGCCTTTCTGGAAGCACAGAAACGGGAATTGGCCGAGCGCCTGAAGACCTATCAATCGACAGCCGTGCGTGAGGAACAGGTACTCAGCGCCAAGATTGGTTCACTGGAGCGGCAATCGGTCGAACGCTCGGCCAAAATCGATCAACTTACGACTCAGTTATCCGAAGTCGAACGTAAGGAAGCGGCTGTTTTCGAGCGCAACGATTCTCTGGAAAACACCTATCTGCAAGCGGAAGTGATACTGAAAAATTATGCGATCACGATGCCTGCCGCGCTGAAAGAGGCAAAAGGCAATGACCAGGCAAAAGTTGATTTTGTGTTCAAGCAGGCATTGCCATTGCTGCGGGAACTGGGTGCCATTAAAACCAAACCGGGAAAATTTTATCTGGAAAATGGCAAGCAGGCGGAGGGATCGCTGCTGTTCCTGGGAAACATCGCGGCTTATGGCATCAGTAACGAGGGTAGCGGTAGTCTGGCACCGGCAGGTGGAGGCGAATTCAAGGTGTGGAAAGGTATGGGTGCCGAAAGTGCTGCGGCGATGAGCAAAAATGAGCAACCCGGCACATTGCAGTTGTATTTGTTTGAATCGCGCACCACGGCCGTTGACGAAGCGCATGAACAAACTCTGTTCGAACACGTCGATTCGGGCGGTCCTATCGGTTGGGTTATTGTGATACTCGGTCTTATAGGCGGATTGTTTATCCTCATTCGGGTTTATTTGCTGCGCGCCAACAGTGCCGATACGAAACATTTATCGGATCAAATCCTGCATCAGCTCGCTACGGACGGTTTGGATGCCGCCAAAAAAAGCTGTGAAGACAACTCATCATCGGCTATTGGCCGTGTCTTGCTGTATACGTTGCGCCATTTGAAAGATGACCGGGATCACATGGAAAGCATCGCTTACGAAGCCATTCTGCAGGAGTCCGGTCCGCTGGATCGTTTTGGGCCAGCGATTCTGGTAATTGCTTCGGTGGCGCCTTTGCTTGGTCTATTGGGAACGGTAACCGGGATGATCGAAACGTTTGATTCGATCACCCAGTTTGGTACCAGCGATCCGAGATTGTTGTCGGAAGGTATCGCTATTGCATTGGTGACAACTGAATTAGGACTCGTCGTAGCCATTCCAACCTTGTTATTAGGATCGTTACTATCGACCTGGGCGAAAAATATCCGGCGTGAGATGGAACATTCGGCACTCAGAATTGTGAATGTTTTTCTGGGAGGCGGGCTTGGTCTGGAAGAAGCGGTCACGCCAAACGTGAGTGACGATACTTTGTTACTGAACGATGCCTGACATGAATCTTCAAGAGTTAATTATCTGGATCAAAGAACTGTTTGTGATTGGAGGCATCGTCATGCCTCCGCTGGTACTGTGCACCTTGTTGCTTTGGTATGGGGTGGGATATCGATTCTGGGTGATGAAAGAGCCCAAATTGATGGGGGTGCGCGACATGGTGAAGCATTATCAGACACACGAAGATAAAACGGCTAAAAGTATCGTCGCACGAGCAATACGCGAGGGTCTTGCATTGAAGAAGCGCGGTGTCATCAACCTCCGGCGCCATCTGGATGCGGCTTTTTATGACTATGAAAAAGAAATTGTGAAGTTTGCTTCGCTCACACGCGTGATTGTTCTGGTTGCGCCTCTGTTGGGCTTATTGGGAACCGTGACCGGGATGATCGAAACATTCAGCTCGCTGGCTACCATGACCGTGCATTCCCAGTCTGGAGGTATTGCCGGGGGTATCGCCGAAGCCTTGTTTACGACCCAGATGGGGTTGACGGTAGCGGTTCCGGGCGTATTAGCCAATAGTTTTTTGAACAGGAAACAGCAGCAGATTGAACAAGACTTGGCGCAAGTCAAAGACCTGCTGTGTCATCAAACCCATCACGAACGGGAAATAATTCACCATGAGAAATAACGAACCGCCTGAAGCCGAAGCCGTGATCGATATGACGCCGATGATCGACATGGTTTTCATATTGCTGATTTTCTTTATGGTGACGGCGTCTTTTGTCAAGGACATGAAACTGGAATTGGAGCGGCCTAAGGCCAGTAGTGCCGTCACAGCATCGAGTAAGGCGATCCGCCTGTTTATCGATCGCAATGGCGACACATTTCTGGATGGCGAGCCGATACGGATGTGGTCAATACAGAGCAAATTGCGCGATTTGCTGAATACGGCCTCCAGCAAAGTAATCTTGGTCGTGACCGATGAAGGTGTTCCTGCGGGCAAGTTAGTCGAAGTGGTGGATCAGGCGCGCCTGGCAGGTGCTGAAAGCGTTGGGGTTGCAACTAAAAAAGAAGCGGGGTAGTAAAAATGGAAACAAGGAAATTAAAACGACATGCAGCAGGTGCTGTATCGATGGTACTCGGATTGGTATTGGTGTTTGGTTTGATTTTATGGATGAATCGCTATATGGGACAGGTTGAAAAAGCACCTGCTCAGGAAGTAACCGATATTGCCGTGGCGCGGGAAATAAAGCCCGAGCCTAAAAAAGAGATCAAAAAAGTAGAAACCAAGCGGCAGGTGGCTAAAGCTCAGGCCCCCGCACCTTTTAAAGGATTTGGCGCGGGACTTTCCGGCATCGATATGGGGGCATTGGGGCTGGATGATGGACAAGAAAGAGGTCTGGATGACAGTTTGCTGGGCAAAACCGGGAATGCCGTCATGACTGCCGATCTGGTCGATGTGCCGCCGAAGCCGGTGGCGCGCGGTTCCTTCAAGTATCCACCGGCGGCCAAGAAGAATGGTGTCAAGGGATATGTCGTGCTGTCGGTACTGGTGGAAGCGGATGGTTCGGTCAATCAGGTACAGGTGCTGGAGTCCAGTCCGTCGGGTATCTTCGATGCGTCGGCTTTGCAGGGTATACGCGCATGGCACTTTGAGCCGGCCAAGTATAAAGGCGAAACCGTGCGGGTTTGGGCGAAACAGAAAATTCGCTTCGATTTATCCTGATGCATGCGGGATTTGACCAGAAAACAGATCATGAGCAGCCATCGTTTTGAGGTACCGACACGCTCTCTTGTTGTTGCAGTGCTACTCGGTTTATTGAGCGTGACACTGGAAGCCGCCGATAACAAAAAGGGACAAACGACCGATTTTATCGAGCTGGCTGCGATCATGCTCAAGGACGGACATAACGATCGTGCCATGCAGGCATTGCAAAATGTCGATCTGGGCAATGAAAAAACCGATCAGGTGCGGTTTTATACGTTGCAGGGTTTGGCCTACATGGGATTGAACGACCTGGACGCAGCCAAAACCAGTTTGCAGCAGGCCATCGCAAAGGGGCAGACGGATAAATCGATCTTCATTTATCTGGCACAAGCACATTTCGGTTTAAAGGAATACCGGCAAACGCTCGATGCGATGAATAAGGCGGGTGATCTGGCGAACAAAGATCCCCTGGCGCTCAGTATCAAGGCGGAATCGCACTGGCATTTGCAG
>JAAEXZ010000184.1 GCA_017879645.1 Nitrosomonas sp.
CGGTCGTCGCAACACATCTGATTATGGAGGTGTTTATGGGACGACCAGCAGGATGGATGCAAAAATTGACGGGGAGATGGACGATGCGTTCGCCAGGTGCGCCGTCGCTTCGCAGTGAGATTGAGCGGCTATTTTGGCAGCAGATTGCAACTGGAATAACAAGCGAGAAAGCGGCAGAGGCTGTTGGTGTATCGTCAGCGGTGGGTACCCGCTGGTTCCGTTATCGAGGCGGGATGCCATTATTCATGTCTAATCACATATCCGGACGATACTTGTCATTTGCTGAACGAGAAGAGATTGGACTGCTACGAGTGCAAAGTGTTGGTGTGCATGAGATTGCTCGCCGTCTTGAGCGAAGTCCGTCGACAATTTCACGGGAGCTGACTCGCAATGCTGCGACTCGTAGCGGTCGGCTTGAGTATCGCGCTTCAGTCGCACAGTGGAAGGCGGAACTGGTCGCCAAGAGACCGAAAAAGGCAAAACTGGTGACAAACCCTCGGTTGCGCCAATATGTTCAAGACCGCTTGGAAGGGAAGATTCATGACGCTGATGGGCGTAAAATTGTGGGACCTCAACAGGCGCCGTTCATAGGACGAAACAAGCCACATCGTGGTGACCGTAAATGGGTCAAAGGCTGGTCGCCTGAACAGATTACCAATCGGTTACTGATCGACTTCCCAGAGGATAAATCCATGCGCATCTCTCACGAAGCCATCTATCAGGCTCTCTACATTCAAGGTCGAGGTGCCCTCAAGCGCGAGTTGGTGAGTTGTCTGCGCACGGGACGAGTGTTGCGCGTACCGAGAGCCAGGGCACAAGCTAAAGCATGGGCTCATGTCAACGGAAATGTCATGATCTCCAGCCGCCCTGCTGAGGTGGAAGATCGCGCCTTACCCGGGCATTGGGAAGGTGACTTGATCATCGGTCTGAATCGATCTGCAATTGGGACATTGGTCGAGCGCTCAAGCCGGTTTACCATGCTTATCCATCTGCCTCGCGAGAAAGGCTATGGACTTGACTCCCAGAACAAAGAATGGCCTCGCGCTTGCTGGCTACGGAGCTGTTACAATGACTAATGCACTGAAAAAGACAGTGACGAGCTTGCCCGCCCAGCTGCGGCAATCATTAACTTGGGATCGTGGTAGGAGCTATCGGATCACGCCCGATTTACCATCGAATCTGGCGTTAAGGTGTTTTTTGCCGATCCTAATAGTCCATGGCAGCGCGGCACGAATGAGAATACCAACGGTCTTCTACGGCAATACTTCCCAAAAGGCACCGATCTATCTCGTTGGAGTGCTCAAGAGATCCAAGCAGTAGCCCATACGCTGAATAGCAGACCCCGGAAAACACTTGGTTGGAAAACACCTGCAGAAGCACTAAACGATTATCTAAAATCTATTCAACAACCACTGTTGCAACGACCAGTTGAATCCACTCAATATGCCAGCAGGGAACACCGGAAGCTTCTGGAAATACACGGATTTGTGGGTAGTATGAGCCGCACTGGCGATTGTTTTGACAATGCTGTGGCAGAAAGCTTTTTCGACAGCCTCAAACAGGAGCGAATCCACTTACTTGACCATGTCAAATCAGATTGCAATACTGCAACTTAAATTATTAATAATTAGTGTAGCGGTACAGGCGTTCTGATCTGACCGGATCCTTACCAAGTCGGATAACTATTAAATCAAACTTATTTCGACTTCTGCAAATTGATCAGTGTCTAACTTGTTATTTCTTGTCGGCATTATCAAGAGCTGGTTCAGAATCTCTTGGTGCATAAGCTGATGGAGGTGGTTTATCCATTGGGTAACCATCCAAACTTTTTTTCCCTTCACATGCGGTTAAACTAAGAGTAGCAATTGCAACAATAATAAATAAAAATCTAATCATCTAATCTCCTTGTATTGCTAATTTGTTAGCACCCTCATAATAATCTATGGCAGTTCATTTTACAATTATAGTGATTTAATAATCTCGGACACGAGTTAAGGTTGTAGGGGTTCTACTCTGTTTTCCCGGACGGTTTTAAAAAGGTTGAGAACTCGAGATCATGTTATTAGCTACTCTCTCGATCGCGCGAATCACCATCTGCCGATCTTGTCTGTGATGCGCTGACCAGCCAATCACCAGTTTGCTAAAAAGATCAATGATGACACAAAGATAAAGTTTGTCTTCCCAGGTCTTTATTTCGGTGATATCGGTAACCCATTTGACTTCGGGTTCCATTGCATTGAAATCACGCTCCAGCAGATTCAAAGCCATAGGTGGCAACAAAGCTGGTTTGTCGCACTGACCTCGTTCTTTCTTCTGAAGTCCCGCTGCTGCCATCAGCCTCGCACTGCGATTCTTCCCAGCGGTTTTACCTTCATCCACCAGGTCTTCATGTACGTGCGCAGCATCAAGAATACCTTGACTATCTGCATGGATCTGACGAATCCGGCACAGCAGCCTTTCATTGTCGATTAGAGACATTCAGGCATCGACACATCATAAGGATGGGGAATTCATCGCGATAGCGTTGAATCGCTTCGTATTTCAGGACGACTCTCTGGGAAAGAACGCTGCCGCTTCGCGTAAAAAATCCTGTTCCTTCTTCATTCGTGCCAATTCGCGCTTCAGGTGGGTTACTTCCTCGTCTCTCGGGTTTCCTGTCCCGCCAAACGCCTGCTGGCCCACAGAGCATCCACCTCATGTTTCCAGTGTGTCAGGTATTCGACTCAATAACCAGCTCTCGTGCCACCTGGGCACAGCTCACACCGGGCTGTCGTGCCTGCTCAACAGTACCCTGCTTAACTCAATACTATATAATTTCTTCTCTTCATCATAAACACTCCTCTTTGCCTATTATCAGGCTTTTCTGAAGTGTCCGTAAAATCG
>JAAEXZ010000068.1 GCA_017879645.1 Nitrosomonas sp.
CCGCATCGGAATCCTCAAGATTCAGGTCGATATCGGCTAGCGTCAATTCTGCACTTTGCGAAGCGGATTTGGATACTGTCTGCTCAGGCTGTTCGATTTCCGGCAGTGGCGACACCTCAGGCAATTCCGGCAATGTCAGTTCATCGGATACTTTTCCAACATTGTCGGATTCGACGACTGAAACATCAATCTCATTGACTGGATTTTCATCGCTCAAATCAATTCCAGACGTGGAAAATTCAATGACATTATCTGTCTTGGCTGTAGTAGACACCTCTGCTTTGGATCCTGCCGAAACTTTGGAATCATCTTCGAGACTCAAATCGGGAATATCGATTTCCACATCGTTTATGGCATTTTTCCCTGCAGGTGTTTTTTCGCTAGCAGCCCGATCAATGATCGGTGCTGTCTGTTTTGATTCATGATTCAGATTAACATTTACGTCAGCTTCGTCCGTAAGGTCAAAATCAACCAGATGTTCGGTTTTGGATTCTCCATCATCTTCAGTTACTTTTCTGGGCAGGGGTTGCTCTGAAGTTGCATCTGATTCATCTTCCAGACCCAAATCAATCTTGTTTTCATCGAAAGCAGAGTCTGCATGAACATGCTCGTTGAATTGCTCTGATTGGTTATCTTCATCAGCAAGCGTCTTATCGTTTTTACTGTAATAAACAGTCTGGTCGTCAAAATCGGCATTGTTTTTTTCTGATTCGGAAAATGAATGCAGATTTTCATAGGATGACTCATCATCTTTGCTGTCTGCTGCAAATGAGTCGGCAGACTCAGCCGTACCTTGCGCCGCCGCCATGGACGCCATTCTGGAGCGCATGGCAGAGGAAAACTCCGAGCGTCTCTCATCTTCATCGTCTTCATCGTTAACCTGGCCGCGACGTCTTCGGACGATAAGCCAAGCGGTCAGTAATCCAATAACCGAGAAAGCGGCGATATATTCAATATTATTGAAAATTTGATCTGTCAGCGATGGTCCGTCCTCATCTTCACCCGATGCAGTCTGGGTTTGTTTCGCCAAGTCGGTCTGTTCGACAGGTGTTTGTACAGCTAAAGGTTGACCTGTTTGCTGCAAAGCATCGTTCACCTTTGCACTGGGAATAGATGTGGAATCGTTGGTTGTGGCAGGTTGGGCTTCAGATTTTGCTTCCGGTTTTGCTCCACTGGCTTTTGCTTGAGCCTGCGCCAACATGGAGTCTTTCATTTCCAGCAAATGCTTCATGTTATCAATACTCTTCTCCAGCATTGCAACTCGTTCATTTGCTTCTTTTAAAGCCAGATTACGGGCGATCGCGTCTTCTTCCATCATGCGCAAGCGATCCGCAATATTTGAATCAACAGGTTTGCCGTCCTTATCAAGCTGCTGGGCACTGGATAATCGCAAAATTTCTTTGGCAGAAGTCTGCGAGGATGCTGACTTGCGATCAACACTGGTGGAAATCTTGCCCTGATCGGATTGACGCACGTCGACCTGCGTTGAAGATTGACCGGAAATTGCCGCCACTCTGGCCTGATATTTATGCCAGTCCTCGACCTGCATTCTGATTTCCGCTCTCGCCGTGGACTTATCTATCGAAGCCACCTCATTTTTCTCGGGTATCTTTAATACTGCCCCTACCCTGAGCAAATTCATATTGTTTTCAATGAAGGCATCACGATTTGCTCGATGCAAGGCCACCAGCATCTGGTTCAAATCCACACCCGCCGGCAAAACCTGACGAGCGATGGATGATAAGGTATCACCCCGCACAACCGGACCATAAGTGTCGGATTGCTGACTGGCTGGACGAGAAGTGGCTCGTGGCGCATTCTTGGCAGCATTTGCTTGGCTTTTTTTCGAATCGGTTTTTTTATCAGTGTCTGCACCAGCCGAATCGGACAAGGGTGCTTGCTTAGGGACAGCACTCACACTGGGAGCTGCAATATTCTGCGTATTGGATTCAGCCGGATCAAGCAGGACAGCATATTCGCGCAGGATACGTCCAGAAGCCCAGCTCAGTTCTACCAAGATATTCAGGAAGGGATCATTGACGGCCAGAGGGGAGGTTAGCTTTAAGTACGGACTACCATTTGCCCTTGATTCAAGAGAAATTTTGAAGGTGGCAAAATTCGGTTCATAGTTGATACCTGCCTGGGCAAAAGCTTCTCTTGCTGCGATATTTGCTTTGAGTGATGCGATCTCATCACTAGAAGTGGTTACTATGTCTATCTCAGCATTCAGTGGTTGGCCCAATGCCGAGTTGAGTGTCAGTTTACCCAATCCAGCTGCATGAGCAACTGCGAGCGGTAATATCAAGGTGATTACAAACAAACATACTCTAAAAGCATTCTTATACACTGAAATACCCTCTTTAGTTTATTTATAAAATAAATACTGGCAGGCTAGCATGTAACGTAATCACATAACAATGAGATTTTGCTTTGTTTATGGGTTAATTCATTCCAAATGCAATCCTTTTAACAAAAAAACAACTCAACAACATACCCTGTCGGAATCAATCAATGTTTCTGATGTTCGATCAAAATTCGCAACATTCTGCGCAAGGGTTCCGCCGCTCCCCACAACAATTGATCTCCAACCGTAAAGACGGATAAATATTCCCTCCCCATCGCCAACTTGCGTAAACGACCTACGGGTATCGACAACGTTCCCGTTACCGCCGTTGGTGTCAGCCTGGAGGTTGTCGCACCTTTCTCATTGGGAACCACCTGAACCCAATCATTTGATCCGGCAATAATATCTTCAATCTCATCCAGAGGAACATCCTGTTTCAATTTGATGGTTAGCGCCTGACTGTGGCAACGCATGGCACCAACCCTAACACAAATACCATCAACTGGTATTTGTCGGTCTGCTCTACCCAGGATTTTATTGGTCTCCGCCTGACCTTTCCATTCTTCACGGCTCTGCCCATTCGCAACTTCCTTATCAATCCATGGAATTAGGCTACCAGCCAGGGGCACGCCAAAATTTTCTGTCGGGAATTTCTTGTCTCGCAGCGTACCTGCCACTTCACGATCGATATCCAGAATATTGGATGCCGGGTTATCTAATAAATCTTTTGCGACACGATGCGCCTCACCCATTTGTTGCAGCAATTCCCGCATATTCTTGGCGCCGGCACCAGAAGCTGCCTGATAGGTCATCGCACTCATCCAATCCACCATGCCTTTTTCAAACAACCCGCCCACCGCCATCAACATAAGACTCACGGTACAATTGCCACCGATATAATTTTTCACACCGTCATGCAACGCCTGTTTGATCACCGGCATATTGACCGGATCCAGAATGATGATGGCATTGTCATCCATACGTAAGGCTGAGGCGGCATCGATCCAATAACCTTTCCACCCCGATTGGCGCAATTCTTTTATAACCTGATTGGTGTAATCACCTCCCTGACAAGAGATGATGACATCCATGGCACCTAGCTCCTCAATATTAAAGGCATCTTTGAGTGGTGGAATCGCCTTGCCGATTTCAGGGCCGACACCCCCCTTTTGTGAAGTGGTAAAAAAAACGGGATCAATCAGAGAAAAATCATCCTCTTCCCGCATTCTTTGCATCAACACGGAACCCACCATTCCTCGCCAGCCCACAAAACCAACTTGTTTCATCGCTTATCTCTTACCCTAATATAACCATCGGTTAATCAAAACACCCTGAATACTCAACTCAATTACTTGTTACAGATTGGCCAGCACCGCATCACCCATAGCCTTGGTTCCGACAGATTTAGCGTTGGATTCAACAATGTCCTTGGTTCTGACCCCAGACCGCAATACTTTCTTGACCGAATCCTCGATTCGTCGCGCCGCATCTTCCTGGTTAAAGGTATAACGCATCATCATGGCAACGGAAAGTATCGTTGCAAGCGGATTGGCTAGATCACGGCCTGCAAGATCGGGAGCTGAACCATGAATGGGCTCATACAACCCCTTATTGTTCTCATCCAGCGAAGCTGATGGCAACATACCAATTGATCCGGTCAGCATCGAGGCCTCGTCCGAAAGAATGTCGCCAAACATATTGCCCGTAACGATCACATCAAACTGCTTCGGATAACGAACGAGTTGCATCGCGGCATTATCTACCAACATATGCGAAAGCATGACTTGCGGGTATTCTTTCGCCACTTCGGTCACGACATCACGCCATAACTGAGTACATTCCAGAACATTCATCTTATCCACCGAACACAGCTTACCTTGACGTTTGTTCGCTGCTCTGAATGCAACGTGTGCGATGCGCCGGATTTCTGCTTCGTTATACACCATCGTGTTATATCCCACGCGTTGTCCATCCCGCATTTCAATACCGCGCGGCTCACCAAAATAGATATCACCGGTTAATTCACGCACGATCATGATATCGAGACCCGCCACGACATCGTATTTGAGACTAGATGCGTTTGCCAGTTCGGGATAGAGTATTGCCGGACGCAAATTGGCAAACAAACTCAATTCCTTGCGTATGGCCAGCAAACCTCGCTCAGGTCTCTGCTGACGCGGCAGTAGATCGTATTGCGGTCCACCCACCGCTCCCAAAAGCACGGCATCTGCAGCACTGGCCAGTTGATGTGTCGCTTCCGGATAGGGTTCTCCGGTTGCATCAACAGCACATCCACCAATCAATCCATGCTCCAGTTCGATCGGCAAACCATCGGCTCTCAGTACATTCAGTACCCGCACAGCCTGAGCCACGATCTCGGGGCCAATCCCATCACCCGCCAGAACAGCAATCTTCATCATTGTATATATGAAAAAAAAGAGTAATTCATGCAAATAACCAAGGCTGCTCGGCCTTGCGCTTGAGTTCAAACTGCCTGATTTTTTCTGCATGCTGCAGTGTCAAACCAATCTCATCCAATCCGTTCAACAAACAGTGTTTGCGAAAGGAATCGACTTCAAACTTATAGATGGTGTTGTCTGGCGTAACCACAATCTGCTGCTGCAAATCCACAGCAAGCTTATATCCGCTGGTGGATTTAACTTCCTCGAATAGCCGATCGACTGCCTCGGCTTCCAGAATGACAGGTAATAAACCAATCTTGAAGCAATTATTAAAAAAGATATCTGCAAAACTGGGTGCAATGATCACGCGAAATCCATAGTCCTGCAGTGACCAGGGTGCGTGTTCCCGGCTTGATCCACATCCAAAATTGGCTCGAGCCAGCAAAATCTGCGCCCCCTGAAAACGAGGCTGATTCAGTACGAAATCAGGATTGAGCCGACGTTGGACAGGGTCCATGCCCGGTTCGCCATGCTCCAGATAACGCCATTCATCAAACAAATTCTGACCAAAGCCGGAACGTTTAATCGATTTTAAAAATTGCTTGGGAATAATGGCATCGGTATCGACATTAGCACGATCCAGTGGCGCCACCAGTCCAGTCAACGCATGAAATTTTTCCATCGCCTGTATCTTCAGTTATTAATCTTGCGCACGTCGACAAAATGCCCCGCAACCGCCGCCGCTGCCGCCATGGCTGGACTCACCAGGTGCGTTCTGCCTCCAGGCCCTTGCCTGCCTTCAAAATTCCGATTTGAAGTGGAGGCACAACGTTCACCCGATTCCAGCCTGTCATCATTCATCGCCAGACACATCGAGCAACCCGGTTCGCGCCATTCGAAACCTGCGGCACGAAAAATGCGATCCAGTCCTTCTTCCTCGGCCTGTTTCTTGACCAGTCCCGATCCTGGAACCACCAGCGCCAGTTTGATAGTAGCCGCAACATGCTTACCCTTGATGACATTCGCGGCCGCACGCAAATCTTCGATCCGAGAATTGGTACAGGATCCGATAAAAACCTTGTCCAGTTTTATCTGCTGGATGGGGGTATTAGCCACCAACCCCATATATTTCAGTGCTTGCTGCATGTCATGACGTTTCACTTCATCATTCACAGCAGCGGGATCGGGCACCACACCATCAATCGTGGTAACCATCTCCGGAGAAGTACCCCAAGTCACCTGCGGTTCAATTTGTGCCGCCTCTAAGATGATTTCACGATCAAAAGCTGCACCATCATCACTGTGCAATGTCCGCCAGTAAGTAATCGCCTTATCCCACAGCTCACCTTGCGGGGCAAACGGTCTACCTTTGATATAGTCAATAGTAATATCATCGACAGCGACCATTCCTGCTCGTGCTCCAGCCTCAATTGCCATATTGCATAGCGTCATACGGCCTTCCATAGAGAGTGCTCGGATAGCGCTCCCAGAAAATTCAATGGCATATCCCGTTCCACCTGCTGTTCCAATTTTCCCGATAATTGCCAGTGCAATGTCCTTAGCGGTTACACCAAATCCCAATTCACCTTCTACAGTAATGTTCATTACTTTTGATTTTTTCATTAATAAACATTGCGTTGCCAATACATGTTCGACTTCCGACGTGCCAATTCCAAATGCAAGGCAACCGAATGCGCCATGCGTACTGGTGTGGGAGTCTCCACACACCACCGTCATTCCCGGTAAGGTTGCACCCTGCTCCGGTCCGATGACATGCACAATCCCTTGCCGCAAATCATTCATTTTGAATTCAGTAATTCCCAGCTCATCGCAATTCTGATCCAGTGTATCCACCTGCAGACGCGAGATCGGGTCATGTATGCCATAACTACGATCCGTGGTTGGAACGTTATGGTCGGCCACGGCCAGAATCGAACTCAGTCGCCAAGGCTTACGACCCGCCAGTTTCAAACTTTCAAAAGCCTGTGGACTGGTTACTTCGTGCACCAAATGACGATCTATATAAATCAGAGCCATACTGTCAGGCTCAGCAGATTCAGAATGGACCCAGTGTTGATCCCAAAGCTTATCGTATAGCGTTTGTTGCATGGTAAACATCAAAAAAGTGAATTAACGCGCAATTATCCCATAAAGTTTACTGAGTCAACAAACTGGCACTATTTAATCGTCTGATTATCGGATCCCGGCATTCTCCAGGCCAGCAGAATAAATGCAGCCAAGGCTGCTCCCGCACTAATGGCAAATGTAACTTCCGCTCCCAACTTTTCCCAAGTGTAGCCACTAAAAACAGATCCAAGCGCCCCGCCAATTCCATAGGCTATGCTGGTATAAATTGCCTGGCCTTTTGCCTGATGGCGACCCGGAAAAAAAGTATGTATAGCCATCATGACCGCGACATGATGAGCACCGTAGGTTATCGCATGCAACATTTGCGCAAGCACAATGATGACTGGCCATTCCACGCCATACCCTATCATCAGGAAGCGGATTGCGGCGCATACAAAACTGAACAGCAGCAAGTGTTTCACGCTGAAACGCCGCAACAGCCAGGGCATAACAAAAAAAATACCTATCTCGCACATTACTCCTATCGCCCACAACCACCCCACCAGTCCCTTGTCGTATCCATGCTCCACCAGATAGATCGAAAAAAATGTGTAGTATGAGCCATGGGCAAACAACATGAGCAAACTGGAAACCAGCAGAACAACAACTTCGGTTCGCTTGCAGATCTGCCACAATGAGTGCGGCACAGTCGCAGAATCAATCATAACCTTCTCTGGAACCTGATAAGAAAAAATAACAATCCCGCACTTCAGTCCCAAAACCATCCAGAGCAACCAAAGGATGTCGATCTTATCCAGAATGTAGCCCACACCGATCACTGCCAACACGAACCCCACAGATCCCCAAGATCGAATCCGTCCATACCTGGAAGTATGATCGCCCAAATGTGATAACGTGATGGCCTCCATGAGGGGGAGTGACGCACTCCAAAAGAAACTCATGAGCAGCATCACCATGAACACCCATGCAAATGATTCTCCGGCAAAAAAACCGCAGAAACTCAGCAATCCGGCCACTGCCGCCAGTTGAACTACCTGGACTCGCTTCCCCAAATGATCGGCTAACCATCCCCAAAGTGCTGGTGAAAAAATCCTTGTCACCAACAGAAGCGACATCAACACCCCAATTTGCAGCGCATCAAATCGCAACGACTGCAAATACAAGCTCCAATAGGGAGAAAAAGCACCAATAAAAGCGAAGTAAAAAAAATAAAATCCTGAGAGGCGCCAATAGGGAATCCGTGACATACAAAAATTGAATTGACGCAAAAATGAATCGGAATAAGTATGAAATTTTTATATATTTTACAAAAATATGCAGCACGCAATGACAAGAGTTAGGCATCAAATATCAAGCTATTTGATTCATCCGATTCTTGACCAACTTAAACTGCACTGCAAAATATCTAGCACTCGATCAAATCAGCCCTATTGCCTTGACAAAACTCATAGCATCTCTATAATCCACCCTCTGCTTCTGCAGCAACACAAACTGGTAAATTGCATATTATTGCGGGAATAGCTCAGTGGTAGAGCACAACCTTGCCAAGGTTGGGGTCGCGAGTTCGAGCCTCGTTTCCCGCTCCATTTATAGAAAATGTTTTTTTATGCAGATAAGCTTAGGCATTAGTTATCCTTTTTTCTGCTAAAAATTCCAGCATTAATAGACATAACGTTTACTTAGGCGGGGTGGCAGAGTGGTCATGCAGCGGCCTGCAAAGCCGTCTACGCCGGTTCGATTCCGACCCCCGCCTCCATATCCAGTAATCCGAGAATAGTCATTTGCCAACCAGGCAGTTTTATTTCCGCGACAACTATTCCTCCCCACTGTAAATCTGAAAGGATTTTATGCTTTTTTAATTGACATTGTTGCGTCAAATGAAAAAATTCTCATTGAATCTTTATCTGTTCACATCCAACCCATGATTTTGATGCATTGTTTTCACACACCCAGCTTAGGATAGCTTTTCAATATCTAACCCGAACACGATATGTCAATTCAGCCGCACCACCTGCAGCCACAGATACTCTCCATTCAATGAGTCCAGCCGTCAGTTTTTTATGCGGCAGAGACTCGGATAAAACTTCCCAGTCACCAGGTATAGGTTCTTGCACTTGCACGACTATGGCTTCCTTTTTTGCATTCTTCAAAACTATACGATAAGCAGCTTCAATGATATTGCCGTGAAGTGCATCTTGATTCACTTGCTTGAAATCAATCTGCAATTTCTCTGTTTCAATATCGAATGCTTGACCAAGCTTCAGAGTTACAAATTGCTTTTCTGAAATATGTTCGATCCAATCTTCCCCTGCAAATAGCCGTTGACCCTGGGAATCCTTTTTATATATGCGTACAGTTCCTCTTGGCAAAGGCACTCCCAAGTCTCCTCCTTGATTTTGAAAGCTCAATCGAATATTCACTTTCTGCTTCTGAGGAGTGGAATTGACGATATTTGAAAATCCTGCACCCTCTCCATCCAATCGATACTCCTTTATTACCGGAATCGCTCGCGCTGCAAGAAACGAAATTTGCTTGGTCTGATTTTCATATAATGCAATGGCATGCGGTATGTGATAAAGGTGGTATTCCAGCAAAGATTCATTTGTCACTTGAGCAATATCAGCCATTTCTGCAGATGCTGCCATTTTCAGCATTTTTCGCGATGTTGTTACCGCGGACTGAACCCGGTGCACTTCTCCAGCGACTAATTGAAGATTAACCTTGGGATAATCCAAACCACTGTGATTTGTAACAGTTGCCAGTCCATTAAGATCAATAAAATCATCGGCATCATTTAATACCGCCACATAATCAGCTTGCCATGATAACCCTCTCGTCAAATAGGAAAGTTCGAGATAGTGTTGACCGGTCAGATCATCATTCAACGAAAACAAAAAAGTAGGTTTGGTATGCAGATCATTCGGTATTTCCGAGAAAATCAATCTTCCGGTTACCCCAGTTTCTATACGGTCCTCAAACTTCAATACCAGACCGTCGCTGACAGACAGCACGATCGCTACCTCGCGCACTTCAAGTCCAGTAACCGGGTTAGTATGAACTACGGTAATTTCTTTACCTAGAGACTTTTCAAGCAGCTTGGCTGGTGTAAGTTTATCGTAAACAAAATTTTGTTCTTGCAATCTCAGTTGATTTGGATGACTCAAATCACGCAAGACTGCAGTTTCAGCCAGAACCTGTGCCGCCACACCACTCCATGTCAGCTTATCCACACCACGGTCCAGCAACACTGTGCGATTTTCTCTAACCAGCGCCAAGTCTGAATTGTAAATGGTGATGTCAATCCCATTCTGCTGTTCTGAAGCAGTCATTTCATTTCCTGCCGCCGAACAGGGCAAAATAAGCACCACCATTGCCATAATGGCCGATGACACATATTCAACAGCAATCTTAAATAATTGGTTGATATGGTTTTTAGAAATTATATGACCCGCACTCAATTTAAAAACCTACTCTAAGCTTACTTTCCGTTATCTACCTCAAACTTGCTGGTACCGATTTGTCATCATCACAATTCTACTAGCGAATCCCAACAATACATGTCAAATCTGCCAGTTTAAGGGTATAATTCGCCGCGAAACGTTATAACAAATATTGCCCGGGTGGTGAAATAGGTAGACACAAGGGACTTAAAATCCCTCGGGCTTAAACCGCCCGTGCCGGTTCGATTCCGGCTCCGGGCACCACCACATCAAAAAAACACCCTCACCTATTTTCCAATAATAGTCTTTCCCAGCCCAGTTAAGCGACTTCTTTCAATTTTTCTGTTTCCACTTTATATTGATTCGGGCTTTTGCACCCCAAGGTACGAATGCGGTCGATGCTGTTATAAAACATGGAAATATACTACAGCACATCTTACTGTACTGCATGATGGATTTGGTAGCTCCGCCATTGTATACACTCCCGCTTATAAGGCTGCTTCGATACACCCTCAGCTACAGCACTTGGAGTCGCCTCCTTTGAATGGACACATTATGTTCTGCTTAAAGGAGAAGTAAGATACAAGAATTTCTAGCGTTGTTTACAGTAAGTTATTCAGAAGAATATTGTAGATGAACATACACGAACGCACTTGCACGCGATTAACTTTATTGGATCGCCACAGGAAATCTGGCGGTTTTATCAAACCCGTCTCCGCCAATGAACCTCACGAGTACCGGTTTGTGGCCGTTGATGACTTCTCCAGGAAACTGGGCCGATATTCTTCCCGACAAAACCCAGCACAGTGCTGCTTGCTTTCTCATCGACACCATCATTGCCCAATGCCCCTATCAGGTCGACTGTGCCTATTCCGAAACGCTACAGAATTGAAAGGAACTAACGACCATGCTCTCGTCAAAGTTTGTAGACAGCATAGCGTCGGTCAGAAGTTTACCCGTATCAATTATTTCTAGAAAAGCGGGAAAGTCGAGCAGATTATCCGCACCATGATAGATAAGATTCAACCAGATTATATATTTAGAGGCAAGGCAGTGATGCGAAGAAGAGTTTCAGGCTTAAAGACCAACCACCGATAAATTTCGGTGGTTGTTCGCTACCTTTATCAAAGGTGTTCGTTTGAAATTGCAGGTGATTCCAAATGCTTCGATGAAAGATCACGATCTTGGTTTAATTTCGCTTTATTGAGTGAATTACCTTTAAGCTCAATAGCCATTTTTCTATGAAAATCTGCATAGTTTTGGCTTTCCCTCAAAGTTTTTTCATACTCGCGAATATTTGCAGCAGCATGAGACTTAACATCCTGCCCCTGTCTTCCAAAAAGATAAGGGGATTCTTCATACTTACGAAGAAGTCTTTTATTCTCATGCAACTTAACTTTTGCTTCCTTGGCTAGATTTTCAAAGTAAACTGCCAAAGCGTCATGGTCATTAGTCGCAATTTCCGCTGGAACAGCTGCAGGATTCAGATGTGCGCAAGCAGGTAACATAATAAATACTAGTAATAGAATTGATAATTTAAGAGTGTTTTTGATTGGTACGCGCCAATCATAGATAAAGATTGCCATTTTAACTTCTCCAAGGTTCAGTGTAAGTAGGAAAAACTTCTGTGTAATTTGAGCAACAAACCAAAGTCTGTGATTCTAAATTGAACTGCCTCGCTCGAGAAATTACAGGAAAAGCCATTGTGGTAATTTTCATTTTTGCCTCCGTTCTCCGTATATGGATTAAAAAAATTAGTAATTTAGTTAATTAAAAACCACTAGTCAATAAATGGTATTTTATTAACCATTTTCCATTTAAGGCTAAGATTAATAAGCCTTTTGTTTGGAATTTTTAGTATAGCACAAACAATATTTAATGCTAGTAAAATTTCTGACTATTTTACTCGGAAATAGTTCGACGGGTTCAACCCCGATTTTACGGACACTTCAGAAAAGCCTGATAATAGGCAAAGAGGAGTGTTTATGATGAAGAGAAGAAATTATATAGTATTGAGTTAAGCAGGGTACTGTTGAGCAGGCACGACAGCCCGGTGTGAGCTGTGCCCAGGTGGCAC
>JAAEXZ010000069.1 GCA_017879645.1 Nitrosomonas sp.
AACTCGTGCAAAGCGGAATTCCAGGGTACCTCGATATAGTTCTTTTTACGCCAGTAGTACTTCAGTTCATCTGACTTCCAATCACGATAGATATCGTCCCAACTCACGCGATTGAAATGTGGGAGGAGACATCCAGCCGTAAGCGCCTCCCCTTCCAGTTGATAGCGAAAATCTACAGACAAGCGCATGGCGTCTGGATTGTGATTTTCCATCGCCTTATGGACAGTCAGGGAGGGAAACAGGACGACATCGCCGGCCTTGAAATCAGCCCCTACCCAGCGACATTTGGAAACCTGCTCATTCAGCACTGCCCGTCGATTGCCTGCCCCCAGATGGAATTTTAATGGAAGCACCCCGAATTTATGCGACCCCTCCATTATTGCGAGGGACCCGTCTCTGATAGAACAGTCACCTAACGGAATCCAGGCGGCAGTCAGGTTTGGGGTGCCCTGATTATTTGGAAAATCCTGATGGGGCGGAGTCGCAAGTTCGGGGCTGTCTGGAAATATAAGTCTGACGATGCTGAGTGGGTGCGGAAAAACCGTTTCACCCACGGATTGTCGCATGACATCCATTAACCCAGCTTCATGCGCGAGGCTGTGGAATGCCTCGAGCTTAATGATGCGGTCATGGGCTTTAAAAAACTTGGGCTGGCCTTCTCGCAGTGGCCGTCGTATTGCCTTGGCCTGCAATCTGTCTGGCCCATCCTCGATCCAGCCCTGTTCGGCAAGAATCCGCGTGATCTGATCTCTGAGCTCCAACAGGAGAGGAACCGGAACAATCTTGCGAAAGAGCAGATAGCCGTCGGATTGCAAACGGGATTGCAGCGCTGGTGGATTTCCTAGCAATTCGTTTGCCACGAACATGGGTTCGGGATCCACCTTATCCGCCAGGATAGGAAACGCCTCAGCCCGCAGGTCGATCAGGCGATGCATTAGTTCTTCATCACCGCTTGCACGCGCTATCTTCTGCAACAGAGCGATTCCTGTTTCATAATCACCCGCCGCGACTAGTTTCTCTACTTGAAGCAACACCTCGCGAGTAGTATCAGGCTCAGCCTCACTATTGGCAGACACTTGTTCAGTTGTCATAAGTGCGCCTCATTACCAGTGGCTGTTGTACAAAATTTACGTCTGTCGTTGGTGATTCGATCGCAACAGACTAACTTGCGCGCCCTCAATTCAAGCGTCCTGTTTAGCCAGATGCGAGCCGTACTGGCGCTCACACTAACTTCCAGCCTGCTGGGCAGTACTAAGCAAAGCTCGGATGAACATGTTATTGATCTATCCGTCTGTAAAAAAGTCTCTCTGCACGAGGTTATCGAATGTTTAGCGGGGCCGAATTGATCTAGAACAATATTCGTCCCAGCATCTAGCATCTCGAGCTTTATTCCGCCGGTGGAGCTTCGCTCGATTCCGGTGGCTTCTCCTTGCCCTGTCCACCCTTCCTGCCTCCCTTGCGTGCCTGTCGCCAGAATGTCGCTTGTCGACGGGATTCTAGAAATAGTCCTGCATGGACATAAAATTGCCGGAGTTGCTGCTTCGTCGTCTCATCCTTGGAAAACATCATTTTCAGCAGTGGCTCGTCGCTCGGCTCACCTCCTGCCTTTCGGATTACACCCAAGCCGAATCCGTGGTTAAACTTGAACACATCTTCATGCTGCTGTTCGAGCTCTTCAAAATATTTCCAGGCGCCGAAATCCTTGATCTTTGCCATCACGTCGTGAAACAGCACGATCCCGCCCGGTTTGACCTTGGGATACCAGTTCGTGAAGTCCTCCTTGACCGCGTCATAGGTATGCAGTCCGTCTATATGCAGCAGGTCAAGAGACTCCGCATTGAAATGCTGAAGCGCTTCATTGAAGAACATGCGGAGCAGGTAGGTATTGCCGCGGTAATGCTCCCTGGCATGCTCGGCGACGTCGTTGTAAATCGAATCATCGTACGCGTCAGTATGTTCGTCGCCTTCCCAGCAATCCACGCCATATGCAACTCCGTCGATATTGTGCTCAATCATGGATTGGCAAAAAGTGAAGAAGGAGAGACCATTATAGACCCCCAGTTCCACGATCAGCTTCGGATGTATAGCGGCCACTAGGTCATACGCAAACGGCAGATGATCAACCCACGTGCTAAACACCATTCGTTTTGGCTCAAACCGCTGCAACGAAGGCGGGAAATAGATACCGTTACTCATAAACTCCTCTCTATCTCTGGTTACTTACAAGGTCAGTCCAACACATGTTGCTCTTCGGCAGAAATCCCTATTCTTTCCAGCTTCCGATTGGTGGATAGCTGTACAAACTTGATTGCAGAATCAGGCAACTCCCCTAGGTAGACTGTGTCAGTCACCGGACTCTGGAACTTGGCCCCTCGGATTTGTTGATACTGATCCATGATCGCAGTGATGAACTCCTGCCGGGCAGCGGCTGCTTCTCCACCAGTTGTGACTCCGCCATGAAACTGATGGAACGTGCCCTCTCCATGCAGGAACACATGCGTAGCGCCCGGGTACTCACACGCACGCTTATAGAGATCAAGATTTACCACCCCCCCGCCGCGCATATCGAAACGAGTATCGAAACCTCCCAATGCATCCCACAGGGCTCTCGGCATACTAATACAATTACTTTCGCTGTGCGGCAGATAGAAACCGGCGGCACAGGAACCGCTAAAACATGAAATATCAAAAAGTCGATAGCCATCCTGCGGCCAGGAAATCGAGTCCATCAAACCCTTCTCCTGCTCAACCCCATATCCGCTACCGACTGCTTTCTGCTGCAGTTCGAAACCGAGATGATATCCGGGCACCGTAACCACGGCTCTTTCGGACAACCGGTGCCCGAGGAGTAAATTACTCACTACACCGGGGGTAAGCAGTCGCGCCCCATCGATCATTACACAGATGTTTTCTCCAATTGCCCGCGCAAGCCCATCGTTTGCTGCATAAATGGGTGTAGGCCGCGTCTCCTTACGCAAGTGGTAAGTAAAATTCGCAGGCAACCTATCAATGAATGTCCTTGACATGGTATTCGCAGATTCATTTTCGATGATGAGAACTTCATAGTCCTCTGACCGAACATGCTTTTGATACGCCGGCAAGAGCGAACGGACGGTATTCTGAGCTTGTAAAGGCATGTCGTAGACTACCAATACCACGCTCACCAGAGGCTTGACGGCAGCTCTACTCCCTGCAAATAAACGAGCTGCTTCTCGCTTGATTCGGATAAACATCTGGAATGTTCCGGTCAAAGCCCAGCTTTTTGCAACTTCCTGTATAAACGCCTGACCTTCCAGGGGAGTGCAACTTCGCCAGAGGCGTCATTATGCCGAAGTTCCGCGGTATAAAATTTCCCCTCCCCGTTTTTGGCATTGAATCCCAACTTACTCGCCGCCCAAGCAATCTTCGCATCAAGAACAGCTTCATCATCGTCGAAACACAAAATTGGAAAAGACTTCTTCCTGTATTCCTGGTACATCACGCTGTTGTAGCGGTACCACAGTGTTAGTGATTCTTCACGCGATTTGCTGCTGCGTTTTTCCAGCGATTTAGCCACGGCATTTGGGTGCCGGTAAATTCCAACGAATTCAATATTTGGGCAAAGCTGTTTCCATCCATCCAGTACCAGCAAAGCGCGCGGATCCTTGAATCCAAAATTGGGTTCGCCTGCATGCGCTGCGAGGAGTGACTTGGCGGTGGCGATATGTTCAGCATTCCAGATCACTTTTGAAGGAGGGGAATCCCACGCACCTCCATTGTTCTCAAGAATCGCATCGTGCAAATCCACAAACTTCTGGTTTTCCCGGTTGCCTTTCTCGTTGTGCTTGTTCCAGGTGTGGCATTCCCCCAGAAACAGCCCCGAGTCCTGCATCGAACCCGTCAGGCAACTGGTCCCACTGCGATGCATACCGAGGATTGCCACAATTCTAGCTGGCATATTTTCATTCATTTGTTGAACCACGCGCCCACCCAAAGACTTAACTCCGGTTTGTACAGCGGAAAAATATTGTTCTGAATTCCGGGTAGTTACAGCAACGTATTTCGGAAATCCAGCGTATATTCGCTTATTTGCAAGCAGCAAGGCAACTGCGTTTTGCCGGGATAATCGTGATGGGGCACCCAAAACACGAACCCGGTTCTGGCTCAGGTGCACGCCTACCCGGGCTGTCACTCACACCGATGTTCTGGCATTCCAGGGCGCTACCCAGGCCAACATTACCATTCCTGGAAGCCCCACCACCGCGCACAAAAAGAAGAAATCAACCCAACCAATCTGCTCAACAAGCATACCGGTGCTGGCGTTAGCCAATGTACGAGGCCCTGCGGCGAGTGCGGTAAACAAGGCGAATTGGGTCGCCGCATAGACTTTACTGGTCTCCCTGGCAATAAATGCGGTAAATGCAGCTGTGCCCATTCCAACACCGAGATACTCAAAGGCAATGACAGCCGCCAATAGCCACAATTTGGGACCAACGCTGGCGAGGAACGCAAAGCCCAGAATGCTTATTAATTGAACTGTACCAAACAACCAAAGCGCGCGATTTATCCCCACTCGAACCATGATGAGCCCGCCTAGCAGAGCGCCGAAGATCGCGGGCCATAATGCCGCATGTTTAGCCACGAGGCCTATTTGTGTCTTGCTAAATCCAAGATCAAGGTAGAATGGCGTGGATAATGCAGTAGCCATATTGTCGCCGAGCTTATAGAGGAACATGAAGCTCAAAACCAGAAACAATCCTGTCCAGCCTCGACGCGCCAGATACTCTTTGAACGGTGAGACCATCGCCTGCTGGAAACTCGTTGCAACGGGCAACTCCGAATCAGACTCCGACACCGTCACGCACATGATGATTCCGACGAACATGAAGCCGGCGGTTATCCAGAATACCGTCGACCACGGGAGATGATCTGCCATGATCAAGGATAGGGAGCCCGGGATCAGACTCGATATGCGATAAGCCTGCACATGAATTGCATTACCAATCCCCAATTCAGCATCTGCGAGTATTTCACGCCTGTAGGCATCGAGCACCACATCCTGGCTGGCACTGAAAAATGCAACCGCCAACGCCAGCACTGCCACCACCGATGTTGACCTTGCCGGCTCCACTATTCCAAGTAATCCGATAAACAACAAAAGCGCGATCTGTGTGACCAACATCCAGCCCCTGCGTCTTCCGAGGAAGGGAGGAACGTATCGATCCATCATCGGCGCCCACAGAAACTTCCATGTGTAGGGAATGCCAACCAGCGAAAAAAGCCCAATTGTCGTAAGCGACACTCCTCCCTCACGCAACCAGGCAGGCACCAATTGAATCAATACATAGTACGGCATGCCGGAAGCGAATCCGGTGAAAACGCATATCAACATACGCTGGCTGAGTACGACACTCCGCCAGGACTGAGAACTACTTGTCAATTGCAGTTGCCCACTCAAGCAATATGGATCGAGATTGAGCATCAAGTGCATTCCAAAGGTTCTGCTCCGACAACACCAAGAGAGTCGCCTTTGAAAATAATTGTCGAAACTTCCGGAATCGGCCCTTTTCAAACTGATTAAACATATTCTGCGCGTAAAGGGCGACACCCATACGGTTGAGCTCGTAGATAGCCACTTCTTCTGCGGCTGGTATGGTTTGGCTGAACAACTCTCGACCCGCGAGAAACTCTTCTGCAATCACTCGATTGTCCTCAAGCCAAGTCTCACGGAACTTCTTGTACAGACTGCGGTGTATGTACTGACAACCTTTAGTTGGGGCTTCAGGACACAGTTCGTATAGTATTTTGACAACTTCATCGTTGTCCTGTTTTTTGAATCCGACTTTATTCAAGCAGCGTTTTATGTAGAGCTGTATCATGCCCAGGCTATCATTGTTTTGAGCTTTGCCTCTGGGCAATGACACATTTCCGATTACGCTACCAAAATCCTTTAGTATGTCAAAATCCTGCCACTGCTCCGCCTCAAACGGGCGGACTATCACATTGCTCTTACCAAACACATCGCACCACATACCCAGTACAGCATGATATCCATGTTCAAAGATCTGATGTGTCTGATAGAACTGAAACGCACTGTGCCCCCACTGACGAATGCCTTTTACATCCTGATTATAAAAAGAACTGTAGAGCTGATCCTGTCGACGAAGATAAACCACCACTCGGATATCGTGCTCTTGTAAATTTGTAGTGATATCGCGCAACATTAAATCGAGACTAAATATTTGTCCAAAAAATAATTCCGAGCTCAACACAATGCGGTCGACACTGCTTTGATGCTGGCTGATTTCAGTTTTCAAAAGCTCCCACGACTTCCCTCTGGGAATTGTTCCGTACCAAATATCAGGCATCGCCTGGCTTCGATGCTTCTCCAACAAATCACACACCAGAGGATGATGGGCGTTCCCATGCATTATGCTGCCTGGATACAATACACCGGCGTTCAGCATTTTTTTGCGGTTATGTGCCATGACGTATTGCAGAGTCGACGTCGCCGTTTTAGGTGCGCCAATGTGAAGATAGACAATAGCCATGGAGACTTCCGGATTGATGTACGCCGAAGTATGTAGGAATTAGTCTGGTACGGTTATAACGAGACGAAGCCGTAGTTCAAAGATGGCTTCAGGTATGTGATCTTCCCACAATATCATGCATGGGCCTGTGCGATAAGTATCGCTTGATAGACCGCTGAATCTTAAACGGCACAATAGAAATTAATACCGCACCCACGGGTCTTCGAGAAAAGCGCCAAATTCGTTTCAGCAGCTCCTCAGATCGAGAAAGTTTCATACTGTAGACATACAGGTTCGGCCCCGGGTTCTGGAATACAACGCCTTCCCCGCTCGCCGCCCTACTACTAACAGCCTGTGCATACTCGGTTTCGTAGAAATTCTGCGCAACTTCGAGGCAATTTACCGGTGCGTCGTCTTTTACTTCAGGTAGCATCTGGTTTCGCAACACGGTCACCCAGAATGCGCGCCATTCCACGATCGTACTGTTCCATTTGACAACTACGCTATTGGGTCTGCCATGAACACGCTCGACAAATGCTCCGATATTGGGCACAACCACCGGCAATCCCTGCTGCAGGGCAATGCTTAGAGTGTAACTGTAGGTCTCCGGCCACATAGCCGGAAACCAAACCAGATCTGGATTGATTCGCCTAATCAGTGCATGCACATTCTCGTTGTTGTAGGGCTCATGTGCGTGCACCTGGTGACCAAGTTTCCGATAAGCATAGCCGAGCAAATGAAACTCTATATCTTCCGCGACCAGTGACGCAGCTACGCTTTCCAGCACATCCGCGCCTTTCTCTTTACTCAGCGCACCAAGTGCGAGTACACGAAGTGGCCTGGTTCTGGGGAATTGCCAGCTTGGCTCAGGATATGGGGCTGAAGACAAATAGTCAGGATGCCAGGAAACGACCGAGTTCTTTACTTTAAAGTACTTGGTAAATCGTTGTTTGCTATCAATAGACGGGAATATTATTCGGTTAGCGCCTTCAATGAGCATTTTCTGATTTTCTCGCCACTGCTTCGCATCGACACCAGATGGAAGTGGACGATGTCCCGCGCATCGCTGGTCGAAATCGGGAGCACTTTCATCAACGTAACGGCCGTCGATATCAGTAAGCGATGGATTTCCATTCACGAGGTAATAGTCATGAATGGTCAAATCATAATCACATTCAAGATCAGCGCCCAATCCCCATAGTCGCGTAGGCAGCCCTATAGTGTGATGAAAATGTATTCTGCCTACTCCCAGGCCTCGCATTAACTCAATTAACTTTTCGTATTCCGATTCAACATGAAAAAAAAGACCATCCCGTAACCAGTCATTGCCATCGAAGCTGGAGATACGAACCGACTCGCCTTCTACATCTGGCATCATGAAAAGAAAAAGAACTCGATTTGCATATCTTGAAGCAATCTCATCTACATGTTGTTGGACACCCCCGCCTAGCTTGTGAGAGATCATCAATATTTTTGGTGTATCCTGAACGGAAAACAAACGAAGCCAGGCTCTCACACGGGCCACTCGGGCAGGATCCCGGGCAATGTAGCGTTGAATATCCGCATGATATCGCGGGTACTTTCTATCTAACGTATCCAAAGCTTGTGTCAGTCTCGGACTATGTTCAGCACCGAAACTCACACTTCCTTTATGATATATAAAACAATTTGCCAGGTGTAAATTTCGAAAACCGGCGCGAATCGCACGTTGGCACCAATCGTTTTCCTCACCATAACCGCGCCCAAAAGACTCCAGATCAAACAGGCCAACCTTGTCCAATGCGTCACGGCGGAGATAAATGCAGCATCCAACACCCGTGGGAACTTGAAATGCATCGCCCACGGTGAACTCCGCCGCAAACTGTTCGTCAATCTGCTCCAACGACAAATTGAATAGAAGCTGGTTATCCTTGCAAATGTTTGGAAAACTACAAATTGTTGCGTTATTGGAAAAGGGCGTGATAGATCCAACGTTGTCGTGATGATAGGCTGCGTTGCGCAACCTCTCCAACCAATTCCCGGCAACCTCTACGTCGCTATTAAGCAAAAGTACGTCTCTATCTTTATCGTAGGACATGCCCCGATTAACAGATGCCACAAATCCCAGATTCTTTTCATTCTCCAGCAGAACAAACTCCGGATGCTCTTGCGCCAGATTGCGTAAATAGTCAGTGATCTGTCGATCAGGAGAGCAATCGTTCACGATGATGATTCGAGCCCAACTGTCTTTAACAGTTCGCTGGACCGAGTTCATACATACTATTGTTTCCTTCAACCCCTCATAAACGGGTATCACTACGTCAACGAGTCTCATATTTCCATATTGCCCTGACTAAACGACCCACAACCGGTATCCGGTAAATTTGCTGAAACCGCTCCCGACTCTCTTTTAGCTTTTCTTCCATAACGAAGTTGGTTCTTTCCAGTTCAAGAATCCTTGAGTCCTTGCCATCGATGACCTGGAGTGCATGTGAATGCAGACATCCTAGCTCCGAGATCAGCTGGTTGAGTGTGTCCAGTTGCTTCTCTCTTTCTTCGATCACATTCAGCGCTCGACTGTGCATTTCCCCGATGTTTTGCAGCCGGCTATCGAATTCCTCGATCTGTGAATCTCGCTCTTCAATTGTCGCCAGCGCCAGGCTATGCAATTCACCAATCCGCTGAATATTCTCATTGAGCGTCCGTATTGCCGCTTCGTGCGCTTGAATCACTGCCTGCTGAGATGGCAGTGCGTCAACCAACCTGCGCAATTCTGCATCCCTTTCGTTGAGAGTTCTCAGAGCTTCTGCATGTAGATCGCCAATCCGCGTCAGCTCTCTTCCCCGGTTGACGATGACGCAGGCCAATTCGCTCAAGGTGCTCTCTATGGGATACAAACGATCAATTTCTGTTTCAAGGTGTTCGATGTCCAGTGCCCTCTCGGCATGAACATTAGCTAACGTGATGCCTGACTCGAGGCGTTGGTGTCGCAACTCAGCCAGCACTGCCGTCTTAAGCTTTTCCTCTTCGACGGTAATGGGTAGCTGACGCTCAAGGCCATGAAACAGCTCCACTGGGTTGCTGAGCAGGCTTTCAAAAGTTACATGTATCGAGTTCGGAGGCGCATGTGCTGCGATACCTTGAAGATAAAACCGCAATAGGCGCATTCCATATCCCAAGGGGAATCCATCTCGCTCCCGGAGCGAGTGGCAAACTTCAGCAAGCGCTCTGGTCATGATACAGACGGACGTAACCATCCTATAGTTTTTGCAGAGCGCTAACCAAAACGGGAGGGTTATACAGAAACGAGGATCCTTGACAACTTCTAACGGCCCACTGCCAAAACCACGACTCAAAATGCCTTCAGCAGTCTCGCGCGCCTCATCAAACTCAGGGGCTGCCCAGTTGATCCATAGCTGCGTAGAGTTGACTGAGTACCAATTGGCACCGGCCAATAAAAGTAATTCTTCATTCAGAGCGACGACATCAGAAGACTCCCAAAAGCCTTTCTCATTGACGCGCTTCATTGGCGCTATCAAGTTTTCGCCAAATGTCGCTCCGCAGGCATGTAACGCGGCTGACAACGCAGACGTACCTGAACGATGCATACCGACCAGGAAAAGCACATGTCGAGGATGGCACGCTTCCATGTTTACTGACAAAATCTGGCGACAAGTTGCTTAATAATATCATGCTCATAAAGCTCTGGCCGACCCCCAGAAGGTGAATAATTGAAGCTCGCACGCTCCCGCCGCTCAAAACCTGCTATGCTTGATGCCTCGGGTTCCTCCAGTTTCCCACTCGCAGGGTATAAAGCACATTTGGTGCTGATAAGTTGCATTCTCGAAATTGAAAACGGTAATCCGAGATCCCACCTGTGAATATGAACGCTGCGCCCACGCCCCCAAAATCGTTAGTTGTACTCGTACCGGTGTATCGTGATCTCGCAGTTACACGAAGATGCCTGAACTCCCTTCTTAACAGCAAATTGCCCAGCAATACTACCATCGTCGTAATCGATGATTGTTCGCCCGAAACTGAGTTATCCACATACTGCAGGAAGCTGGCGTCAGACGCTCCAGTGTCGTTAATAGTCAACGAACAAAATCTGGGCTTTGTGCGAAGCGCTAACAAGGGATTTTTGCTCGATCCTGAAGCCGATGTCCTGCTGCTCAATAGTGACACGGTCGTGTCTGGAGACTGGTTGCAAAGGATGCGGCTCTGTGCCTATACGGAACCAGAGATCGGCACGGTAACACCCTTTTCAAATAATGGAACGATCTGTTCATATCCAGTGTTCCCGATCGAAAATCCACTGCCCTATCAGTGGACTGAAGCAGAACTGGATATTGCCTTCAAAACCGCGAATCGATCTCTGTGTGCCGAGATTCCGACGGCAGTTGGCTTCTGTATGTACATCAAGCGCTCCTGCCTGGATGCTACCGGCCTATTCGATGAAATCAACTTTGGCCAAGGGTATGGCGAGGAATGCGATTTTTCACTGCGCGCTACTCTAAAAGGTTGGAAGCACGTTATTGCAGCGGACGTGTTTGTTTTTCACGAAGGCGGCGCCAGCTTCGCCTCAGAATCCAAGCATCGAAAGCGTCACGCAGACGAGGTTATGAATAAGCTCCACCCCCATTACCATCGTCTGGTTAGTGAGTTTTTACGTTCTGATCCACTCGCAGTTTTCCGAAAAAATGTCGATGCTTATCGCATGGCAGCCAAGCCATCGCGCAACACTGACATTCTCAACGAGCACCAACACTACACTCGCCTCCTCCTTGACAAAATTGAAGCGTCAGAAAATGAGATAAAATCGGAACAAGCGCAGCGCATGCTGCTAGGTGCGCTACTGGACGACTGCCGAAAACAATTTTCGGATACCGACCGAGCGCTCCTTGAAGCCCGACAGGTCATCGATGAACTAAAGGGACATCTTGACAACGCCCGTCTGTACGCAAACCAACTGCATGACCACATACAAAAAATTGAACACAGTCGTTCCTGGCGATATACCGCGTGGCTCAGGCGAACATCATAAACAGCATGCTCCCCAATCTACGACTACAAAACCGGGCAATCGACCTTACAGAGTGAAACTCGACCCAACAACCAATCCACCTGGATCTGGACTGTCGAGGCATTCCCAGACCCGAGATTAATGTAACCCCCACTCGATCCACCATCCGGATAGAACCGAATGATCCCCGAACCGTCTCGATTCAGTTCGCGGCTACCCAGAATTTCCATGTGCAGTTGCCTGGGAAGTTGTTGTTCCTTCTCCCCCACGGAGACTATCCTTGTGCTTGGATTAATCACTACATCCGTATTCAGTCCGCCACGAATCGCCTGATAGCGGGCAGAGGTAAGCATAGTGACAATGTCGTTTACAGCGGCGCGATATTCCGAAGACTGGTAAAGCCGCTGAATAGCAGGTGCACTGGCACCCATGACAACAGCTGCAACTGCGATCGCCACTACCAGCTCAAGCAACGTGAAACCGCTTTCTCGCCTGGGATGATTTCCTACAATTGTCGCGTGCACAACACTTTGATGCCTTACCAGTTTCCCACATCCGTGTTTTCTCCATCCCCGCCTTGCGTACCATCCTGACC
>JAAEXZ010000070.1 GCA_017879645.1 Nitrosomonas sp.
GCAGCGTTTGATTTTGGTATCAAACGGACAATTTTACGCAAACTGGCACAACGCGGCTGTAAAGTCACGGTCTTTCCGGCGCAGACACCGGCGAAGGAAATCTTGGCCATGCAACCCGATGGGGTTTTTCTTTCCAATGGCCCCGGTGACCCCGAACCCTGTGACTATGCCATTTCGGCCACTCAGACACTGCTGCAAAAAAACATTCCGATTTTTGGCATATGCCTAGGACACCAGCTTCTGGGATTGGCCAGTGGAGCACGCACCATCAAAATGAAATTTGGTCATCATGGCGCCAATCATCCGGTCCAAGACGTCGCCAGCGGCAAAGTAATCATCACCAGCCAGAACCACGGTTTCGCGGTCGATGCGGCAACCTTGCCGCAGAATGCACGTATTACGCATGTATCGTTGTTTGACGGCAGCCTGCAAGGATTCGAATTAACCGACAAGCCAGCATTCTGTTTCCAGGGACACCCCGAAGCCAGCCCCGGACCGCATGAGGCCGATTACCTGTTTGATCGTTTCATCAGCATGATGCAGCTACATAAACAGCAAACTGCACCATCAACCTGATTCCAACAACATCATTTTCTGCACGATAGCATGCCCAAACGTACTGACATACAATCCATACTGATCATCGGTGCCGGCCCCATCATCATCGGCCAGGCATGCGAGTTTGATTATTCCGGTGTGCAGGCCTGCAAGGCCCTGCGTGAAGAAGGCTATCGCATCATCCTGGTAAATTCCAATCCTGCCACCATCATGACTGACCCGGAGATGGCGGATGCAACGTATATCGAGCCCATTACCTGGACCATGGTCGAGAAAATCATCGCCATCGAGCGCCCGCAAGCGCTGCTACCCACCATGGGAGGCCAAACTGCGCTGAATTGTGCATTGGATCTGGTCAAGCACGGCGTACTGCAAAAATATGGCGTCGAGCTGATCGGTGCATCGCGCGAAGCCATCGATATGGCTGAAGATCGAGAAAAATTCAAGCAGGCAATGACCCGGATCGGATTGAATTCAGCGCGCTCGGCTGTTGCCCACAGCATGGAGGAAGCCTTGCAGGTCCAGGCCATGGTGGGTTATCCCGTCATTATCCGTCCGTCCTTCACCATGGGCGGCAGTGGTGGCGGCATTGCCTACAACCGGGAAGAATTTCTGGCCATTTGCGAACGCGGACTAGAAACCTCCCCTACCAAGGAATTACTGATCGAAGAATCGGTGATCGGCTGGAAAGAATTTGAAATGGAAGTGGTGCGCGACAAAAACGACAACTGCATCATCGTTTGCGCGATCGAAAATCTGGATCCAATGGGCGTGCATACCGGCGATTCCATTACTGTGGCACCGGCACAAACCCTAACCGACAAGGAATATCAGTTGATGCGTAATGCATCGATTGCCGTATTGCGTGAAATCGGTGTGGAAACAGGAGGATCGAATGTGCAGTTCGCCATCAATCCGGAAAACGGCCGCATGCTGGTGATCGAAATGAATCCCCGCGTATCTCGGTCATCTGCATTGGCATCCAAGGCAACCGGCTTTCCAATCGCCAAGATTGCCGCCAAACTCGCAGTCGGTTACACCCTGAACGAATTGGGCAACGATATCACCGGCGGCATCACGCCGGCCTCGTTTGAACCCACCATTGATTATGTCGTCACCAAGGTCCCGCGTTTCGCATTCGAAAAATTTCCACAAACCAATGATCGGCTGACCACGCAAATGAAATCGGTAGGGGAAGTCATGGCCATTGGCCGTACTTTCCAGGAGTCACTACAAAAGGCACTGCGCGGACTCGAAACCGGCGTCGATGGTCTGGATGAAAAAACCGACAACCTGGAAACCATTTATACTGAACTGGCCAACCCAGGTCCGGACCGGATCTGGTTTGTGGCCGATGCTTTCCGCTGTCATTTGTCGCTTGATGAAGTGCACGCACTGACACACATCGACACCTGGTTTCTGGCGCAAATCGAAGATCTGGTCAAACAGGAACAAGCCTTAGCCCAGATTCGCCTGGAATCGCTGGATCAGCCGGTGCTGCACAAATTGAAACGTAGCGGTTTCTCCGACCGACGGCTGGCAAAGTTGCTCAACACCGACCAGACTACTATTCGCTTGCGTCGCCACCAGTTCAACCTGCATCCTGTTTATAAGCGAGTCGATACCTGCGCTGCCGAATTCGCCACCAGCACAGCTTACATGTATTCCACTTACGAAGAAGAATGCGAAGCCAATCCGACGAACAAAAGGAAAATCATGGTACTGGGCGGCGGACCCAATCGCATTGGACAGGGCATCGAATTCGATTATTGCTGCGTACACGCCGCACTGGCTTTGCGCGAAGATGGTTTCGAGACGATCATGGTGAACTGCAATCCTGAAACCGTCTCAACCGACTACGACACATCGGATCGTCTGTATTTTGAACCGCTGACGCTGGAAGATGTACTCGAAATTGTTGCCGTCGAGAAACCTGATGGCGTCATCGTGCAGTACGGCGGTCAAACTCCGCTCAAGCTTGCACGGGATCTGGAAGCCAATGGTGTTCCCATTATTGGCACCAGCCCGGACATGATCGATTGCGCGGAAGATCGCGAACGCTTCCAGAAAATGCTGCACCAACTGGGCCTGAAGCAACCCCCAAATCGCACTGCCCGCAACCCTGAAGCTGCATTGGTAGCAGCCGAGGAAATTGGCTACCCTCTGGTTGTGCGCCCAAGCTATGTTCTGGGTGGCCGCGCCATGGAAATCGTACATGAAAAAGCCGAACTTGAACGCTATATGCGCGAAGCGGTCAAGGTTTCCAATGATTCACCCGTTTTGCTGGACCATTTTCTGACCAATGCCACAGAAGTGGATGTCGATGCCATCTTTGATGGTGAAACCATTCTGATCGGTGGCATCATGGAACATATCGAACAAGCCGGAGTGCATTCGGGTGACTCGGCATGCGCACTACCGACTTTCAACTTGTCTCCCGGTACGCTCGATGAATTGCGGCGCCAGACTGCCGCGATGGCGCGGGCTTTGAATGTCGTTGGGTTAATGAATGTTCAATTTGCCATCCAGGACGATACGGTATATGTCCTGGAAGTCAATCCGCGCGCTTCACGTACCGTTCCTTTCATATCCAAAGCAACGGGGTTACAGCTTGCGAAAATTTCCGCTCGTTGTATGACAGGTAATAACCTAATCAATCAGGGTATTACAAAAGAAATCATTCCTCAATACTATTCTGTCAAGGAAGCGGTGTTCCCCTTTATCAAACTTCCCGGAGTCGATACAATACTGGGACCAGAAATGAAATCAACCGGCGAAGTCATGGGAATGGGTACCACCTTCGCAGAAGCTTTCGTTAAATCACAACTGGCTACCGACGTGCGTCTGCCAGTGTCTGGCAAGATTTTCATCAGTGTCCGCCAGTCTGACAAGCCGGATGCCATTGAAATCGCACGCAGTCTTGCACAACTTGGCTTCACCCTCTATGCTACACGCGGAACTGCTACAGCTATTACCGAAGCGGGTATCCAAGTCATCACCATCAACAAAGTTGCAGAAGGACGACCGCATATCGTGGATATGATCAAGAACGGAGAAATCAGCTTGATCATCAACACGGTCAAAAGCCAACGCAGTGCCATACGAGATTCGTATTCGATTCGTCATGCCGCGCTTCAAGCCAAAGTGACCTACTATACGACGCTTGCCGGCGCACGCGCTGCCTGTGTAGGCATTACCGATAGGCGCGAGTTGCAGGCCTATAATTTGCAAAAAATGCACATACAACTCAAAGCTTGAGTCAGCATTTTCTTGGGTGTATTAAACAAAATGATTAAAAGGCATTGAATGACGATGAGTACTATTCCATTAACCGTAGCCGGAGCTGAAGCGCTACGTAAAGAATTACATGAAATGAAAACCATACACCGCCCTGCCGTGATTGCTGCTATCGCCGAGGCTCGGTCGCATGGTGACTTGTCGGAAAATGCCGAATACGATGCTGCCAAGGAAAAACAAGGCTTTATCGAAGGACGAATCGCCGAACTGGAGAGCAAGCTCTCCAGTGCACAGATCATTAATCCGGCATTGATCAACGCGGATGGAGCCTGTGTTTTTGGCGCCACTGTCGAATTAGAAGATTTACAAAGTGGTGATACGGTCACTTATCAAATCGTTGGAGATGACGAAGCCAATATCAAGGATGGAAAAATTTCTATCAGTTCCCCTATTGCGCGAGCGCTAATTGGCAAATATGCAGGCGATATTGCCGAAGTTCAGGCTCCAAGTGGAATTCGGGAATATGAGATTCTTGACGTCAAATATATCTGATATCCGACGCAAAGTCTTAATTCTGATAGCTGCGTTTGGTTCGAAAAGGAATGCGTTTTGTTTTTTTATTACCCGAAAAATCAACCTTCGCATCCGCTGTTCCAGCTTTGGGGCGGTAAATTACAAAAATTTTACCAATGTGTTGCACCGCAGCTGAATCAAGTTTATCGCAAATTTCCTCGAGTAGCGCATTTCTAGCTAACCGATCATCGATCTGAGCCTTGATTTTGATCAGCTCGTGACTATCCAGCGCACGATTCAGTTCGTTTATTACACTGTCCGATAATCCAGATTTACCTATCATGACAACGGGATGCAAAGAATGCGATAGCGCTTTGAGTTCGCGCCTTCTGGCTATGGTTAGTGATAACATAAATTTGTTCAAAAAGGTTATTTTACTCGATGAAAAAAAGCAAAACCAGTAAAGCCTGGATGAAAGAGCATGTAAATGATTTTTTCGTCAAGCAAGCACAGAAAGATGGCTATCGTTCCCGCGCTGCCTACAAATTACTAGAAATTTGCGAACGCGATCATTTAATCAAACCGGGAATGATCGTGGTCGATTTGGGTGCAGCCCCAGGCAGCTGGTCTCAGGTTGCGATGCAGAAAATCGGCCCCAAAGGAAAAATTGTTGCACTCGATATACTAGAGATGACTCCCTTGAATGGCGTCACTTTTATTTGCGATGATTTCCGTGAAGAGCGCGCCACCCATGAATTAAGGAAGCATTTGAACGGAAATCCGGCGGACCTTGTTATTTCTGACATGTCTCCCAATATTAGTGGCATTGCAGTTAGTGACCAAGCCAAAAGTATGTACTTGTCTGAATTGGCACTAGAATTTGCAATGGAGCAACTGAACTATGGTGGAAATTTTTTGGTCAAAGTTTTTCAAGGAAGAGATTTCGACCAATTTCTCAGTAACATGCGTAAAAATTTCGATAAGGTCATGATCAGAAAACCTAAGGCTTCACGTGATCGCAGCAAGGAAATGTATTTACTGGGATGTGGAAAGAAGCAACAATCTCAGGAGAAATGAATGGATCCCCTCAGTGATTGGTACGCGATTGAAGAATAGGATGATAATTTTCAACAGATTTATACAACATGAACTATTCTGTTATATTTCCCAGAATAGAGTTAGAATGACCAATCAATGATATTAAGGTGCAAACCAAGGAGCTATCTTGAATAATTTAATTAAAAACATGGCCATTTGGCTAGTGATTGCACTTGTGTTGATGACAGTGTTTAATCAATTTAGCGTTCGTCAGCCGACGCAAGTACCAATGGAATACTCCCAGTTCATTACTGAATTGAACCAAGGAAGAATTGCCAAAGTCATTATTGAAGGCCGAACACTTAAGGGAACCAAGACCGATGGCAGGCGCTTCACCACTTATGCACCATCAGATCCATGGATGGTGAGTGATTTATTGAAAGCAGGCGTTATTATCGAAGCTAAACCGGAGGAAGAACCATCCATGCTGATGAGTATTTTCATCTCATGGTTCCCAATGCTGCTACTGATTGCAGTTTGGATCTTCTTCATGCGCCAAATGCAGGGTGGAGGTAGAAATGGCGGTGCATTTTCATTTGGCAAGAGCAAGGCTCGTATGCTCGATAAATCAGCCAATACCGTTACTTTCAATGATGTTGCGGGATGCGAGGAAGCCAAAGAAGAAGTTGCAGAATTGGTCGAATTTTTGCGTGACCCTTCAAAATTTCAGAAACTGGGTGGCCGGATCCCACGTGGTGTACTGATGGTTGGTAGCCCGGGAACAGGTAAAACACTGCTGGCACGAGCTATCGCAGGTGAAGCACAAGTTCCGTTTTTCAGCATTTCAGGATCAGATTTCGTTGAAATGTTTGTTGGTGTTGGTGCTTCAAGGGTGCGAGACATGTTTGAACAAGCCAAAAAACATGCACCTTGCATTATCTTCATTGACGAAATCGATGCAGTTGGTCGTCAGCGCGGAGCAGGATTGGGTGGTGGCAATGACGAGCGTGAACAGACATTGAACCAGTTGTTGGTGGAAATGGATGGTTTCGAAGGATCGATGGGGGTAATCGTCATTGCAGCGACCAACCGTCCGGATGTACTTGATCCAGCATTGCTGCGTCCTGGTCGTTTTGATCGTCAGGTTACCGTACCGCTACCAGACATTCGCGGAAGGGAACAAATCCTACATGTGCATATGCGCAAAGTTCCGCTGGCACCTGATGTTAAAGCTGAAATTCTGGCTCGCGGCACACCCGGTATGTCTGGAGCCGATTTAGCCAATCTGGTTAATGAAGCTGCATTGTTTGCTGCACGCAGCAACAAGCGACTGGTGGATATGGATGACTTTGAACGCGCCAAGGACAAGATATTCATGGGTGCTGAAAGACGCTCAGTGGTCATGCCTGAGCATGAGCGTAGAAACACAGCCTATCATGAATCGGGACATGCCGTCGTTGCGTGCTTACTACCTAAAGCCGATCCGGTTCACAAAGTGACGATCATACCAAGAGGTCGCGCACTCGGAGTTACCATGCAACTACCAACAGAAGATCGCTTCAGTATGGAGCGTGAAGAAATTCTGCAGAGGATTTCTGTCATGTTTGGTGGCCGTATAGCTGAAGAAGTTTTCATGAAACAAATGACTACGGGTGCTTCGAATGATTTTGAACGTGCTACAGATCTGGCCCGGCAAATGGTTACGCAATGGGGGATGTCAGACATACTGGGCCCCATGGTTTACGGTGAAAATGAAGGCGAAGTTTTTCTTGGCCGTTCAGTGACGACACATAAAAATGTCAGCGAATCAACCATGCAGAAAGTGGATACTGAAGTTCGTCGCATCATTGATGATCAGTATGCTCTAGCACGCAAATTGATTGAAGACAACAAGGACAAGATCGAAGCAATGACCAAAGCGTTACTGGAATGGGAGACCATAGACAGTGAGCAAATCAAGGACATCATGGAAGGTCGCCCTCCGCGTCCTCCAAAACCACCTCAGTCCATGCCCTCAACACCAAGTGGAGAGCCTACGACGGTTAAACCCGAGCAGCGAGAAGAGCCGGCAACTCCCCAAGGAGTAGCAAAAGAAGTAGATTAAACATTGCTAATTCAAATTATTACGGGATATGATCAAAATTCATATCCCGTTTTTTTCATTCATTTCAATACCCTTTAGTGAATATTCCTGCCTCAAATAGTATCTTCGCGACCAATCGCCCATTGATCATGGGCATTATCAATGTAACACCTGACTCATTCTCGGATGGAGGAAAGTATCTGTCAGCACAACAAGCCATCTCACATGGCAAAAAGCTTATTGATGAGGGTGTGGATATTCTGGACATCGGAGGAGAATCAACTCGCCCAGGAAGTCATCCAGTAAGTGTCTCGGATGAATTGGCGCGCGTCATTCCAGTCCTTAAAGGGCTTAGTAAATATGGCACTCCAATTTCTGTCGACACTTCCAAGCCAGAAGTCATGAAACAAGCCATTGATTCTGGCGCAATCATGATCAATGATGTTCATGCGCTGAAAAATCCAGGAACTTTGGAAACGATTGCCTCACATCCTGATATCCATGTTTGCTTAATGCACATGCAGGGCACACCACAAAATATGCAAATGAATCCACAATACCGAAATATCGTGTCCGAGGTGAAAGATTTTTTGCAACAACGCATTGAGATTTGCATCAAGGCCGGTATAGAACGTCATCGCCTGATTATCGATCCCGGTTTTGGTTTTGGCAAAACGCTGCAGCATAATCTCACACTCCTAAATCACCTGGAGCAGCTTAGTACACTAAAAATTCCTATTCTGGCAGGGCTATCGCGAAAATCCATGCTTGGAGCCATTACTGGCAACCCTGTCGAACAGCGGATACATGAAAGTATCACTGCAGCCTTGCTTGCAATTATCAAAGGTGCCAAAATAATACGCGTACACGATGTCAAGGCTAGCAAGGATGCACTCACCACTTTGACTTCAATTCAAAATTCAGACATTAATCCTTAATAGACATTACGATCGAACTCATTCTAAATTGACTAAAAAATACTTTGGGACAGATGGTATCAGGGGGCGTGTTGGAGTCGATCCGATTACGCCGGAATTCATCATGCGATTGGGCTATTCTGCTGGTAAAGTACTGTCGGATGACTGGCAGCGACTCGAAGGTGAACGTCCGACCGTACTCATTGGCAAAGATACGCGCATATCGGGATACATGTTCGAATCGGCCTTGGAAGCAGGATTATGTGCAGCAGGTGTCGATGTTTTCTTGTCCGGTCCAATGCCAACTTCTGCCATTGCCTATCTGATTCGAGCATTGCGGCTACAGGCGGGTATCGTTATCTCGGCATCGCATAATCGATTTGAAGATAATGGGGTAAAGTTTTTCTCGTCGAAGGGCATAAAACTTCCTGATGAAGTCGAGCATAAAATCGAAATGGGATTGGATGCTCCTATTGAAACCATGCCTTCGGCTAAGCTCGGAAAAGTTCAACGCCTCAAAGATGCATCCGGTCGTTATATCGAATTCTGCAAAAGCAGCTTTCCATATCACCTTGACCTGAGGGGGTTGAAAATCGTCGTCGATTGTGCGCATGGCGCAGCCTACCATATCGCTGGTCATGTTATGCATGAATTAGGTGCGGATGTCATTACAATAGGTGCACAACCCAATGGACTCAATATCAACCTGGATTGTGGAGCCACACATTGTTCAACACTGCAACAGGCCGTCAAACAAAATCATGCAGATTTTGGCATAGCACTGGATGGCGATGGTGACCGCATCATGATGGTCGATAAAAATGGCAGGCTGTTTGAAGGTGACGAACTACTGTACATCATTGCGAAACATCGCAAGCAGAAAAAAGCTCTGAAAGGCGGAGTGGTCGGCACTTTAATGACCAATCTAGCAATCGAAAACCGTTTCAAGAAGCTCAACATCCCTTTTCTGCGTGCAAAAGTGGGTGACCGTTATGTCTCTGAATTATTGCTTGAGAAAAAATGGTTCCTAGGGGGAGAAAACTCGGGACACATCATCTGTAGAGACAGGCACACGACGGGTGACGGTATCATTTCCGCATTGCAAGTTTTGTATGCTCTGCGTGACACACAAAAAACACTGGCTGAATTCATGCGTGGTGTCACACTGTATCCACAGAAAATAATTAATGTCAAAATTCCCGGCTCTTTCAATGTTGCCGAAAATGAGGCGGTTAAAGCCATACAGCAAGCCGCTGAAGCAGAACTCAAAGAAAAGGGACGTGTACTGATTCGCGCATCCGGCACCGAACCGCTTATCAGGGTCATGGTTGAAGGCGAATCGGAACAAAAGGTCAATTACTGGGCAAAGCATATTGCTGAAACCGTACAAACGGCGAGTCATTCCTAAAATTTTCTCCTTGCCCGGAAGTCAAGGCATATATCGGTACGCACCGAATTTTCCGTTTGTCATAATTTTGTAACAATACTGAAATATCATTCGGTTCCAATTCTAAAAACTTTTTTGCATTACACAATGCTTGGAGAAAGTAAGTCTATGTCATATCCAATGAGCCTAAAGGTATTCGCTGTAGCACTGTTATTCGGTTCGTCGATCACGATTACGAACGCCAGCCCCATCGTCAAAATTGATGGTTCCAGTACAGTTTTTCCTATTACTGAAGCGGTTGCGGAAGATTTTCAGAAAGCCAAACGCGGAGCAGTTCGCGTTACTGTCGGAATCGCCGGCACTGGAGGAGGATTCAAAAAGTTTTGTCGCAATGAAATCGATGTCATCAATGCTTCACGACCTATCACTACAGGAGAGATGGAAGCCTGCAAGCAAACTGGCGTGCACTATATTGAAATGCCCATCGCATTCGATGCACTAACCGTCGTGGTCAATCCCAAAAATAGCTGGAGCAAAACGATCACCGTCAGCGAACTGAAGAAAATCTGGGAACCCGAAGCGCAGGGCAAAATTACACACTGGAATCAAATCAATCCGCAATGGCCTGATAAGAAGATCAAGCTGTACGGGGCAGGTGCCGACTCGGGAACATTTGAATACTTTACCGAAGCCGTCGTAGGAAAAGCCAAATCCAGTCGTGGTGACTACACCGCCTCAGAGGATGACAATGTACTAGTACAAGGTGTCGCCAGTGACATTTATGCATTGGGTTTCTTCGGTTACGCTTATTATATTGAAAATAGCAAACGTATCCATGCCGTTGCCGTCGATAACGGGAATGGTGGAATATTGCCTTCAGCCGATAGCGTCAAAAATAACAGCTACAAGCCCTTATCTCGTCCACTATTCATCTACGTCAACGCCAAATCAACTGAAAAGCCCGAAGTAAACGAATTTATCAACTTCTACATGAAGAATGCGCCTGAGCTTGTCAAGGAAGTGAAGTACTTTCCACTCTCCCAGAAAATCTATGACCTGAACATCGAACATCTGAACAAGAAAAAGGTGGGTACTGTTTTTAAAGGTACGAGTTCCAATATCCAGCTGGAAGATATCCTAATACTGGAATCCAGTCACTAGTAACACCTGCACCCCCGGCCTCTCCCGATTCATCACATTCTTACTGTCATAGATATAGTATTCTTGATTGATGCAGATAAATACCCGATCTTTAGGTGTCATCTGCATCAATTTTTTACTGATCAGAATAATCGGTGATGTACAAATACAATGGACTTTCTCCCAGTCTTTTTAAACATCAAAAATAAGGCATGTCTGGTAGTGGGTGGGGGTGAGGTCGCTGCACGCAAAGCAACCCTGCTCATGCAGGCCAACGCGGACGTATTGGTAGCTGCACCCGAATTGAACGAAACCTTGAGTTCATGGGTCGAGAAAGAAAAAATAAAGCATCTCAAAGCAAATTTTCATCCCCATCATCTGGAAAGCATCGCGCTTGTAATCGCAGCCACCAACGATGAAGAAGTCAACCGGCAAGTTTCGGAAGCCGCACAGCTCCGCAATATCCCGGTGAATGTTGTCGATCAACCAGATTTATGCACTTTCATCATGCCATCGATAATTGACCGTTCACCGCTGCTCATTGCACTCTCCAGCAGCGGTCAATCGCCTGTTCTGGTCAGACTGTTGCGCGCCCAATTGGAAACCATGATTCCAGTAGCTTATGCCCGCCTGACCACGCTAGCGGGCCGACTGCGCCAGCAGGTCAAACAGCATTTTAAGCACCCGGACAACAGACGTTTGTTCTGGGAAAAAATGCTGCAAGGCACTTTCACCGAACAGGTATTAGCCGGTCAAGACAAAGCCGCCGAGCACTACTTGTTACAATCATTGCACCAAACACCTGATCAATTGCCACGTGGTGAGGTTTATCTGGTGGGAGCCGGTCCAGGCAATCCCGATCTGCTCACCTTTCGTGCCATGCGCCTGATGCAGCAAGCTGATGTCGTCATCTATGACAGATTGGTATCCCCCGCCATTCTGGACATGGTGCGCCGTGATGCAACGCGCATTTATGCTGGCAAGGAACGTAATCACCACACCCTGCAACAGGAATCCATCAATCAGCTTCTGGTCCGGCTGGCGCAAGCAGGTAAACGTGTATTGAGACTGAAAGG
>JAAEXZ010000071.1 GCA_017879645.1 Nitrosomonas sp.
ATGCTTGACTGCTGGAAGATTCGCCATGATCAGCTCGGCAAACGAGTTTTCTTCCAGTTGTGTCAGGAAATCCAGCCCGGCTGTTCTGGCTAGATAGTAAAAACGGTCGCCATCCTGCAAGCGCTCGAGCTGTGTCTCGAATACAAAATTAAAGGTCGAACCGAGCAAACCGCCAAATGGCGCCTGCTTCTCAGCCAGACCGCCAATCCAGAAATCGACATCGTCCAGCCCCGTGGTGGTCGCACCCGATGGCAGGCTGGCATAAGCGCCCGTACTGTTCATGAAATCGACAGCATCGGCATCGGTGCCATTGATCAGCGCATCGGCTGCGGCGCGCTTGTCAGCAAATGATACGGCATTGGCAATGCTGGGGTGCGTACCATATGCTGCTATGAAATTGGTGAGTGACTCAGGATGCCGCAAACCCAACTGAAAATCCGACCAGCTCTCGTAAGGCTGCAATACACTGCTACCGGTATCATCGAAAAACATACGTCGCGCGGTATTGAACGATGGAATACCGGCATCGCGACCTCGCGCCATATTGATGGCCGCCAGATCCAGCGGCAGACCCACGAGGTTATTACGCAGTGCATCGGTTACAAACTCATCGATCTCGTTACCGATCTGCCGGGTCATCCCTTTGACCACAGCGCCGGCTGCCTCGATGTTATTGCTGTAGGTATCCCGGAATTCGACCGGATTCAGGAATGCCTGTATCAGACCAATGTCATTATGATTGCCGTTGGCATCGATGCGATCCACCGTTTCGGTCAGCATAGAGTGACCAAAGCGATAGACGACATGCGCAAATTCAGCCATGATGGCCGGATTGATGGTACTGTCGTAGCCGACGAAAATATCGACATTGGGTTGCACCTTACGTGCAAATTCCTCGAATACCAGATGCTGATACTGCATTTCGGTCGCAAACCGCGCACCCTGAAACAGACGTTCGCCGTTCCATTCTCCATTCGGCAGATGCCACTGGGCTATGAAAGCAGGATCACCACTATTGGAAACCATATTTTTGATGAAATCGACCGTGCGGTTATGTTCCGCATGAAAAACGGTATGGACGGTCGTCAGGCCAATATTTTCATTACCACGTCCGTCACCCGTGATGAAATGGGCATCGAGCAGCTCATCGTCATACTCGCCCGGTGCTGCCGGACCGGCATTGATCACATTATCGCCATCGGCAGTTTTCATGGCGCCACTGGCATTGCGCGGCGCTGCATCATGCGCGATATCGTCCAGAAAGGCATGACCGGTGCGCACGACATTGCCGGGTATGTTCACGCCTGCTGCCGTGCCTTCCAGTAAGGTATTGTTGGCCAGCACCAGTTGCGCAAAACCATTGGGGCCTGGTATGAACTTGCCATAGCTGTCGGTGGCCAATAGCGGCAGATCGTTCAGATCAGCATCGGTCAGATTGATGCCCAGCATCTGTTTTGCCTGTTGCTTGATGTCGGCCCAGGTAGCCAGTCCACCCAATGCCGCGCTGTCCTCCAGCAATCTCCCTGAAGAAACGGGATCGCCCGCAGCATTGAGTACATATTCACGCAAAAAAACCTGATGTGAGGGATGCGAGGTATAGGTCTGATTCTGGTCGACAAAAGGTGTGGTCTGATTGCGGTTATTGTGCGCGTCGTCACCTGTGCCCACGACACCATCACCACCCGGCAGGTTGGTGGCACGCGTCAGCGTCATGAAGTTGGCTGCACCGGGTTCGTTGCTGAAGAGCGGATCTCCCGGCTTCAGCGGGATGAAGACCGTACCGCTCTGCCCCTTGTTGACCAGATCCAGTCCATGATCAAAAAACTGGCCAAACAGGGTAAACCAGGAATTGTAAGGTGCGGACAAACCGGCATCCGGCGTGACATTGGGAATGAAATTGGTGGTAAAGGGTACGCCATCGGCGCGCACCCCATTGACATTCTTGGAGCCCGGTGTCTGGTTTACCGCCGCCACTGCTGCCGGATTAGCGTCCGACTGATCGACGATCAGGTTACTGACGAAACGCGGTTGGGTATCGAACACCAGTCCGTTGGTTTGTGAATAGGATGTCGATTCGCCCACCGGCTGCCCAGATGTGCCAAAACCATCGGGCACGACCTCCCCCGGACGGAATGTCGGTGTCAGTAGCCGTGGAAAAACCTGGTCTGCCGACCCAAACTGGGAACGCCCCGGAACCAGATTATTGAACGATCCATCCACATTGCGTAATCCTAATGACAATAACGGACTGCCCACGAGCCCGGGTAACGCATTGTCATTGCCATTGCGCTGTGCTGCCGAATCGTCCTCGGCGATGAAAATCTGCTGGAGTACAAAATCAAGATCAGATCTGCTGAAATTTGCCATTTTATTTGCCTCGTAATTGTTATATTTGATCGATGAGTGCTTGGCTAAACGAGTTTCAGGAGTGGATCCGATGCAACTACCCCAAATTCAGTAGCGAGGATGTTTTCCCAAAAATTCATCATTGCCCTGTTCATGGTAGGGCTAGCAATTGGCAATTCAAATGAGTGAATGGCTTGTTTTTTGTTAAGGGATTACTTAGATTCTCCGTAGGATTTACAGACTCTCCCGATTCACGAATTTACGTCGAACCAGAAAAACGATCGGGTTGAACATATTGCGTTTTTATCACCAGGGTTATAACGATTGTTTCTTTTTTGGTTGTGACTTTGATAAAACAGGTTATCATCCCCGCTGACCATTCAATTCCTGGAACGGCAAATCCATGATAAGTAAATTACGTACCGCCATTCACTGGCTTGGCGCTCTGGCACTGATCATCCAAATCGGCACTGTGCAAGCCTTACCGGAAGATTGTCTGAGTTTGACAGCGTCAGCCACTTTCGTCGAACCCGAAAATATCGCCTGTCTGCAGAAAGTCATCGTGACTGACGGCGTCAATCAGCAGTTTTACAAGGCATCACTGCAATGGCAGGGTATTAACAATCCCAATCAATTCAGACTGACCAGCGCCGAACTCGATCAAGCCAGCGACACATACAGCCCTGTTTTTTCCTCAGATACAGGACTGCTAACTTTACCCAAAATCGATATTCCCAAAAGATTTGGTACAGAGCGTTATATAGTCAATATGGCGGCCATTCCGAATATCGATGACCCTTCTACACTCTTGTTTGAATTGACAAAAATCGATACCTATATCAATCCTGATTTCGTTCCCGGCCAAGACTGGAAGCCCTATGGCATGCTCCAGATAACAGAAAGGCAGGCTGTCGATTCATTGGGGCGATCCATTCCCTATGCACAACTAGCCGATGCGGTATATGACTTCGATATCATCAATTTTGAGCAATGGGAACTGATCGAGCACATCAGTAAAAGTTCGGGCATGCAGGCCGGTCTATATAGAAACAAGGAGACTGCGGAACTGGTTCTGGCTTTTCGCGGTACTGAGAAGTGTGACTTTCCCTGCTCTCTGGAAACATTACGTGACATGGCCACCGATGTAACGCTCTCGCTGGGCCTGGTACCGGATCAATTCAAGCATGCATTCAATTTTGCCCAGGATGTCGCCAATCGTTACTCGAATCACAAGATTACCGTTGCCGGGCACTCACTGGGAGGAGGACTGGCTCAAGCAATCGGTTCGGTATTCGGTCTGGAAACGTATGCGTTCAATTCCTCGCCTGTTCCGGACGATTTTTTTGATCAGTACCCGGTGACTTTACCTCAGGAAGAGCTGGACGAAATCATTTTTAATATTGCTGATATTCACGATCCCGTTTCCAATACCGATGAAAATGGGAATTTCTATCTCAATGCCCGGCATGTCACCCCGCTTTTACAGTTTAATTTCGATGCCAAGGAAATCTTTCCCACTCAATCGCTTGATTTTACCGATTTACGCTTCGATCGCCATAGCATTACCAAACTAACCGGTAATGCACAAGGACTTATCGCACTGTATCAATCGGGTTGGTAAAAACTATCCGCATTACTGGCTCACGCCATAACAGCTTCTGTTTACTCGTTCTGGCTCAGTATCACCTTGGGTAAATAACGCAGTAATACAAATTCTATATCGCGTTTGATATCAATCAGGCACCAATTCATTTCATTCTCTCTGCCAATCAGCACATTACTCAAATATTCTGGAAATCTATTCCAAATCAGGTATTCACATAGATTTATTAGCTTTTTATTTTTCCAATATCAATCATCAAGACCAAAAAAATAAAGAAACAAACCATCATTTAATGTGATGACTATATTGTTAAAAATAAATTGAAGTATATTTTCACAATCTCATTTTCCAAAGAATGTGAATAAATCATAAAAATAATGTGAACTTCTTGTGAAGTTTGTTATCTCATGTTGCGTAGATTCTTTACAACATCTTTACAAATTCACGAAGGAAATCGCTATGAAAACAAATCAAATCTTTATTCTGTCAGCAATTATGATCACCACAGCTTTTTTTGGCGTCCTGTCAGTTTTCGAACTTCCCCACACTGTTATGGAATGGGTCGTTTCCGATACGATTCTAGGCGTCATCTTGTATTTCAACTATCTTGTCATCGCTATGAATCAGAACTCAACGAAAACACGCACACGTTTTCAATCGTAAAGTCGCTGTATAACCCTTAAAAACTCGACGGGAGTCCGGTTCAAGGTGTCATACTGGATTCCTGATCATTTAAAATCCTATGCTGGCATTCAGCGACTTGTTCCAGGACGAGTCGTTTAGCAGGAAAAGTGATAGTAAACAAACTGCCTTTACCAACCTGACTCTTGATTTCCAGCCGTGCATCATGACGACTCAAGACATGCTTGACGATGGCCAGTCCGAGTCCCGTTCCTCCTGTTTCCCGTGATCGGCTGTTATCCACCCGATAGAATCGCTCCGTTAATCTCGGGATGTGTTCGGAACCAATACCAATCCCGCTATCCTGTACGGAAAATATCCCTTGCCCCGCTCTTTTTTCCCAACGAACTGAAATCTCTCCCTTATCGGGGGTATACCGTATGGCATTACTGATCAGGTTACCAAATGCACTGCGCAATTCCTCCTCACTACCCAGTAATTGATCATGGGTCACAACATCCAGTTGGATATGATGCCGCCCGGCACTGAGCGATTCTGCATCCAAGAGCAGTTTGTGCATCAAACTGCTCATATCGATGCTTTGTTCCTTAATCTTGTTCTGAGCATCTTCCAAACGGGATAGAATCAATAAGTCTTCAACCAATCTTTGCATTCGCGTTGCTTGCTCGGTCATCAACAATAATGCGCGTTTGTTGAAATCACTGTTGACACTGGTGTCGTCAGATAATGTTTCCAGAAAACCGTTAATCACGGTCAGCGGAGTGCGCAACTCATGGGACACATTGGCGATGAAATCACGGCGCATGGTCTCCAGCTTTTCAAAGCGGGTAATATCCCGGCTGATCAATAGCTTCTGATTGAAGCTGTAAGGAACGAGTTGCAACGAGAGAATCAAACCTTGCTGGCGTGTTTGCTTGAGAATCAGTGGATTACTGAATTTCCGTGCCGCCAGATATTCCACAAAGGGGATTTGCCGCACCAGATAAGTGATCTGCTGCCCCATATCCAGAGACAGGTGGATACCAAGGTGCTGTTCCGCAACCCGATTGCACCACTCGATGCGATCCTGCTCATCCAGAATGACAATGCCATCCGGCATAGCCGCAGTAACACTCTGCATACGTTCCAGCGCCAAGCTCAACATCTCGCGACTTTGGCTATGCTGACGCACATAGCGTGCCAGATGAGCAAAAACATCATCCCAGGCACCCGATCCGGCCGGTATGCTGGCCTGTGTATGATCCGAGCGCAGCAACCAGCGTTCGAGCAGTACGATATGGCGCACATGATGAAACACCATCCAGAGTAGCGCCAGCGTACTAAAAATCAGTGCCTTCATGGCACCGAATATCAGCCACACCAAAGCCGCGGCCAAGATCACATACACTATACCAGAGCTACGTTCCCAGATATCAGCCACGGAATCTATCCTAAATTAATCATTATGCGGGAGAAATATTACAATCCGGCACCCGACATTTCACTGGTATCAGGAGAATCTTTAAACAGCGCCAGATTATTGATTGGGTTGCCAGTTTGCAGTTATCGATTCACCTGATTACACACCACTCACACCTGCTTACTCTTCGCTAGTCGAAAACCGGTAACCCGCCCCTCGAACAGTCTGAATCCAGTTTTCCTTGCCTGCAATCTGCAATGCCTTGCGCAAGCGACGAATATGCACATCGACAGTCCGGTCCTCGACAAAAACATGATCACCCCACACCCGATCCAGCAACTGGCCGCGCGAATAGACACGTTCGGTATGTGTCATCATGAAATGCAGCAAGCGATATTCAGTTGGTCCCAGACTGATTTCCAGATCATCCGAGGTCACACGATGGTTACCGGGATCCAGTTTCAGTCCATCGATTTCCACCACTTCACCGCTCGCTTCCGGGATCAATCGCCGCAATACGGCATTGATGCGAGCGATCAGTTCACGTGGAGAAAAGGGCTTAGTCACATAATCGTCTGCTCCCACTTCCAGTCCCCTGACTTTGTCTCCCTCCTCAGTCCGGGCAGTCAGCATGATAATCGGAATCAGGCGTGTACGCTCATTGCGCCTTAAAGTTCGTGCCAAATCGACACCACTCATGACCGGTAGCATCCAGTCCAGCAAGATTAAATCGGGTAATGCATCATGGATCCGATGCAAAGCCTGTTCGGCACTATCCGCACAAACCGTGGCATACCCAGCTTGCTGCAGATTATAGACAATCAATTCCCGGATTGCGGCCTCATCCTCGACAACCAGTATGTTTGCTGTCATATGAATTCCCCGTAGGGTTAATTTTTATCTGTACAGTTTGCTACAATGCAGTCAGTTTCTGATTCCTCACCAACGCACATAATATTATATGGCCGGATTAACCAAAGACACCCCCCACCCAGTAGAAATCAAGTTGCACCAGCAATCGAAGATTCTGGACATTACTTTTTCTGATGGCAAAACCTTTCATTACACCTGTGAGTTTTTACGCGTCCATTCGCCATCAGCCGAAGTCAGTGGTCATACACCGGGACAGGAAGTGCTGCAAACAGGCAAAAGATTGGTCAATATTCGGAAAATCGAACCCGTGGGCCATTATGCCATACAGCTCAATTTCAGCGATGGCCACAATACCGGACTGTACTCCTGGGACCTGCTCTACAAGTATGGACTGAATCAGGATACAATGTGGCAACGTTACCTGCAGCGTCTGCAGGAAGCTGGAGCCAGCCGCGATCCGGCATCAAGACCACCAACACCGAATCACTCGTGCAAATAAGTTACAAACCCGATGTTCCCTATTCCCCAACTTCATAAGATATAACCATGACCAAAACTACCCATTTCGGATTCAATACCGTCACAGAAGATGAAAAAGCCGGCAAAGTTGCCGAAGTATTTCATTCGGTAGCCGATCGGTACAACTTGATGAACGATCTGATGTCCGCAGGACTGCATCGAATCTGGAAACGCTTTGCCATCGAAGTCAGTGGTGTAAAAAATGGTGACAAGGTTCTCGACATTGCAGGAGGTACCGGAGATCTCAGCACACTGTTTCTGCAGAAAGTGGGCAGATCGGGGGAAGTCTGGCTGACTGACATCAACAACTCCATGTTATCGATCGGACGCGACCGCATGATCGATGCCGGCACCCCGGTTCCGGTCACGCAATGCGATGCTGAAAAACTTCCATTCCCGGACAATTACTTTCATTGTGTTTGCGTGGCTTTTGGCCTGAGAAATATGACACACAAGGATGTCGCACTGAAGGAAATGTTTCGCACCATCAAACCTGGTGGAACGGTCATTGTTTTGGAATTCTCCAAAGTCTGGAAACCATTGCAACCCGCATATGACACTTATTCATTCAAACTGTTGCCCCTGATGGGCAAGGTATTTGCCGATGACGCCGACAGCTACCGCTATCTCGCCGAGTCCATTCGCATGCATCCATCCCAGGAAGAACTTAAAACACTGATGCAGGAAGCCGGTTTTGAGCGTGTCGAATATTTCAATATGACGGCCGGTATCGTTGCGCTCCACCGCGGCTACAAATTCTGATCCACCCTGTCATGTGGTGAGACAAATACAGGATAGTCGCAGAATGCCAATACGGATTACGCAACCAGTTCGACTTTTCCAGTTTCCAGATGATAGATTCCGCCGACTATGCGTATTTTTTTCTGATCATGATAATAGTCCAGCACCGGTGTTTTGGTTCGCAGACGTTCAACCGTCATGATCACGTTCATCTTGGTAACATTCATCAGACGATTGCTGGAAGTATCAGTCGTTGCCCTGACTGCGGGTGCAATGGCACTGGCTAACAGTTGAATATGACCCGGAAAATCCTTGTGGTGATCAACCGCATCGACCGCGGCCCTGACCGCACCGCAGCTTTCATGTCCCAATACCATAATGAGCGGGGTATTCAGCACCGCTACCGAATATTCTATGGTGGCAATATTGTCGTTATTGAGATAATTCCCTGCACCACGCGCCACGAACAGATCACCCAGCGCTTCATCGAAGCAATGCTCCGGACTGACCCTGGAATCCGAGCAACCCAGTATCGTGGCATACGGATTTTGTCCACCTACTAAAGCAGACTCAATATCGTGGAAGTCCAGCGGCTTGGATTTCCCGGCAACATAGCGCTCATTACCACGCATCAGTCGCTCAAGTGCCTGATCTGGTGTTAATACGTTTTCCGGCTTGGGAGGTGCAGGTCGAACCGGATTGTTTGCCGGTGTCTCCTTGGCAAACACCCCCCCGGCATAATGCATCCCTACACCCAGTGCCGACGCTACCGAGAATTTGAGAAAAGTGCGTTTATTCGGACAGAGTCCTGAATCCTGTGCTGAATTCTGATTCGTTTCACAATGCTGACACATAATTGAATAGACCTAATAACATCGATAAAAAAGCATTTTATACTGTCCGATCAGAATATTTAATAGTAGCTCGCCATAAGACGTTCCGATCGTATCCCACATCGCAAGCAAGTCCGCCCGCTCAACCCTAGACCAGTATCCATCCGCTTTTCCAGTAGATTTGCCACTCGTTTTTTGCGGTGTGGCCAGTACGAAAAAACCTCCACTACTGTTTCAAATACAATTTTCGAGTATACTGCCCGGCTGCAAGAATTTTCCAGACGAAACACAAGAATTCATCTGGAAGCACAATGTGTTAACACACAAATTAATCCAAACGTAACTATAACTAACGAATTGGCATTTGCCAGGGAGATCGTATGCATAAACTCTTATCTAGCGTATTGCTTAGTTTTACACTTGCCGTGTCATACAGTGCATGGGCCCATGAAGGGGAGGATCACTCGCACGACGAGGAAGCTGCTGCTGAATCCACAGCGGCACTTGAGAGCGGTAAAGGCTGGAAAGTTGTCCGTAACGTCGAAATAGGCACATCGGGAAAATTTATCCATCTGGTTCTAGTCGATCATAGCGTCTACACCGATAAGACCGTTTACAGTTCTGCCATTTATCGCTTATGCCGTGCAGATGCCGAATTCTGCCGTATTCGCTTCTGGAGTGAGGAACGCTTTGTACCAGAAAAAGCATCCCTGACCATCGAACAGAACAAACAACTCAGAGCCGAATATCTCGTCAATAAACCAGCTGGCACAAAACAGCTGCGCTGGTCCTGCACGGTTGATACCGACAGGACTCACTGTTTCTGATACGCAGCAAAAACTGTAACGACATTTGCCTGGATAAGTAGTGCAAAATCAGTAGCAACTGTGCCATTTCAAATATGCAAAGCACGCTTATCCACGCCAAGCGCAGCCTCATGAAATGCTTCCGACAATGATGGATGGGCATGAACGATACAGGCAATATCCTCGCTGCTGGCAGAGAATTTCATGGCCATGACGGCTTCCGAAATCAACTCGGAAACATGGGGACCGATCATGTGCACACCCAATACCCGATCTGTTTTTTCATCAGCCAGTACTTTGATGAATCCACTGGTTTCACCGATCGCACGCGCACGCCCATTGGCTATGAATGGAAACTGCCCGGACTTGTAAGCTATACCGGCCGCCTTTAATTCCTGTTCATTCTTGCCTACCCATGCGATCTCCGGTGCCGTGTAAATGACCCACGGAATGGTATTGAAATCGATAGCTTCCGTCTCCGCAGGTTCACCACTTTCGATGCGCTTGATCATTTCAGCCACTGCCACACCTTCCTCCGAGGCTTTGTGTGCCAGCATGGGACCGCGTACCACATCCCCCACGGCATACACCTGGGATAAATTCGTACGGCAGAATTCATCGACTACCACAAAACCACGTTCGTCCAGTACCAATGCGCTCTCCGACACGCCCAAACCCGTGGTATTAGGTATGCGGCCGATGGCCACGATCAGTTTGTCGACTTCGAGAACCTGCTCCTGGTTATTGGCATCGCTATACTGAACCACGACCGATGTAGCCGATGTCTTGACCGACTTGATGTTGATTCCAGTGTGAATCTGCAGCCCCGGCTCTTTGGCAAAAACACTCTTGGCTTCTTTCGCCACTTGCTCATCAGCCGCCATCAGAAAACCCGGCATCGCCTCCAGAATGGTCACCTCGGCCCCAAGACGTCGCCACACGCTTCCCATTTCCAAACCGATTACACCCGCACCAATCACACCCAGGCGCTCGGGAACCACAGTCAAAGCCAGCGCGCCGGCATTATCCAGAATCCGTTCATTATCAAAAGGCGCCAAAGGTAAAGACCGTGGAACCGAACCCGTGGCAATAATGACGTGCTTGGCGTGAATCGTTTCAGTCGTGCCATTATCGTTCACCGCAATCTGCCAGATCTCGGTGGAGGCATCCTGCGACAACAACGTACCACGACCATGCAGTGATTTCACCTTGTTCTTCTTAAACAGTGAAGCAATACCGGCGGTAAATGTCGTAACAATTTTGTCCTTGCGCGCCACCATGACGGGTACATCGACTGCAACGCCTTCAGCAGCTATGCCGTGCGCAGCAAACTTGTGCTTGATCTGGAAATAGTTTTCAGAGGATTCGAGCAAAGCCTTCGAAGGAATGCAGCCGACATTCAGGCAGGTTCCACCGAGACTGGCCTTGCCCCGGGCATTTTTCCATTCATCGACACAAACAGTATTCAGACCAAGTTGTGCACAGCGGATTGCAGCAACATATCCCCCCGGCCCTGCTCCAATCACAGCCACATCGAATATTTCGGACGTCATAATTAAACCAACCTTTTGATAAAAATCACTGAAAAAAAGAAAATGATCATTTGATCGCATGCATGAACTGCCAGCATCGTATCAAGAATCGGATGATAACAATGATTGATACCGGGATGCCATACATTCCAATATTTCAAGCAGGCTTGTTATCGATTCACCTGTGAATTCGACATCAAACTCATACAGAGTTATACAAGCAACGATAAAAATAATCAGAAAAAGTCAGCTAACCATCAAAGCTATTTCGCAATTGATTTCAGTATGCCATCATAAAAAAGCTTAATTATCGAATAATTTTGCAATGAAGTACGCCTGAACTTCTTTTACTGGAATTCAATATGAAAAAAGACATAAAAATGTTTAGGCTCTAGACTAGCAGAGATAATCTGTTAGTCTGGAAGGATGTTAAGAAATAGCAAATTAAGTAATTATTCAGTTAAAAAAATAATTCAATGTTTTAGTATTGACATACCAGCCAATAAAGCAGCTCTGCTGTTAGGGAAA
>JAAEXZ010000072.1 GCA_017879645.1 Nitrosomonas sp.
TTGAATATGCCTCGGCGATGCAAGAAGAGATTGCCGGATCGACCTCGGCAACCGCTGGGGCTGGTCAACACACCGAATTGCTCTATGGTGCACCCAATGCCATACGGCTGGACAATGGGCCGGAACTGGTCTCACAGATGTTCACCGAATGGGCAGCGGCCAAAAGTATCGCCATCCAATATATCCAGCCAGGCAAGCCAAACCAGAATGCCTTTATCGAACGCTTTAATCGGACTTACCGCACTGAGGTGCTTGATGCGTATCTTTTTACCAATCTTGAACAGGTTCAAACCATCACTGACCAGTGGCTGGTTGATTACAACGAATACCGACCGTATGAAGCGTTGGGTAACATCCCGCCGGTGCAGTTCATGCCTCGGCTAACCCAGGTTCCGAATCTCTATCGGACAATGTCTACTTGACGAGGGAGCTTACGGTTTGAGATGGGAGCCAGCGCATTGACGCCCGATCTATTTTTACAAACGACTCCGGCGCCGAGTGAGCAGGGCGGATTATTGAATGCGATCGCCGGGAGCCTGATCATGGTGGGGTTGGCTGTGCTGTTAGGTACCCCAATCGGCATCATGGCAGGAACCTACTTGGCTGAATTTGGCCAGGGAAGCTGGTTGGCTCCGGTGACGCGTTTTATCAACGATATTCTGCTGTCAGCGCCATTCATCGTCATTCCGGTCGTGGCGCGAGCCACCGGGGACATGTTGCGGCTGATTCCAAACAGTTTGCATGAGGCCGCAGCAGCATTGGGTGCGTCGCAATGGAAAATTGTGACATTAGTGACCTGGCGGGCATCCAGGGCTGGTATTCTGACCGGCATTCTGTTGGCGATTGCGCGCATCAGTGGGGAAACGGCGCCGCTGTTATTTACCGCGCTCAACAATCAATTCTGGAATACGGATATGAATCGCCCCATGGCCAATTTACCTGTGGTCATTTTCCAGTTCGCCATGAGCCCTTACGAGCACTGGCAGGAATTGGCCTGGGCGGGCGCTTTGCTGATTACGCTCAGTGTCCTCGGACTGAATATCCTGGCGCGCTCTATCCTGCGTCGTTAGTTAACTTGTCGGCGAAATCAGATGAATACCATGACACAGCAAGGCACGATAGCCAAAATTACATTACAAGGATCTGGGTCGTCATGCGCTATCCGAACGCGTGGAGTGGGTGCTGAAAAAGGCAGCGCTGTGGGAAGAAGTAAAGGATAAACTGGAATAGAGTGGAACCAGTCTCTCGGGTGGACAGCAACAGAGATTATGCATTGCGCGTACGATTGCAGTGAAACCCGAAGTGGTCCTGCTGGATGAACCGACATCGGCTCTCGACCCCATATCGACGGCCCGGATCGAGGATTTGATTTTTACGCTCAAGGAAGACTACACCATTGTCATCGTGACGCACAATATGCAGCAAGCGGCTCGCGTATCCGACTACACTGCCTATATGTACCTAGGTGAACTCATTGAATATGGCGATACCGATACTTTGTGCACTATGCCCAAGCAAAGGGCAACAGAGGATTACATTACAGGTAAGTTTGGCTAGCCATGATTTTATGTTATTGATGATAAAAGATAATCATTTTAAATATTTCTATGATAGAAAATGATGGACTTAAAAATCCCTTTGGTCTCCTAGGAGAGGTTGCCTGAAATTTTCCCACGTTTCCTGTTTTCCTACAGGAGGATAGAAACGCTCAACATTCGGTTTTTAATGGTAAAGTTGACCCCGGTAAAAATTTGATTGTCAATTTACCTGCCGTTTTTTCTTTTAGTTTATGTTTTGGGTCCATTCGAACCCTATCGCAGTTTTGCAAACTTAAACTGAACCGAGTCGTACAAATCTTGCCGGAAGCCAGTTTCCCCTGCGGTCGATAGCCATCTGTGCCTGCAAGTTGCATTGCAGCGCATCAAACTAAGCTAAAAAATACTGGTTATTCCTGCGAATCAATCACTTGCTTCTAATAGAGAATTAGGGGCACAGTTTCAGTCAAAAGGAGTTATTCAATGCTAATGAATGATGTCATTCAGCCTCAAACCAACAGTTTTCTAAATCCAGAATACAATCAAAAGTCAGTTTTTACATTTCTTCCATTCTGGGTAATCTGTACCTTATTGTTTTTATGGACTTCATTTTCAGTCCAGGCAGCAACCGTCAATCCGATCAAATGGCACCCTGGGCATTACATGATGCTGGTCAATCCGGGCAAAGATAAAACGCAATACATGCAAAAAGTGTATACCGAACTCAATGAAACACCCGCTTTGCGTGGTGTTGCCATGCGTTACCGCTGGTCAGAACTGGAAAAATCCAAAGGAGTATATGATTTCTCCTCCATCGATCATCACTTGCAGGAACTGGGTACAAGAAAAAAACGGTTGGTGATTTTGGTGGAAACCAAATCAACCAATCTGGACCTTGAAATTGTTCCCAGTTACTTGAAGGCTCCAAACTATGAGGGCGGGGTGTATGCTTTCAGTGGCTATACCGGCTCTGCCATCAAGGGATATAACATTAAATTATGGAATAGCAATGTGCGGGATCGTTTGGCAGCACTATTGAGTGCTATGGGTAAGCATTTAAATGCCAATCCCTATTTCGAAGGGGTAGGTCTGGTTGAAACCGCACTTGGAAAAGCCATTGTTCCGCTTACAAGCGCGCAGTCTAATGGATACTATACTAATCTCATGGATCTGCATCAGAAAATGCGTCAGTATTTTCCAACGACCATGGTCTTCCAGTTTACCAACTATCCACGTGCAAAACTGCCTGCTTTAACCAATAGCCTCAAGACTGCGGGAGGGGCATTGGGGTGTCCGGATGTGTTCCTGGAAGAGCCTGGTTTGCTGGCCAAGGGAGCAAATCAGGGTATTTATAATTATTACTCGGATCTTACCGGCATCCTTCCTTTGGCTGTTCAGATTGAAGAAGCCAACTACGAGAATACGCGTTTTGATGGCAAGGGTCATCAACCTACTATCGGTGAATTACTCACTTTTGCAAAAAATCAGTTAAAAGTGAATTATCTGTTCTGGACACGAACTCCCGCATACTATCCTCAAGTGCTCGAGATGCTTAATCAGAGCGGACAGAAGGCCACCCCATCAGGTGGTTTGAATGCAGCCTGTCCTAGCATTTATGCTTCTTGTGCCAAATAGTAAGCTCCTTGATTAGATATGTGCGGAAGGATCATGACATGACTTTCCGCACATGAATGACTGTACCCGCAGGTCGTAAAAGTCCCTGCAAGATCATCCCATAAATGTAAGATGTGTTTCCATGTCGTTTGGCGGCGGATTCGCTTCATGACGCAATCCGTTGCAACTCGGTACAATATCGGTTCATGGCAGCAATAACGCTGCTCAACTGTTGACGATTTCCATTATGCCGATTTTACCGCTAGAAGCTGCTGCACTCCGTATTTCCATCGATCCTGATTCACTGGGGTTTTCCGATACTTCCGAATTGTGTCACTTGCCCTTGTCCTGGATCGGACAGCAGCGAGCCGAAACCGCCGCCTATTTTGGACTGAGCATGGTGCAGCCCGACTACCATTTGTTTGTATTGGGCGAAGTGGGTTCGGGGCGGACATCGCTCCTGCATCAGGCCATGCTGGCCGTTGCTGCAGATCGGCCGACACCTCCCGACGTGTGCTATCTGTACAATTTTTCAGCGCCGGAAAAACCATTGGCACTCACTGTGCCAACCGGACAGGGAAGGCTATTGCGGCAGGCCTTGCAGCAACTGGCCCAATCGCTACCAGCGGAAATCAATCGTTGCCTGCATGAACAGGATTTCAAGATCAAAAGTGAGCGTATCGAGAAGAAATTCAGAACTGAGGTAGCCAAAGCCTATGCCAAACTGAATCAGTTTGCCGAAGAATGTCATTTTGCCATTCGCCGTGAGGATGAGCAGATCGTCTTTACCTTGTTGGATGAGAAGGCAGAGTTGCTGACTGAGGAGAAATTGCTGAAGCTGCCCAGAAAACGCAAGATTGAAATCGATCAGGCGGAGCAGGAGTTGCATGAAGCCATCATTTTTTATTTTGAAACCGTCAGGGCATTCGACCAGGAAAAAAATGCAGCATTGTCAGCATTGCAGTGGCGCACGGTACAACCAAGGGTGAATCTTGCACTGAAAAAGATTCAGGAAGGACTGCATAAGCAGTTGAAGCAGAACCCAAGACTGAAAAGTCATTTTGAACATATCGAGACGAACATTCTGGATAATCTGGTGCATTTTGAAACCGGCAACACCGATGAGCACAAAAAGCAGTCGGAACTGGATTCCATTTTCTCCTGCTACCAGATCAATCTGGTTGTGGACAATGCCGAATTGCGGGGAGCGCCGGTGCTGATCGAGGACAATCCGATGCCGCACGTGCTTTTTGGCAGTATCGATTATCAGCTCGAGACGGGCAAACTGAAGACGGATTTCATGCGTATTCGGGCTGGAAGTCTGCTGAAGGTACATGGCGGTTTTTTGATGCTGCATCTGAGTGACTTGCTCGTCGATGGTCAGTTGTGGATGAAGCTGCGGCGATTCCTGCGCAGTAAACGCTTGCAGATCGATGAGTCGGGGTCGGCATTGACTTCCACTACACCCGTTGTTCTGGAGCCGGAAGCGCTGGTGGTCGATGTCAAGATTGTCCTGATCGGATCGTGTGAGGAGTTTTATGCCTTGCAGGAGGTCGACCCTGAGTTTATGCGACGCTTCCGCGTGAAGGTGGATTTTGCCGAAAGTTTTCGTGCGAGTCCGGAAACGTATCGTGCATCGGCAATTTTTGTGGCGCATACGTGCCGGATTAACCAGTTGCCGCATTTTTCGGCAGCCGCTGTTGCATCTCTGCTGGAACAGTCGCATCGCGAAGTGGAGGACCAGACGCGCCAGAGTGCCATTTTTACGCATACCGAGACGCTGATTCTGGAGAGCGCAGCAGTGTGCAGCAAGCGCCGTGGTCGTGTCGTGGAGGTAACCGATATTGCTACGGCATTGCAGGCACGGGAACAGCGGCATAATTATCCGGATGTGCGTCTGCAGGAATCCATTCTGGAAGGGGAGATGGCCATTGCGTTTCACGGCGAAGCCGTGGGGCAGTTGAATGCATTGACGCAGGTCGATCTGGGCGATCATTGCTTCGGTACGCCTGTGCGTGTTACGGCACGCGCCTTTGCCGGGGAGGATGGCGTGCTGAATATTGCCCGTGAAGTGGAGATGTCGGGACCGATTCATGACAAAGGGGTGTTGATATTGCAGAACTATCTGACGGCCCTGTTTGCACATCTGGCGCCACTGGCGTTGAGTGCATCGATCGTGTTCGAGCAGGAATACACCGAAATCGAGGGAGACTCCGCTTCCTGCGCCGAGTTATACGTGCTGTTATCGGCGTTGGCCGATGTGCCACTCAAACAGGGTATTGCGGTGACTGGCGCATTGAATCAGTTTGGCGAGGTACTGCCGGTCGGTGGTATCAATGACAAGATCGAAGGCTATTTCAAATTGTGCAAGCAGGTCGGCCTCAATGGCGAGCAGGGGGTATTGATTCCGGATGCTAATCGTCAGCACCTGATGCTGAGTCACGAAGTGATCCATGCTGTCGATATAGGGCAATTTGCAATTTATACCATGCAGCATGTCATGCACGGACTGGAATTGCTGGCCGATTTTCCAATGGGTGCATTCGATCATGGACGCCTGCCGGGATATGCCCCGGATACCATTCTGGGCGAGGCACAGCGATCGTTGCTGGCATTTCGCCGCGCTTGCCAGCATTCACAGCATCCGAAAACCGAACATCGGCGCCTGCCCTCGCGCTCGGATAAATAGGCGATCCTGTTCTGGAGTAACTTCAAGTTTGAGACTTGGGAAAATGCGCATGAATACGAGTGAAGCAATGACAGATAGGCAACAGCGCTATCAGGCGGTTCGCAAAGTCACGCTGATCGGCTCCGTACTGGATTTTGTTCTCGGAACGGTCAAGATCGCTGTTGGTTGGCTGGCGAATTCACAGGCACTGATTGCCGATGGTATTCATTCCTTGTCCGATCTGCTGACCGATTTCATGGTGCTGTATGCAGCCCGGCATTCGCATAAGGCAGCCGACGAAGAGCATCCTTACGGGCATGGCCGCATCGAAACACTGGCGACGGTCAGTCTCGGTTTGGTGCTGATCATCATTGCGCTCGGTATCGCATACGATGCCATCCAGCGGCTCAATGATCCGGATGTGCTGCTGGATCTGACAGCTTTGGCGCTATCGGTGGCGCTGCTGTCGGTAATTTCCAAGGAATGGATTTACCGTTATACCCTGGCTGCGGCACGGCGTTTGCGCTCGGACATGTTGCTGGCCAATGCGTGGCATAGCCGCTCCGATGCCTTTTCTTCCATCGTGGTCATGATCGGCATTGGCGGCGTCATGCTGGGTTATCCATATCTGGATGCCGTGGCAGCCGTTGCAGTGGCGGCGATGATTGGCAGGATCGGTTTCGACCTGATTCGCTCCAGTACGCGCGAATTGATTGATACTGCACTGGAGCCGGAAAGAATCCAGGTGATGCGCGAGCATATTCAGGCCATTCATGGTGTGCGCTCCATTCACACACTCCGGTCGCGCAAGAGCGCGGGAGAAGCCTTTGTGGATGTGCATATCCAGGTCGATCCACGGTTGAGCGTGTCTGAGGGGCACCAGATCGGTGATGCCGTGCGCCGACAACTGATTCACCAAATGGAAGAAATCATCGATGTGACGGTGCATGTTGATCCGGAAAATGATGAAACCGGCTCGCCCTGTAACGATTTGCCAGCCCGTGCGCAAGTAATCGCTGAACTGAAACGCTGCTGGTCACAATTGTCGCCAGCCGTGGTGGAGACTGTGACATTGCACTATCTGGCAGGTGAGATCGATGTGGAACTGGATTTGCCGATTGCCATGCTGCCCAACACCGATGGTGCGAAGGATGTCGTACACCGGATCAAGCAAGATGCCACCGGCCTGGCTTACATCAGGGATGTGCAAGTTCGGTTTAAAGTCTAATTTAAGAGCTTGGATTGCAAGATAGGCGTACCGGTGGCAGGTGTTTTGGAAAAACTCTCAGCTGGAAGCGGTACCGCGTGATTGTTGTGCAACAAATTCCTGGGTGAAAATCCGTCGAGAAGTCGTCAGCAATCTAAACAATGGTTTCCAGTCACGGCAAATCGATCCAGATCAATCAGACATAACCCAAGATTGACAGGGTAATCGGTACTTTACTTCATTAACGACGATCCGGGTTTGTGTATATAATGCACAACGCGTTAATTACCGGAATTTTTCCGTCCATTTTGTTTAACCGATAACTGCTTCATCTTCTACTTCATGCGCCCAATCCTGAAATCCAGCAAACTTACCAACGTGTGTTATGACATTCGCGGTCCGGTGATGGAGCGTGCCAAACAGATGGAAGAAGAAGGGCATCACATCATCAAGCTGAATATCGGCAATCCGGCGACTTTCGGATTCGATGTGCCGGAAGAAATCCTGCAGGATGTCATTCGCAATCTGTCGGATGCTTCAGGGTATTGCGATTCCAAGGGGCTGTTTGCAGCGCGCAAGGCGATCATGCATTACACCCAGGAAAAGCAGATCCGGAATGTGCAGTTGGACGATATTTTCATTGGGAATGGCGTGTCGGAACTGGTGGTGCTCACGATGCAGGCGCTGCTAGACAATGGTGATGAAGTATTGATTCCGATGCCGGATTATCCGTTGTGGACGGCCGCAGTGGTATTGTCAGGCGGTGTCGCACAGCATTATGTATGCGATGAGGCATCGGGCTGGTTGCCCGATCTCGACGATATTCGCGCCAAGATCAATTCCAGAACGCGCGCCATGGTCATCATCAATCCGAACAATCCGACCGGTGCGCTTTACCCCAAGGAAACACTGCTCGAATTGATTGAGATCGCGCGCCAGCATCAACTGATCATTTACGCTGACGAGATTTACGACAAGATTCTATACGAGCACGCGACTCATGCTTCGATTGCATCGCTGGCCGATGACGTGTTGTTCGTGACGTTCAACGGTTTGTCCAAAAACTATCGTGCCGCAGGTTTTCGATCCGGTTGGGCGGTGGTATCGGGTGAAAAAAGCCATGCCCACGATTATATTGCCGGACTGAACATGCTGGCATCGATGCGCCTGTGTGCCAACGTTCCTTCGCAGTTTGGCATACAGACGGCACTGGGGGGTTACCAGAGTATTTACGATCTGACCTTGCCGACGGGCCGGTTGATGCGCCAGCGCGATACGGCATGGAGTCTGCTGACAGAGATTCCCGGAGTGAGCTGTTTCAAGCCTCAGGCAGCGCTGTATCTGTTTCCGCGTCTGGACCCTGAAATCTACCCGATCGAGAACGATCAGCAATTCGTTCTCGATTTGTTGCTGGAAGAAAAAGTACTTCTGGTGCAAGGCAGTGGATTCAACTGGCATCAACCCGATCATTTCCGGGTGGTGTTTCTGCCCAATGTCGATGACCTGACCGAAGCCGTCGGGCGCATTGCACATTTTCTACAGCGCTATCGCAAGCGTCACGGAACCGACTAAAGACCTGAAGAATCTGCTCAGCGAATCAACTGCTGATAGATTGCCGGCAACAAATGCGACAGCCGGTCGGGCCGGGACACAATGGCGTAGCCGCCTCTGCCGAATAAGTAGGGAAAATAATCCTGCGCTTCGCTGTCGATCGTGATGCCAAAAACCGACAAACCGCTGTGCCGGGCTTCCAGAACCGCTTGCCGGGTATCTTCAATACCGTAACGGCCTTCGTAATAATCCAGATCGTTAGGCTTGCCGTCGGTCAGCAACAACAGCAGGCGATGGCGTTCCGGACGCTGGTTCAATAACTGCTGTACATGCCGCAATGCGGCGCCCAGTCGCGTGTAATATCCGGGTCGCAGGGCAGCGATGCGTTGCTGTACCGGCGCATGGTAGGGTTCGTCGAAATTTTTTACTTCGGTGACGCGAACATAATCCTTCTTGCGTGACGTAAACGTGTAGATCGCAAAGGTATCGCGGCATGCCGTCAATCCGGTGGCCAGGATAGTCAATGCTTCCTTTTCGATATCGAGAATGCGGCGGCCATCGATCCAGCTATCCGTGGACAGCGAAACATCGATCAGTATGGCAACACTCAGATCGCGCGCTTGCTGTCGAGGATTGCAATACACACTCTCGACCTGATTGCCGGTCGCCAGAAAATCGCAGCGTGATCGCACCAGTGCATCCATATCGAGCTCGATACCGTCATACTGGCTGCGCAGCACTTCACGTTTGGGTAATAATGCTTCGAATTGGCGGCGAATCTTGCGCAAGCGTTTACGGGTTTTCTGATCGGGTGTCCACGATGCAGAATCAGGTTGCGCATGCTGAAAGACCACTCGGCATTGTCGCGGGAGATATTGCTTGCGTTTGAAATTCCACTCCGGATAGGTCAACTCGCCAATTAGCACCTGCGGATCGACATCGTCAGGAGCGAGATCCAGATCGAATTTGAGTCGCGTGGCGGCCTGCTGTGCGTGCGGACTGATGGTAATGTTCTCGATTACTTGTGCCGCAGCTTTAGCAGACTGTTCTTCGTCATCCTCGACAGGGCGATTGACATTGACCATTTCGGACCAGCTCAACAGTTTCTCGAAACGATTCAGGAGCAAGGGATCGTTTCGCATGCTTTGATCCTGCTTGTGTCGGTGCGCCGGTTTTTTGAATTGGAAGGCAGACGTATTCTCGCCGGGACCGGCATGGTCAACCGCACCATCGGCGTTTGCAGAAGCAGTGGTATTGTTCAGGTTTATGCTTCCCCAGAGTGGCACGGGTAGAAAAGTTTGGTACTGCTTCCCGGCCCGATACGGTGAAAAATCGGGCGTGGTTTGTTGCAGAGTATGCCAGCAGGTGGATACTTTTGATGTGGAAACGGGTTGCCCGAGCATCGCCCGGATCACGGCTTCGATCATCTGTTCCTGTTCTGGCAGTGATCGGTGCGGTCGTTGTGCAAGTAAGGCGTGACATAATTGTTGATAGACGGAGAGCAATCCGGGATGATGTTTGCATGTCGTCGAGCTGATCCAGTATGCCTGGTGCAGAAAAACCAGATCGTTCTGCAGTGGGTCGGCGTTCGGTGACTCGGCTACAGTGGTGACTTGCGGTCGATACGAGGTATGAAAGGCGCTGGCGAAAAAGGCCGCAAGCCAGAAATAGTGCAACCGGTTCAGCTCGGTATCCGGAAAGTAGTCCAGCGATGCGGGCAACACCATGCGCTGTGCCGTGCAGTCGATGTCTGTCAGTGATTCCTGCACCAAACCCAGCCGTTGCCGCCACGCCAGGCGATGCCCGGATGACTGCGGAGTCCCGCTCTGGATGGCGATACCTGCGGCACCGCCCAGTCCGCGAAAGAAAACACCTAAAGCCGGGCGAACCTGATCCAGTGCTACGGCGGCTTGCGGATAGTGCGGGACACTTGTTGTCGAGCCAACCATCCAGTGCCAGAACCGCCCGGCCTGCTCCTCTAGTTCGGTGAATTCCAGTCCGCGCATGACTAACCGAATGTGGCGCGAACCAATGACAGCAATCCCTGCTTGACGTCATCGTCATCACATAGCGGTTCGATCAAGGTGGCTTGTGCCGCCTGATAGGGATCGAAGCCATTCTTCAGCAAAGTGGCACAATATATCAGTAGCCGTGTGGATACGACTTCTTCCAGATCGATATCCTTCAGTGCACGGATGCGTTGCGCCAGATCGACCAGTGCGCGGCATTGCTGCTCCGCCAGACCGCTTTCGGTGGCAACGATGCGGGTCTCGATATCGGGCGCGGGAAAATCAAAGCTGATCGAAACAAAACGCTGACGTGTACTGGGTTTCAGCGACTTCAGAATGTTCTGGTAACCGGGGTTGTAGGAGACGATCAGCATGAATTCATCCGGTGCCTGCAAAAATTCTCCGGTACGTTCCAGGGGTAGAATCCGCCGGTCGTCTGTCAAGGGATGCAGCACGACTGTGACGTCCTTGCGTGCCTCCACGATTTCATCCAGATAGCAGATACCCCCTTCGCGTACCGCACGGGTCAGCGGACCATCGAGCCATTTTGTTTCACCCTCCTGCAACAGGTATCGCCCGGTCAGATCGGCCGCAGTCAGGTCGTCGTGACAGGAAACGGTATGGAGTTTCCGTCCGAGACGAGCCGCCATGTGGGCGACGAACCGGGTTTTGCCGCAGCCGGTGGGACCTTTGAGCAGCAATGGCAAGCCTTCGCGGTAGGCTGCCGTGAACAGGGCGCATTCATTGCTGGTTTCGTGATAGAAAGGAATTTCCGCAGCAGGCTGAACCGGTGCGGCGCCTGCTGTCGAGAAAAGTGCCGGACCGCCTGCCATCAGGCGTTATGGTGCGCGAATCTGTTGGTAGTGGAAGTGTCGCGAACCGGTCCCAGTGCCGAATAGATGAACATCAGCGCACCAACGATGAAAAAGACCCCGGAACCCAGACGCAGCCAATAGAACAGGTCGAGTTGCGACTGTACCTGCATGAATCCCAGATTCATCACGCGCTGCAGATGCGTTTGCAGGATGCCAGCAAACAGCAGGGCAAAGGTGATGCCGATCATGGCGGCATTCATGAGCCAGAAACTCCAGATATTCAGATTCTGGTTGAAGGGTTGTACATTGCGCAAAGCGGGCATGGCATAGGTGAAAAAGGCCAGGTTCAGCATGACATAGGCGCCATAAAACGCCAGATGTCCATGCGCTGCAG
>JAAEXZ010000185.1 GCA_017879645.1 Nitrosomonas sp.
TTTCGGTTGGAATGTCAGCGGTGGGGGTGATATCAATGGAGACGGACTGGACGATCTGATTATTGGTTCTCCTGAGGATGGATTGAATCCACAGATCGCCTATAACACCAATTATGTCATTTTTGGCAGCCGCAATTTTAGTGGCGATGGTGAGCTGCCAGAAATCACCGGAACGGACGCAGATAACTCGCTGAAAGGCAGCGAAGCCGCAGAGCATTTCATTGCCGGTGAAGGCAACGACAACCTGCTGGGTTTTGGTGGCGCGGATATTTTCGATGCCGGGGCAGGTGATGACGCCATCCGCATCGGTGACCTGACTTTCGCTTCGATTGATGGCGGCGAAGGCAACGACCAACTGCATCTGGCCGGTTCTGGCATGAATCTCGATCTCTCAGTCCTGGGTGATCAAATCCACGACATCGAAACCATTTGTCTGTATGGGCGTGGCGATAACACGCTGACACTGACCGCCGAGTCGCTGCTCGATCTTTCCGGTTCTACCGACACCCTCAAAGTTCACGGCAACAGCGGCGACCATGTTGCGTTGCAGGATAGCGGCTGGGTTGATGGCGGCAGCCGTGGTTTTTATCACTATTCCGCCATGTAACCTTGAGATCAGGTGTAAATCGAGCATTTGCTTCGCGCAAACTGCGGTTTCTCCTGATTTCATCCTGCTTTGCTATCGCAATTCTGTTATTTCTCTTTCAAATCATAGTGATTCTCCCGGTTTGTTTGTTTCCAACTAGTAATGTGATTTTTCTCACAATGTGGGTCCAGCATGCGGTGTTACCATCAATCAATTTGGGCGATTATTGGGTTGTTAATGAAAAAATATTAGCAATAACAATATATTAAACGAATTGTGTGCTAGAACTTTCTTCAGCAGGGTCGAGGTTATCAATGCTGAATGAGAGTCTGGTCATGAATGGCAGGCATTTTTTTATGGGGAGAAAACAATCATGAGTATTCCAGTTTTTAATTTGTTCAGTGTGAATGGCAGCGATGGATTTCGTCTTAATGGCGTATCGCAGGGCGATCTTTCGGGCAATTCAGTCAGCAATGCGGGAGATGTCAACGGAGATGGGTTTGATGATTTTATTATTGGCGCTTTTGGTGCTCCGAATGGTAGTTTCTACGGCTCAAGCTATGTGGTATTCGGCAAGGCAACCAAATTTGATGCGCAATTTGAATTATCCAGTCTTGATGGTAGCAATGGTTTTCGTCTGGATGGTGCATATGGTGAACAAGCAGGAATTGTTAGCAATGCCGGGGATGTGAATGGCGACGGTTTTGATGATGTGATGATCGGAGCAGGTAATGCTGATCCGAATGGCTATTATTCTGGCTCCAGTTTTGTAGTGTTTGGTAAAGCATCTGGATTCGATGCACATACTGAATTATCCAGTCTCGATGGCAGCAATGGTTTTCGCCTGGATGGGGCAGAAGCTTACGACTCATTGGGAAGTTCCGTCAGCAGTGCCGGTGATGTGAATGGTGATGGCTTTGATGATGTGATTTTGAATGCTCCTGGTATCGATCCGAGCTTAGGGCAAGGTTCCAGCTTTGTAGTATTTGGTAAATCTTCCGGTTTTGCTGCAACTCTGGATATATCGAGCATAGATGGCAGCAATGGTTTTTATTTTACCGGTGAAGAAGTGATTAATTCAGTTAGTAGCGCGGGTGATATGAATGGTGATGGGTTTGATGATGTAATCATTGGCGCCGCATTAGCAGATAACGCTGGCTACATGTCGGGTTCTAGTTATGTGGTTTTTGGCAAAGCTAGCGGTCTGGGCGTTGCTGTCGATTTATCCCAACTGGATGGTAGTAATGGTTTTCGATTGGACGGTGAAAATGCTGGAGATTTGTCAGGAGCTCCTGTTAGTTTTGCTGGTGATGTTAACGGGGATGGTTTTGATGATGTGATTGTCGGCGCTTCTTTTGCCGATTCGAATGGTGGTGATTCGGGTTCAAGTTACGTGGTTTTTGGTAAAGCGCTCGGATTTGATGCTGTGATCGATCTATCCAATTTGGATGGGAGTAATGGTTTTCGAATGGATGGCGTTGCAAACGACAGATCGGGATTTGCGGTAAGCGGTGCTGGCGATGTCAACGGCGATGGGTTTGATGATGTGATTGTAGGCGCACCTTATGCAGAACCAAATGGTTTTAAGTCAGGTTCCAGTTATGTGGTGTTGGGACGTTCTAGTTTTGATGCTGAATTAGATTTCTCGAATCTAAAGGATGGCCATAGTGTACGCCTGGATGGTAATGAAAGGGACAGATCGGGTATTTCGGTAAGTGGAGCTGGTGATGTTAACGGCGATGGTTTTGATGATTTAATTGTCGGCGCAGAAGATGCAGACTCCAATGGCAGCGTCTCAGGTGCTAGTTACGTGCTTTTTGGCAGTCGCGACTTTGGTAGTGGCGACGGAGGTGGCGGTGAGCTGCCTGAAATCACCGGCACAGCCGATGACGACACCCTGAAAGGCAGCGAAGCCGCGGAGCATTTCATCGCCGGAGCAGGCAATGACAACCTGCTCGGTCGTGGTGGGGCAGATGTGTTCGATGCCGGAGCGGGCGACGATGCCATCCGCATCGGCGATCTGACGTTTGCTTCCATCGATGGCGGTGAGGGCAACGATGCGCTGCATCTGGCCGGTTCCGGCATGAATCTCGATCT
>JAAEXZ010000073.1 GCA_017879645.1 Nitrosomonas sp.
CCATTTTTCAAAACTGGCACCGTTGGTAATGTCCTGCGGAATCATTCCATCGTAGAATGCAAAAATCTCCTGTTCGTCGACCAGTACATCCTGTCGCCGGGCCTTATGTTCCAGTTCTTCGATTTCATGCACCAGTGCATGGTTGTGGACAAAGAAATCGGCTTCGGAGATGTAATCCCCCGCCACCAGAGCGGAGCGAATGAAAATCTCGCGCCCCTCCTTCATATGGATCGATCCATAATTGACCGGCCGCTTCGACACGATGATCAGCCCGTAGAGTGTTACCTGCTCAAAAGCGACAACCTGGGCGCGCTTTTTCTCCCAGTGCGGATCGAAATGATGTTTCTTGCACAGTTTTCCGGCAATGCGTTCCAGCCAGACCGGATCGATTCTGGCGGCACAGCGCGCATACAGCTTGCTGGTTTCAACCAACTCTGCCGCGACTACCCACTTGGCTTTGCCTTTTTTGAGTGCTGATCCAGGAAAGATCGCGAACTTGATGCCCCGCGCTCCGAGATATTCACCCTCCTTTTCGGTTTTGAAGCCGATATTGCCGAGCAGCCCTGCCAGCAATGCACGATGTATTTCATCGTATCCGGCAGGAATGTCATTCGGCTTCAAGCCCAGCTCGGTCATCAAGGTATGCAGTTGTCCGTGAATCTCTCGCCATTCGCGTAACCGCCGGTAAGACAAAAAAAGTGTCCGGCACTGTGCCATCAGCTTCTTGCCGGATTTTTTGTGTTTCAGTAAATCATCGTAGAAATCCCACAATTTCAGGTAAGCCAGAAAATCCGAACGCTCATCCTGAAAACGCCGGTGAGCCTCGTCAGCGGCAGCCTGATGCTCGAACGGCCGGTCGCGCGGATCCTGCACACTGAGAGCAGACGCAATGATCAGAATCTCGTGCAGGCAATTCTCCTGTTTCCCGGCCAGAATCATGCGGGCAATCTTCGGGTCGATCGGAAATTTCGATAAACGCCAGCCAATCGCCGTCAATTGCCGCTGCTCATCCACTGCTCCCAGTTCTGCCAACAACTGGTAGCCATCGGCGATCATGCGCGGTGAGGGGGGTTCCAGAAACGGAAAGTCTTCAACATCGCCAATTTTCAGCGACTTCATGCGCAAAATGACGGAAGCCAGCGACGAACGCAGGATTTCCGGATCGGTAAATTCGGGTCTGCCCAGAAAGTCCTGTTCGGCATACAAACGGATGCACACCCCATTTGCCACCCGACCACAGCGCCCTGCACGCTGGTTCGCCGACGCCTGCGATATTTTTTCCACCAGCAATTGCTCGACTTTGTTGCGATAACTGTAACGGTTGACGCGCGCGAGCCCGGTGTCGATCACATAATGGATTCCGGGAACCGTCAGGGAGGTTTCAGCGACATTGGTCGCCAGTACGATGCGGCGTCCACCACCCGGCTGAAACACCCGCTCCTGTTCGGTCACCGACAAGCGGGCAAATAGTGGCAGTATTTCGATGCTGGCATGAAAACGATGGAATGAGTGCTTGCGCAAGGCTTCGGCCGTTTCGCGAATCTCGCGTTCTCCCGGCAAAAACACCAGAACATCGCCGGAACCCAGCGCCAGTAATTCCTCGGCAGCCTTGACGATAGCCAGTTGCACGTCGCCATCATCCTCCTCGTCAACCACCAGCGGACGATAATGAATGTCCACCGGATACAACCGCCCACTGACCTCGATCACCGGTGCATCATCGAAATGCCGCGAAAAACGCTGCGCGTCGATGGTGGCGGATGTAACGATCAGCTTCAGATCCAGTCGCTTTAGCAGCAACTGCTTGAGATAACCCAGCAAAAAATCGATATTGAGGCTGCGCTCATGCGCTTCGTCGATGATCAGCGTGTCATAAGCCTGCAACAGCGCATCACCCTGCGTTTCTGCGAGCAAAATACCGTCGGTCATCAGCTTGATATAACTCTCCGGGCTGATCTTGTCGGTAAATCGCACTTTGTAACCGACCGCCAGCCCCAACGAACTGTTCAACTCCGCCGCAATCCGCCCTGCCACCGTGCGTGCTGCAATTCGCCGTGGCTGCGTATGTCCGATCAAGCCGTGCACACCGCGCTGCAACTCCAGGCAGATTTTTGGAATTTGCGTGGTTTTACCCGAACCGGTCTCCCCGCAAATGATTACCACCTGATGATCCTTGATCGCCTGCTTGATCTCCTCGCGGCGTGTATTGACCGGCAGATCATCGGAAAAGGCAGGCATGGGCAAATTCGCCAACCGCCTGCTAATCACTTCGGGGGGAAATTTTTTCATAGAGATGCTACAGAATCAGAAGATGCAAAGCTGACATACGTTTTGGTTTCTTAAACCGCTCGGAACTATCCATCCACGGCAAACCTTACACCAGAACTACCCACCATAAAATTGACCAGACAGGAAAAAACACTTCAATGCAACCACACTGTTCTCAACCTGATAACACTCGCCATGTAAAACGTGCATAGCATTTAACCGATGAAATATAAGTTTTTTCTGTAATCAAATTGCAGCACTTGTATCTTATTTTTCACAAACCACGGACTTAATCGAGCAAATTCTTTGTTGATAACAAGATCGTATTTACTTATAGCATAAATGTCTTATATATTACGCAAAGTTTACCAACGAGGTCTGGAAATGAAAAAAGTTCTAAACGTAGGTGGCAACAACAAGGCAATTCCCCTTCCCCCTCCATATGCAGAATTTGAACACCTACTCCTTGATATTGACCCGAAAGGTTCACCCGATATTGTGTGCGATGCACGTAATCTTGCTACCCTTGAGGGTGGTCAGTTTGACGCAATCTATTGTTCACATAACCTTGAACACTATTTCCGGCATGATGTACAGAAGGTGCTCTCCGGATTTCTGCACATGCTCAAGGACAGCGGATTTGCACATATTCGGGTTCCAGACATTCACGAAGTAATGCGAATCACCATTGAAAAGGGCTTGGACATTGATGATGTGCTGTACCAGTCCCGTGCCGGTCCGATTATGGTTCTGGATGTACTGTACGGTTACAGCGTTGAAATAGAGCGAAGCGGACAAGAATTTTTTGCCCACAAGACCGGCTTCACACAAAAATCGCTATTGAAGGCCCTGCAACAGGCAGGCTTCTCAAAAATATACAGTACGACCGGCAATCTTGAAGTCACCGCTCTGGCATTCAAAGGCATGCCCGACGATGCGACACGGACGCTATTCAATCTCGCTCCCGATTAATACCGGAATTCCCTGTCGAATAATGCGATCAGAGCGAATCAGCAATAGTGCTTTTTAGTTCTGTTATTGCACACCCTGCGATGGTTCCTTCTGGCTCCCGGTACAATTCTGGCATGGTTTGTTGTTTTCACGCTTGGCCTGGGCAGTTGGCTTGGTTGCCGCAGCCATCGCCCCTGGCCACAAGGTTAAGGTGGCGTGGATCACGCTGGCGCTCGGACTGGCTGTTGCCGTGTATCTTGCATATTCAATCGATGCCTGGTCGCTGTTCGCCGTCGCAGCGGTAAGCGGCATTGCGGGTGCGATACTGACTGCCCGCCATGCTAGCTCCAAACTTCTGGCTAGAATCTCATTTACATCGCATCGTCAATCCGATTCTTTCTGCATCACGCCGAGAAACAATTCGGATTGCAGCAATTCATTCAGCCAGCGAATCAGGAATTGATAGCGCGATGCGTAAAACCAGTCCGGATTGACGTTGTTGAATTGCCTGATGAATGGAAAAATCGCCATATCTGCCAACGTATGCCGTCCTGCCAGCAGATGGCCATCATTTTTCAGTCGCTCATCCAGTTCGGCGAGAAAGGGTTCGGCTTGCTCCCGGTAATGGGATTCAGGGTGCTGTGGATAGCGCACGGCGTATTTGTACAGATCCAGTCTGGGCTTGAACCATTCATCGTTACGCTGAATCAGTAACTGCATTTCGGCATTGATCGCCACATCGTCGTCCAGCCAGTGCTGTGGATCATTTTGCGCCAGCGCCCAGTGCATGATATCAAGGCTCTGTTCGATTACCCGGCCATCGGAAAATTTCAGTACCGGCACCGTACCCTTGGGTGAACATGCCAGCATTTCCTTGGGTTTGGCACGCAGGCTGATTTCCTGAGTCTCCACTTCCACGCCACTGACACTGATCGCCAGTCGTGCACGAATGGCAAACGGGCAACGGCGGAAGCTATAAAGCAAAGGTTTCATTGGATCGGTAAACAATTTAAAATGACAGCGGAATCAGGCAGTGGCACGCCCCTGTTCACGGTGCTTTTTAATCAGGTCGTAAGCAGTCTGGACCTCCTTGGCCTGCTCAGTCGCCACGGCGATCATTTCCTCCGGCACGCCTTGCCCCATCAACTTGTCCGGATGATATTGACTCATCAGCTTGCGGTAAGCCCGCTTGACTTCCTGATCGCTGCTATCCTTGCTGACACCCAGTGCCTTGTAGGCATCCTCGAGCGCATTGGTAGACGTACTCTGCCCACCCGCAAAGTGGGTCTGATTCATCACCATGTCGAGTAACTGATCGAATGTCGGCGCGTTGTAACCCAGCCGACCCGCAATCGCACGCAGCAAACCTTCCTCGGCTTCATTCAAGTGACCATCGGACAACCCCATGATGATCAGATACACCAGCAACATCTGCTTCAGATTCGAGGCGTAGCCACAAAGCATCAGAAATTCATTGATCTGCGGGTGAATGTCGTAATCGGGCGCCGCACCCTGTTTGAACAGTTCGATCGCCCTGAGTCGTTGATCGGGATTCATGCCTAGCCGGTGCATGAACAACTCGACGTGAGACACTTCACTTTCGGAAACACGTCCATCGACTTTAGCCAGCTTGCCCATCAGAATAAAAACCGTTTCGAGAAAAACGGTTTTACGGCGGGTCGTATTGAAGGGATTCATCCCTCCCGGACCAAACGCCCTGAAACGGTCGATAAAGCTGCCCACGATGAACCCCAGCAATACACCCAGTATGCCTAGAACAAAAAAACCTGCAATGGCGCCCAGTAATCTAAACAAAATAATTCCCGATCAAATTCTAAAATTGAGATTATAGCGAATAGCTCAATCCTTCAAAGCATACAACTCTCCACCCACTATCCTGGTCATAAAAGCCTGGAACACTCCAGAAAATGGCTGCATTTTTTCACTGACATTCACCTTGTCCAGCCTTCGCCCCGTTCTTTTCCCAAACTTTTCCTAGGCATGCTGCGCCCACTGTTCGGGCGTCAGCGTTTTCATCGATAACGCATGAATTTCCTGTTTCATGCGATCACCCAGCGATTTGTAGACCAACTGGTGCTGCTGCACCATGTTCTTGCCCTTGAATTCCGCGCTGACGATCACAGCATGGAAATGATGGCCATCGTCACCTTCGACCTGGACATGCTCGCAGGGTAGCGAAGACTCGATGTACTGTTTTACTGTAGTTGCTGATAGCATGACTTTCTCCTTGGAGTCGTTACGAAAACCTATTTATGTTCTTAACTTGTAACCGCTTTTTAACATGTAAATGGCCAGCGTGGATAGCACCGCGAGGCAAAGCGTCACTACCAGCAAGCTGATATACGGAGAAATATCCGATACACCCAGGAAACCATACCGGAAACCGTCGATCATGTAAAAAAACGGATTGAGGTGCGACAGATACTGCCAGCCCATCGGCAGCGAATGAACGGTATAAAATACACCGGACAAAAAGGTCAGGGGTAAAATGATAAAATTCTGAAATGCCGCCAGTTGATCGAACTTGTCCGACCAGATCCCTGCAATCAGCCCCAAGGCGCCCAGCATGGCGCTGCCCAGAATGACAAACAGTAATGCCCATATCGGAAGTTGCAGTGGCGCTTCAAAGAAAATCAGCGTAACCAAGTATACCCCCAGACCAACTAGCAACCCACGCACGATCGATGCCAGCACATAGGCACAGAAAATAGCGCGATAGGATAGGGGTGACAACAGGATGAACACGATATTGCCACTGATCTTTGACTGAATCACACTGGAAGACGAATTGGCAAAAGCATTCTGAATCACCGCCATCATCACCAGACCAGGAATCAGAAATAGCGTATACGCCACGCCGGGATAGATCTCGATGCGCTCTTCCAATATATGATAAAAAATCAGCAGATACAGCAAGGTAGATACCATGGGAGCAACGACGGTCTGAAAAGAAACCTTCCAGAAACGCAGTAATTCCTTGAAAAATAGCGTCAGGAAACCGGTCATGCGTCATCCTTGCGGTGATTGCTTAGCAGATGCACGAATACATCTTCCAGATCAGGTTGCTGCAACTGCATCTCGACAATATGAATCCTGGCGGCACGCATTGCGGCAATGATCGTCTCCACCTGCTCGAAATTTTCGATACGCAACTCGGCGACGCCATGGGCATGACTGATTTGCAGCGCTTGCAAACCGGGTGGCACCACATCCGGGTCAAGTTTGAGCCGCAGCACATTGCCATCAGTCATCTTGCCGACCAGGTTGTTTGTAGTATCAAGCGCTATCAGCTTCCCCGCTTTCAGCACAGCGACCCGATTGCACAGGGTCTCGGCTTCTTCCAGATAATGCGTCGTCAGTATGATGGTGTGGCCATCCCGATTCAGTTGCCGGATGAATGCCCACAACGTCTGGCGCAATTCCACATCCACGCCCGCCGTCGGTTCGTCGAGTATGATCACGGGCGGCTTGTGCACCAGCGCCTGCGCCACCAGCACGCGGCGTTTCATACCGCCCGACAGCGCGCGCATATTGGCATCGGCCTTGCTGGCAAGATCCAGACGCTCCAGAATTTCATCGATCCAGGCATCATTATCAGAAATACCGTAATAACCGGACTGAATTTTGAGAATTTCCCGAACGGAAAAAAAGGGATCGTAGACCAGTTCCTGAGGCACGACACCCAGATTGCGTCGCGACTGCTGATACTGCCGGATAACATCGAATCCCATCACTTTCACCAGACCGCTATCCGCCAGCGCCAGTCCGGCAATGATGCTGATCAGTGTCGTTTTGCCGGCACCATTTGGCCCCAGCAGGGCAAAAAATTCGCCGGAATAGATAGTTAGATCAATATCGGTCAGAGCACAAAGCGCGCCGTAACACTTGCGTACTTGCTGGACTTCGATAGCAGGCAACATGGTGCGGTGTTAAACCGGGGAAAAGACGATCAGTCTGCGCTGCCTTGCAGATCACGGCCCGATACGACCGGAATCAGCTCGGCAACACCATAGAGTTGAATCAAACTTTCGAGACTTGCCGGTAAATTGGCGAACTGTAGTGTGTTACCCTGACGGTCGGCGGCACGCAACCATTCCAGAAGCATACTGATGATGGTGGAATCCATTTCGGTAACCGCATTCAAATCGACCTGCATCTGCGGGTGATCCAGGACCGCCATGCCGCACCGGGTTAACTCCGCGACCGTGTCAATGGTCACTTCACCCTGCACGATGATCCGATTTCCTTCGCAATGAATCATGAATAAACGGAGTCTACTTTTACGGACGGATTATTTTTTGCCTTCCAGCGATTTATTCTTGTCGTACAGGGACTTGATCAGTCCATCAACGCCACCCTTGCGAACCTGGCTGTTGAATGTGCCCCGGTAGTTGGTTACCAGACTGACTCCGGCAACGGTTACATCAAAAACTTTCCAGCCATCCGGTTTCTTTTCCATGTTGTAATCGATCGGTACCGGCTCCTTGCCTTTACCCTGAATCACGATGGTACGCACGGTGGTTTCAGTCTTGTTGTCCAGATTCTTGACAGGATTGACCTTGATGGTTTCATCGTGATAGATGTGCAATGCATTCGAATACGTACGCACCAGCAAAGTGCGGAATTCATCGACCAGTTTTTTCTGCTGATCCGGCGAAGCGGCAGACCAATGCTGTCCCATCGCCAACTGCGTCATGTGGGTAAAATTGAAATGAGGCAGAATCTTGGTCTCGATCAGATCCAACATTTTTTCCTTGTTACCATTCTTCAGTTCTTCATCCTTCTGGATGATGTTCATGACTTCCTTAACCGTTTCATCCACCAAACGATCCGGCGCTTTGTCAGATGACCACGCTGGTACTGCCAGCAAACCGGATAGTATGAATAACAGGATTCCGAGCAATTTCTTCATTGTTTCCCCATCAAAAATTTTTCAACTAGTATGCAATACTAAACCAATGAACAGACATTTCACAAATCTCCTTGCACAGGCATCAATCACTTTGCGATGCCTTATCGAACAAGAAGCGTCCGATCAGTTCTTCCAATACCATGGCAGAATTGGTTTTCATGAGTTTATCGCCGTCCTTCAGCATTGCCTCATCCCCTCCGGCGGCCAGACCGATATACTGTTCTCCCAGCAAGCCCGCTGTCAGTATGCTGGCAAAGGTATCCTTGGGAAAAGGAAAACGGCTGTCCAGACTCATGGTCACCACCGCGTCGTAGGTTTGTGTGCTGAACTGGATATCCGTAACACGCCCCACCACGACACCAGCGCTTTTGACCGGAGCCCGCACCTTCAGTCCGCCGATATTTTCGAAGTGGCCTGTCAGAACATAGTTCTGCGAAGTATTGTAAACATTCAGATTGCCCACTTTCATACTCAGTATCATCGTTGCAGCAATACCGATGAGCACAAACAATCCGACCCAAAAATCCAGTGCTGTCCGCTGCATCAGCTCACTCCTCTAAACATGAAAGCGGTCAAAATAAAATCGAGCCCCAGAATCACCAGAGATGACGTCACCACAGTGCGTGTCGTTGCACCGGACACCCCTTCAGCCGTGGGTGGGGCATTATAGCCTTCAAAAACAGCGATCGCGGTTACTGCGACACCAAAAAAGCAGCTTTTGATGAAGCCATTGAGAATATCGAAACGGAAATCCACCGCACTTTGCATTTGCGACCAATAGGATCCCTCATCTACACCAATAAAAATCACGGTAACCAGATGTCCGCCATATATCCCCATAACCGAAAAAATCGCTGCCAGCAACGGCATCGAAATCACGCCTGCCCAGAATCGCGGCGCCACGATCCGGGCAATCGGATCGACCGCCATTAGCGCCATGGCTTCCAGTTGCTCCGTCGCCTTCATCAGACCGATTTCGGCAGTGATCGCTGATCCTGCCCGACTGGCGAACAGTAAAGCCGCCACTACCGGTCCCAGTTCACGCACCAGTGACAGGGCCACCAGCGTACCCACCGCAGATTCCGAACCATATTTCTGCAGGGTCTCGTAGCCTTGCAACCCCAGCACCATACCAACAAACAGCCCCGATACGACGATAATGATCAGTGACAATACGCCGGAATAATACAATTCGCGGACGACAAGACCAAAACGGCGAAAACTGGTGCCTGATTTGAGCAGCACCAGCATGAAAAAACGGCTTGCCAACCCTAGCCGCCAGATACTCTCGATGACCCGGTGACCAATCGACCGAATACCGCTAACGATCCGCTTAAACAACAGGCATCCCCTTCGGATCGAGATCCAAGTCTTGCTGGTAGGTTGGCGCGGGATAGTGAAACGGCACCGGCCCATCTTCCTCACCGTGCACAAACTGATGCACAAATGGCGCTACCGAGTCACGCACCTGCTGCGGTGTGCCTTCGGCGGCGATGACACCATCGGCAATGAAATACACATAATCAACGATTTTCAGCGATTCCTGCACATCGTGCGTCACCACGATGGAAGTCATGCCCAGTACATCGGTCAGACGGCGAATCAGGTTACCGATCACGGTCAGGGAAATTGGATCCAGTCCGGTAAAGGGTTCGTCATACATGATCAGCATCGGATCCAGCGCAATCGAGCGCGCCAGTGCCACACGACGCGCCATGCCCCCCGATAGTTCGGCAGGCATCAGGTGCTGCGCTCCACGCAAACCGACTGCATGCAATTTCATCAGTACCAGATCGCGGATCATCGACTCCGGTAGCGCTGTATGTTCGCGCATCTGGAAAGCCACATTGTCAAATACCGACAAGTCCGTAAATAACGCGCCAAACTGAAACAGCATGCCCATCTTGCGACGCAGGCTGAACAGGGCATCGCGATCCAGTTCGTGCACGACTTCCCCAGCAAACCGGACGTGGCCGGATGTAGGTCGCAATGTTCCACTGATCAGTCGCAGCAGCGTCGTTTTTCCGGATCCGCTCCCCCCCATGATGGCTATGACCTGGCCACGTGACATGGACATATCAATGCCCTTCAGAATGGCGCGAGTACCATAAGAAAAATTCAGGTCATTGACCTCAATCAATGTTTTGGGTGACATGCTCAACACAGAATGTATTCGACGAACAACAAATGATTTTTAGTTAAAGGAATTAATATGATCACAACAAGATGATTTGGAATATGGATCAACACGGAATCGGAATGCTGTCGATATTACCACCAGCCTATTTTGTCAGCGAGATTGTATCGGAAAATCGCTAGTTCAGGTTTTCATCGGCGATGATGCAGATACGTATCTTACCCAAAAAACTATCGGCTCTACAAAAAATTCACAATCTTTCACGCTTTGTACGTCTTCAAAACCGAGTCGGATCGAATACGAAAAGTAAAATATGCTACCTTTATCAGCTTTCCAGTCTTACTTCATATCTGTCAGACCATGGCAGAATGAAATCAGATACCTGATTGACAGACCCTTTATCAGAAAAACATGCTTCTTGGCAAATACCATATCATCATCAGTCTATTCCTGTTTGGTTGTGCGACAACCACAGGATGTGCCAATGAAATCTATCGCGAGGTCGATGAACAGGGTCGCATAACCTACACCGACAAGCCTACTGCGCGAACACAACAGATCATCACCGTTGATCGCAATCATCGCCAGCTTCAGGAAGTGAGCAAGGTTTATGACGGCGATACGGTCATCCTGAAGAATGGCCGGCATATCCGTTTGCTCGGTATCAATACGCCCGAGATCGAAAGCCGGCAACAGGTTGCGGAAGCTGGCGGCATAGAAGCCAAGCAATGGCTGCAATCCCAGTTGAAAAATGGCAACAGGGTTTATATCGAACTGGATCAGGAAAAACAGGACAAATACAAACGCCAGCTGGCGCACCTGTTTTTGACGGATGGCCAACATCTGAATCTGGCTCTGGTGAAAAATGGTCTGGCGATCGTCAGCATCATTCCCCCCAACTTACGCTATACCGATGAGCTCGTACAAGCTCAGCAGCAAGCCGAACGCCAGCAACTCGGGATATGGTCGATGAAGCAATACCGCCCTCACCCCATTTCCCAGATTGCCGACCACACCAAGGGTTGGCAACGCTTTACCGGAACGCCGAAGGCACTGACCAAAACCAAGAAATATACGCGACTGATATTCAATGACAAAACGGATATTCGCATTGCCAATACCCACCTACACCTGTTTCCAGACCTACAGACCTATTTGAATCAACCTCTGGAAGTTCGTGGTTGGGTATCACGTAGCAAGGATCGCTATTCCATCCTGGTTCAGCATCCTAGTGTGCTGATTCTGCAAGACCATTCAAAGCATTCCGGATTGCCTCCGCTGGCGCGCATCAGAAGCTGTCATACCGAGAATGTCTGCGCTTAGCAAAGCGCGGCAATATCAATCCCAGTACGATTCCACCCAGCAACACCAGCGCCCCGGCAACAAACCAGTCCCTTTGCTTGCGGTCCCCCAG
>JAAEXZ010000074.1 GCA_017879645.1 Nitrosomonas sp.
CCACTAAAATTGCGGCTGCCAAAAATGACATAATTGGTGTTATAGGCGATCTGTGGATTCAATCCATCCTCAGGAGAACCAATAATCAGATCGTCCAGTCCGTCTCCATTGATATCACCCCCACCGCTGACATTCCAACCGAAAAACTCATTCCGAGCCTCAGATTCAATGCGAAATCCTTCATCAGAAAGCAGATTGGCTAGATCGATTTGTGCAGCAAATCCCGATGCTTTGCCGAATATCACATAATTTTGAGCTGAATAATCATTACGGGCATACGATCCAATAATTAGATCGCCATAACCATCGCCATTAAAATCACCAGCACTGCTGACCGACCAGCCCGACTGATCCTTGATACGTTCTCCATCCAAACGAAAGCCATTACTTCCATCCAGACTCGACAAATCTACATGAGCATCAAATCCTGAGTCTTTCCCAAAAACAACATAAGAGGAACCGGAAGAAGCATAATTGGAATATGTTTGTGGCGCACCAATAATGACATCATCAAAGCCATCACCGTTGACATCGCCGGCATCACTCACGGAATAACCTGAAGAATCACCAACACTTTCCCCATCCAGACGAAAACCATTACTACCATCCAGACTGGATAAGTCTATTGCAGCATCAAATCCCGATACTTTGCCAAACAGCACATAACTGGAACCCGATTGAACTCCATTGTTACCAGCGTCTTGACAACCGATGATCACATCATCGAAACCATCTCCATTGATATCCCCAGCACTACTGGCGGTCGCTGATTGGTAATGGTGATTCAGACGAAAACCATTGCGACCATTCAGGCCCGATAACTCCAAATCTGTATCGAATTTCGACGCTTTACCAAACACCAGATAGCTAGTAGAAAAATCTGAAACAATCACATCAGCAAAACCATCACCGTTAACATCACCGGCGCCACTGACAGAATCTGCAAAAAAACCAATTTCACCATCCGTGTGAAAGCCATTCCGCCCATTGAGATTCGATAAATCCATTTCCCCATCAAATCCCGATGCCTTACCAAACACCACATGCCCTTCACCATAGGACATGACAATCACATCATCGAATCCATCGCCATTGACATCCCCGGCATCACTAACTTTGTCAATGTTTCCAATCAATCGGAAACCATTGCTGCCATCCAAGCCGGATAAACTCATGCTTGCATCGAATCCCGATGCCCGCCCAAACACCACATAACTGGCAACACCAAATGGCGCAGCAATAATCACATCATCAAAACCATCTCCGTTGACATCACCCGCATTGCTGATGGAAAAACCAAAAAGATCATAGTTATTTTCACTATCCAATTGGAATCCATTACTGCCATCCAAATTGGCAACGTTAAATGAAAATGCGACTCCTTGTTTAAAATCAACTTTTACATCCTCCTGGACACGCAGAGCCTCCTGTGCCAGGAAAAAATCCGTTTTATTTTCATAAATGTGATAGCCGTCGACAATCCCCTTGTCAATCCAATGGGCATCATTTACGGTAACCTGATCCCCGATATTACCCATGATGGTGAGGCTATTGGTTGAGTAGCCCACACTAAAGTTGGGTAATGTACTGACATTCAGCGTTAAGCTATTATCTCCGTCACCCCGCAAATCGATGGTTTCAACGTGATGCACCTGCAAGTCGGGGCGCGTAGTAAGATCAAGGTGCATGTTGCTACCCAACATTCGCAATGTATCCTCGCCCTCCCCACCATCAATGACCGTGAAACCTGTACCAGTTACGCTGATTACATCATCGCCTTCGCCCCCATCAAACCTGTCTGCTCCTCCCCCTCCGACAAGCGTGTCATTGCCCGTTCCACCACTAAAATATTCCGCAACGGCTGTACCTTGCAAATGATCGTCTGCATTCGTACCCTTGACTACTGGCAATGCCAAATTCCCAGTCACATCGGATCCTCCAAAAACGATATAACTTCTGGGAGAACCATTAATTTGGTCATATGCCTGAGCCGTAGCCATTACATCACTATAGCCGTCACCATTCACATCACCGGCACTGCTGACTGTCCGACCAAATTCTCTTGCCAAATTTTCGCCATTCAACCGGACCGCTTCACGAGTATCCAAGCTCGAAAGCTTGATCTGTGCATCAAATCCTGTCGCTCTGCCAAATACGACATAAGCGGCACCGGAACTCCAACTATAGGTACTCACATTTGAAGCACCAATAATTACATCATCTAAACCATCTCCATTGACATCGCCTACGCCACTGACTGAAGCACCTGCTTGATCGGATTCACTTTCTCCGTCGAGGCGAAATCCATTACCGCCATCCAGATCCGATAAATCCATGTGCGCATCGAATCCCGAAGCTTTTCCAAACAACACATAACTGGAACCTGAATAGGAATTTGCGAAAGGTACTCCAATGACCACATCATCAAAACCATCTCCATTGACATCACCAGCACTACCTAATTCGCTGAAGAAACTCAATGCTGAATCCTCATCCACCTGGAAGCCATTCATACCGTTCAGAAGAGACAAGTCCATTTGCTCATCAAAACCCGATGCTTTTCCAAAAATCACATAACCAGTACCATTTAGCCCAGCACTCGGAGCACCCGGAGCACCAATAATCACATCATCAAAACCATCTCCATTGACATCACCAGCCTTATTGACCAACGTTCCAAATCTACCTGCTGCAGTATCTCCATCTAGTCGGAAGCCGTTCGTACCATCCAAATGAGATAAATCCAATTGTTTATCAAAACCCGATGCTTTTCCAAAAATCACATAACCAGTACCATTTAGCCCAGCACTCGGAGCACCAATGATCACATCATCAAAACCATCTCCATTGACATCACCAGCTCCTACAATCTTTGTCGAACTGTCAGTGCCCATTTCACCCATCAGATGAAATCCATTGCTGCCATCCAGATTCGATAAATCGATCTGAGTGTCAAAACCTAAAGCCTTCCCAAACACGACATGACTGGAATATTCGTGAGTCACTATCAAGTCAATATAACCATCACCATTGATATCCCCTATACTCGTAGCGGCGATACCATAAGATTCAAAAGCATTTTTCCCTTCGAGGCGAAAACCGTTGGTTCCATCCAAATCGGACAGATTCGTGCTCACTTCAAATCCACCTGCTTTGCCAAACACCACATAACTGGAATACAAGTCATTATCTTGTGATCTGTAAGTACGAGCCTGAATAATTACATCATCAAAACCATCACCATTGATATCGCCTGCGTTACTGTTAATCACACTTAAATGATCATATCCATACTCATTTAACTTAACCCCATTCTCCCCATTGAGACTCATCAAGTTGAAATCCTGTATCGCCATGATTACCTCTCCCCTGAAAAAAACGTCAACATCTGATTGATCGAAATGAAGAAGTCCAAGTCAGCACTATACCAATTCCACCGTAATATTCGCCCCCACCAGCAACACTGCATCGTCGTGGGTGTAAGTGTGATAAAAACCCTGGCTGCCACCATCGACCCAGCCACTATCCTGCAGCGCAATATGATCGCCACTGTTGCCGTGGACTTTGAGGGTGTCGGTTGAATCAGAGAGAGAAAGTAAGGTTTCAGCAGTCAGCGTCAGCGTGTTGTCGCCGCGACCGTACAGACAAATTGTTTCGATGTTGTGAATGCGATCACCCAAAGTGGTGAGGTCGAGATTCATGCCGGAACCGGCTAGATGCAGTGCGTCGTTGCCCTCGCCGCCATCGATCGAGGCAAATGTCAGATCGCCGATGCGGATGGCATCGTTGCCCGCTCCGGCATCGAACACATCTGCCCCACCACGACCGAGCAGGTTGTCATTGCCTTCACCAGCGATGAAATGTTCCGCGGCTTCGCTGCCTTTCAGCGTGTCGTCACCTTCCGTACCCTTGATTTCCGGCAGTTCACCACCACCTCCCCCATGACCAAAATCGTGGCTGCCAAAAATGACATAACTCAAACCGGATTCCGGTGCATTAAGGATTAGATCGTCCAGTCCATCGTCATTGATATCCCCGGCACCGCTCACAGTCGAACCCAGTAAGTCTTTTTGATTGCCGTTGTCGATACGAAAACCTGCATCACTATCGAGATCGTCCATACTCAAAATGGCATCGAATCCCGAAGCCTTGCCAAATACCACATAACTGGGAGTCGATGAATAAAAATGACCATAACCGTAATCGCTTGAAGTACCGATGATCAGATCGTCGAAACCATCACCATTGATATCTCCGGCGCTACTGACCGAGTGGCCGAAAGAGGTGAAAAATTTTTCACCCTCGAGACGAAAACCATCGCTACCATTCAGCTCGGATAAATCGATCTGCGCATCGAAACCCGATGCTTTGCCGAATACCACATAACTGGCTCCACTATCATAAGAACCACCAGCTCCGTCTGCCCCCACAATCACATCATCAAAACCATCGCCGTTGATATCTCCGGCGCTACTCACCGATCCACCAGTATCATCATTACTATCAACCCCTCTCATGCGGAAACCATTTTTGCCATCCAGACTGGACGAATCGATATGCGCATCGAAACCCGTCGCCCGCCCAAACACCACATAACTGGTCCCGGAATACGTACCATCGAATGAGCCACCATAACGATCGCCAACGATCACATCATCGAAACCATCGCCATTGACATCCCCGGCGCCACTGACAGCATGGCCAAAGATATCTCCGCCTTCCCTGTCGAAACGAAAGCCATCACTGCCATCCAGAGCCGATAAGTCGAGATGGTCATCAAATCCACCGGCCTTGCCAAACACCACATAACTGGAAACACCGTTGGTTTCAACGATTACATCGCCAAACCCATCGCCATTGACATCCCCGGCATCGCTGACAGATAAACCGGATCCATCATAAGCATTCACGCCATCCAGACGGAATCCGTTCTGCCCATCCAAACTGGATAAATTGATAGACGCATCGAATCCGGATGCCTTACCAAATACCACATAGCTGGAACCTGAAGCGACACCATTTGGGTCGGCGTTTGAAGCGCCAATGATGAGATCCCCAAAACCATCGTTATTGACATCGCCGGCCGCATTGACCGATATCCCTGCGAAATCCTCTTCTTTCACACCATCCAGGCGGAAGCCATTGCTACCATCCAGACTCGACAAGTCGACATGGGCATCGAATCCCGAGGTTTTACCAAACACCACATAACCGGAACCGGAATTGCTGCCATTGAAATCGTTAAGAAAATTGCCCAGAATCACATCGTCGATGCCATCGCCATTGACATCGTCGGCGTTACTGACCGCTCCACCGAGATTGATGCTAAAACCGTTACTCCCATCCAGTTGGGACACCTGTATATCGGATTTCGACCCCACCAAATCGACAGTAACCGACTCCTGCACTTCCAGTCGCGAACCAGAAACATGAAAATAGCTGTGATAACCATTGGCTACCCCGGAGTCACTCCAGTTTCTATCGAGCAGCACGACACGATCACCGCTATCGCCGAGGATGGTTGTCGTAGTACTGAGCCCCGGATCGTTTATCTGCGAGAGCGCATCTTGCGTTAAAGCCAACGCATTATCGCCATTACCCTGCAAATTAAAGCGTTGGATATGATGAATCCGGTTGAAATTCTGTGCCAGATCCAGATTACTTCCCTGGAACGCCAGCGTGTTTTCCCCGGCTCCGCCATCGATGGCGGCAAAACCCGGATCGGCGATAACGATGGCGTCATCCCCCTCTCCGGCATTCAGCTTGTCGGCGCCTCCGCCTCCGGTCAGCGTGTCATTTCCGGCATCGCCGTTGATATATTCGGCAGCCTGGGTACCCTGCAAGTGATCATCTGCAACGGTGCCTTCGATTGGTATCAGCGCTGCACTACCCGCGATGTCGGGTCCACCGAAAATGACATAACTGGCGCTCTGGGCGTCGACTATCACATCGTCAAAACCATCGTGATCGATATCACCGGCACCACTGACCGATTGCCCCAGTTCATCGAAAAAATAGGGGCTATCCAGACGGATACCATTCTGGCCATCGATATCCGACAACTGGATATGCGCAGCGAATCCGGATTGCTTGCCAAACACCACATAACTGGATCCGGCAAAAGAATTATAAACGCTCGTTCCGAATGCGCCGACGATCAGATCGTCCAGACCATCGCCATTGACATCACCGGCACTGCTCACCGAAGCACCGGCATGATCCAATGCGTCGTCACCGTCCAGGCGAAATCCGTTCTGGCCATTGAGACTGGACAAGTCGATCTGCGCATTGAATCCGGATGCCTTGCCAAACACGACATAACTGGCACCCGAAAACTGGCCGTTTGGATTGGCCCAGTGTGCGCCGACAATCACATCTGCAAATCCATCGCCGTTGACATCACCGGCACTGCTTACAGATTGTCCTGATCTGTCATCACCCAGTTCGCCATCCAGTCGAAAGCCATTGCTACCATTCAGACTGGACAAATCGAGCTGCGCATCGAATCCGGATGCCTTGCCAAATATCACATAGCTGGAACCGGATTGATTACCGTTGAAATCAGCATAGGGTGAACCAACGATGACATCATCGAATCCATCACCATTGACATCCCCTGCGTTACTGACCGAGAAACCAGAATAATCGTATAACGCCGCCCCATCGATACGAAATCCATTGCTCCCATTCAAACCGGACAAGTCGAACTGCGCATCGAATCCCGTGGCCTTGCCAAACACCACATAACTCGAACCCGAATCTGAGCCATTCGATTCGGCTCCGATTGCACCTATGATCAAGTCATCGAAACCATCGCCATTGACATCCCCTGCGCTGCCGACCGATTTCCCGGATACATCATTCGCATGCGCACCATCCAGACGAAAACCATCGCTACCATCCAGACTGGACAGTTGCACACTGGCATCGAATCCCGTGGCCTTACCGAATACGACGTAACTGGAGCCGGAATCCTCTCCATTCGAATCGGCATGAGAATCACCCATAATCACATCATCGAAACCATCGCCATTGACGTCACCGGCGCTGCTGACCACATTATCGTAACCGTCTTCGGTTCCTTCGAGACGGAAACCATTGCTCCCATTCAAACCGGACAAGTCGACCCGGGCGCCAAAACCCGAGGCTTGGCCGAATAACACATAACCGTGTCGATTTCCGACGATGACATCTGCAAAACCATCCCCGTTGACATCCCCAGCGTCACTGACCGAATTGTTGAAACCATCTAAACCGAAGCCATTGCTACCATCGAGATCGGTTACATTAAAATCTTGTATTGCCATGATGCATTCTCCCCAGAAATTATTTTTTAATCAGGATACAACCGAAAAAGCCACTGCCTTAATCAGTTAAACAAAGTCCACCGCAACATTCGCCCCCACCAGCAGCACGGCATCATCGTGGGTGTAAGTGTGATAAAAACCGTGACTGCCACCATCGACCCAACCGCTATCCTGCAACGCAATATGGTCGCCGCTGTTGCCGTGAACTTTAAGGGTATTGGTGGAACTGGAAAGATCGAGCAGCGACTCGGCAGTCAGTGTCAGCATGTTGTCACCACGACCGTACAGACAGATGGTTTCGATATTGTGGATTTGATCACCCAAGACTGAGAGATCGAGATTCATACCGGAACCAGCCAGATGCAACGCATCGCTGCCCTCGCCGCCATCAACGGAAGCAAACGTCAGATCGCCGATGCGGATGGCATCGTCGCCCACTCCGGCATCGAAAACATCTGCCCCACCACGACCGAGCAGGTTGTCGTTGCCATCTCCAGCTTCAAAGATTTCTGCGGCTGAGGTGCCGCGCAGTACGTCGTCGCTGGGTGTGCCTGGAATCGTAGGTAATTGACTGCCGCCAAAGTCGCTGCGACCGAATATCACGTAACTGGAACCGGAAAGCCTGCCGTTGTGTTCCGCTTCACGCCAACCAATTATCAAATCATCAAACCCATCGTCATTCAGATCTCCAGCACCACTCACTGAAGCGCCTGATCGATTACCCACTGCCCCATCTAATCGGAGAATACTTTCACCATCTATTTTAGTTAGATCCATTACAGCACTAAAACCGGAAGCACGTCCAAACACGACATAACTGGAGCCCAGGTTACTAAAAAAGACTCCATCCGAATCAGCATAAGGCGCACCGACGAGCAAGTCATCAAAACCATCACCGTTAACATCTCCGGCATTGCTAACTGACTGGCCCAAATAGTCTCTTCTCATCACGCCATCCAGACGAAAGCCATTCTTACCATCGAGGCTAGATAAATCAAGCGTAGCAGCAAAACCTGCAGCCTTACCATACACCACGTAACTGGAACCGGAAAAATAGCCGTTGTTCCAAGTTCTGGAAGCACCAATGACCACATCGTCAAAACCATCGCCATTGATATCCCCTGCATCGCTAACTACAAGAGCTCCACTATCATAGGTATTTGTACCCGCTCCTGTTACAGAGAAACCGTCATTGCCATCTAAACCGGACAAATTTACCGCAGCATCAAAACCGGAAGCTCGTCCGAATACCACATAACTTGCGGCATCAGCTATGGCACTTCCATAGGTCGATGGAAAGAGAATGCTAACGAACACATCATCATAGCCATCGCCATTCATATCGCCTGCACTGCTGACCGATGTAGTTGCAGCGTTATCTGTATTGATATCCAGACGAAAACCGTTACTACCATCAAGATTGGAAAGGTTAAAGGTAGGACTAAATCCAGATGCTTTACCAAACACTACATAATCAATAGCGACCGAAGCAGAATTGCCATCATTAAATCTCCGACCGCCAACGACTAAATCGTCAAATCCGTCACCATTGACATCCCCTGCTCTGCTGACCGATATGCCCGAGTAATCAAAGGATTCTGCTCCATCCAAACGAAAACCGTTATTGCCATCCAAACTCGACAAGTCCATACTGGCATCAAAACTACTCCCTTTGCCAAACACCACATAACTGGAACCGGAGCGATCGCCGTTTGGATCTGCCTTAAACGCACCTATAATCACATCATCAAAGCCATCACCATTGACGTCTCCTGCGTTACTGACAGGAATACTCGCACCATCTAAGCGAAAACCATTACTACCGTCAAGAGTGGATAAATCCATAGCAGCGCCAAAACCTGCCGCCTTTCCGAATACAACATAACTGGAACCGAAACGGCCGCCATTCGAATCTGCACCTGATGCACCAATAATTACATCATCAAAACCATCGCCATTGATATCCCCTGCATTACTGACTGAATCCCCCGCTAAATCATATGCTGCAGCACCATCCAGACGAAAACCATTTTTGCCATCAAGATCAGTTAAATTGATAGCCCCTATTTCTCTCGGACCATCTGTATCAACAACCCTATTTACCCTTAGTATTATCTCGCCATTGATAAAAAGACGATAATCACCTTCGAGACCAGCAGATTTCCAACCTTCCGACAATCCAACCACATGATCACCCTTATCGCCATCGACAGTGAAAATGTGGGCAGTGTCTGACAGATTAAGCAGATCTGCTAGCGTCAACATCAAGGTATTATTACCATTATTGGTCATGTCAAAAGTTTCAAGACCATCGAGCGTTTCATGGAAGTCGGCCAAATTCAGATCCAAACCGCTCCCTACCAATTTCAGCGTGTCATTACCCGCACCGCCATCCACCTGTAGAAAGTCAAAATCAGCCACGGTGATGGTATCGTCACCGGCACCACCATAAAATATGTCGGCACCACCCAAACCATTCATGTGATCATCACCATCACCTGCTTCAAATCGCTCTGCCAGGATCGTACCTACCAGAGAATCATTTCCGGAAGTACCTCGGTACACGGCTTCATTGAAAAAACTTCCCCCAAACAGGACATAACTGGCACCGCTCCGCCCAATACCAGGAGCACCCACAATCAAATCGTCAATCCCGTCATTATTCACATCTCCGGCGTCGCTGACCGGATTAGCTCCACCACCCAGTCCTTCCAAACGAAACCCATCCTCACCGTCTACGCTGGACAAATCCAAAGCTGCATCAAAACCGGATACTCTGCCGAATAATACATAAATGGCATCCTTTTCAGGGATGCCGATAATCACATCATCAAAACCGTCGTTGTTGATATCTACAGCGCCGCCAACTGAAGCGCCAGAGAAATCTCCCTCTCCCCATCCATCCAAGCGAATGCCGCTATTACGATCAAGGTTCGATAAGTCCAATGTGGCAGGGAAACCGGAAGTCTTGCCAAATACTACATAAGTGGCACCAGATCTATCGCCATTTGGCTCGGCATAGGGCGCGCCAATAATTAAGTCGTTAAAACCATCACCGTTAAAATCACCGGCGCTGCTGACAGAATAGCCCGATCGATCCTCTCCTGACGCATTATCAACACGAAAACCGTTATTGCCATCTAAGCCAGTTAAATCGATCGTGGCAGTAAAACCGGAAGCCCTACCAAACAACACCGCAGCGTTGGAATGCCGGCCCTCATTGATAATCAAATCAGAAAAACCGTCACCGTTGATATCTCCCGCGTCCTTCCCCCATGCCCCGCCGATGCGAAAACCATTGCTGCCATTTAAGCTGGACAACTCCATTAGTGCATCAAAACCGGTAGCCTGGCCAAATACGACATAGCCGTTATAACTGTCGCCTACAATTACATCATCAACCCCGTCGCCATTGATGTCTCCTGCACTACCGACTGAAACACTTTGCCCTTCACCCACTACATTCAGCCGAAACCCGTCGCTGCCATCTAGAGCAGACAAATTTGTATCCGCAGCAAAACCGGAATTTCGTCCAAACACCACATACATAGTACCTGGATAGTCCTTTGGATCAGCATAATAGTCATAAAAACCCTTGGCCCCAATAATTACATCATCGAAACCATCGCCATTCATATCACCTGCATCACTGACTAAAAATGGGCTTGAGAAAGATCTATCCGAAAAATGGAAACCATTATCACCGTCCAGATCAGCTAAACTTTCCACCGCATTAAAACCTGATGCTTTTCCAAATACGACATAAGCATAGCCCTCGGGAAAGCTATCAGGATAAGCATAATAAGCACCGACCATCACGTCTTCAAAACCATCACCATTGATATCCCCGGCGCCACTGACTGATCTTCCCGAGCGGCCAAATTCAAAACCGGGTTCTCCATCCAAACGAAACCCATTGCTACCATTGAGAATGGATACATTAATTATCGGGATTGCCATAATCGATTTCTCCATAAGAATTTATTAATCAATTTATTAGCAGCGGCAAGACCAATTCCTCTCTCTACACAAACTCGATCGTCAAATTTGCCCCCACCAGCAGCACCGCATCGTCGTGGGTATAGGCGTGATAAAAACCCTGACTGCCACCATCGACCCAGCCGCTATCCTGCAACGCAATATGGTCGCCGCTGTTGCCGTGGACTTTGAGGGTGCTGGTTGAATCGGAGAGAGAAAGCAAGGTTTCGGCAGTCAGTGTCAGCGTGTTGTCGCCGCAACCATACAGACAGATGGTTTCGATATCGTGAATGCGATCACCAAGAGCGGTGAGATCGAGATTCATGCCGGAACCGGCCAGATGCAGCGCATCGTTGCCGTCGGCAAACGTCAAATCGCCGATGCGGATGGCATCGTCGCCCGCCCCGGCATCAAAAATATCCGCGTTACCAAGACCAAGCAGATTGTCGTTGCCCTCACCGGCGATGAAATGTTCTGCTTCTTCGCTGCCTTTGAGGGTGTCGTTGCCTTCCGTACCCCTGATTTCAGGTAGTTCACCACCGCCACCACTTTCAAAATCACGGCTGCCAAACACCACATAGCTCGAGCCGGAATAATCACCATTTGAATCTGCTCTGTAAGCACCCACGATCACATCGTCAAAACCATCACCGTTAATATCACCGGCACCACTCACTGAAAAACCTGATTCGTCATACGCATTCTCACCATCTAGTCGAAATCCATTGCTACCATCCAGACTCGATAAATCCATCTGCGCATCGAATCCCGATGCCTTACCAAACACCACATAGCTCGATCCAGATGTAGAACCGCTTGAATCGCCAACAAATGCACCCACGATCACATCGTCAAAACCACCACCGTTAATATCACCGGCACCACTCACTGAAAAACCTGAATAGTCATAGCTACTCTCACCATTCAGACGAAATCCACTGTTGCCATCCAGACTGGATAAATTCACCTGCGCACCAAATCCCGAAGCTTTACCAAACATCACATAGCTCGATCCAGATGTAGAACCGTTTGAATCGCCACCAAATGCACCCACGATCACATCGTCAAAACCATCACCATTAATATCACCGGCACCACTCACTGTAGAACCTGAATAGTCATAGCTACTCTCACCATTTAGACGAAATCCGCTGTTGCCATCCAGACTGGATAAATTCACCTGCGCATCGAATCCCGAGGCTCTACCAAACACTACATAGCTAGAGCCTGTCCAAAAACCGTTTGCACTGGCATGTATAGCTCCCACGATTACATCGTCAAACCCATCGCCATTGACATCGCCAGCACTACTCACTGAACGACCTGATTCGTCATACGCATGCTCACCATCCAGACGAAAGCCATTACTGCCATTCAAACTCGACAAATCAAAAACCGATGCACTCATGATTCATTCCTCCAAGAAAAGTTATGAACTTGCGATTCCCCGTGGTTTTGCCACGGGGCTGATTCTGGTTCGTTGAAAATGAAAAAGATCGGTTCTCGCCAAACTATGCAAACTCTACCGCAACATTCGCCCCCACCAGCAGCACCGCATCGTCGTGGGTATAAGTGTGATAAAAACCCTGGTTGCCACCGTCGACCCAGCCATCATCCTGCACGACGATATGGTCGCCGCTGTTGCCGTGGACTTTGAGGGTGTCGGTAGAACTGGAAAGATCAAGCAGCGACTCGGCGGTTAGCGTCAGCGTGTTGTCGCCACGACCGTACAGACAAATGGTTTCAATGTTGTGGATTTGATCGCCCAAGACCGAGAGATCGAGATTCATGCCGGAACCGGCCAGATGCAGCGCATCGTTGCCGTCACCGCCATCGATGGAGGCAAACGTCAGATCGCCGATGCGGATGGCATCGTCGCCCGCTCCGGCATCGAAAACATCTGCCCCACCACGACCGAGCAGGTTGTCGTTACCATCTCCTGCAATGAAATGTTCTGCAGCTTCGCTGCCTTTCAGCGTGTCGGCATCGTCTGTTCCGACGATCTCTGGTAATTCACTTCCGCCTCCACCACTACCGAAATCGCGGCTGCCGAAAATGACGTAACTTCTACCGGCCGTATAATATTCTGAGCCAGACACACTTTTGGGAGCCCCGACGACCAGATCGTCCAATCCATCACCGTTGATATCACCGGCACCGCTAACAGACGAACCAAATATCATCGGATTGTCATCATCCAGACGAAATCCATCTGACGTTAGGTTGTTCAGACTGATTTGCGCATCAAACCCGGAAGCTTTGCCAAATATGACGTAACTGTGAGACAGAAAATAATCGGTAGACGATCCGATAATGAGATCATCATACCCATCGCCATTAATATCACCAGCTCCACTGACCGATCCCCCAGAATAATTAAATGCCTCTTTGCTATCCAGACGGAAACCATTTCTGCCATCCAGGCTGGATAGATCAATCGCTGCATCGAATCCCAGTGCATGCCCAAATACCACATAGCTGGAACCCGAATGTTCGCCACCAAAATCGGCACCTGTGGCTCCAATAATCACATCGTCAAAACCATCGCCATTGATATCGCCAGCATCACTGACCGAACTGCCTGACAAATCATCTTTATTCTCGCCATCCAGACGAAAACCGTTGTGTCCATTCAGACTCGACAAATCCATCTGAGCACCGAAACCTGAAGCTTTACCAAAAACAATATAAGACGATCCGGAATCGCCAGCATTGGAATCAGCATTCGGTGCCCCAATGATCAGGTCGGCAATGCCATCGCCGTTGACGTCTCCGGCACTACTGACCGGACCGCTTGAACCATCCAGCCGAAAACCATCGTTACCATTCAGACCGGATAAATCGATACTTGCAGTGAAACCAGAGTTCTTGCCAAATACGATATAGCTACTGGAGCCAATGGAATGACCATTTGAGTCAAGCTTCAAACCGCCGACAATCAAATCGTCTACCCCGTCACCGTTGATATCCCCTGCACTACTTACCGAAGTGCTTGGACCATCCAGATGAAAGCCATTGTTACCATCCAGACTGGACAAATTCATACTTGGATCGAAACCCGAAGCCTTGCCGAATACTACGTGACTGATACCGGAATCAGAACCATTTTGGTGATCATCCCCGGCACCAATAATCACATCTCCAAAGCCATCGCCGTTGATGTCTCCTGCACTGCTGACTTGACCGCTTGATCCATCCAGTCGAAAACCATTACTGCCATCCAGGCCCGACACACTGATATTTGCATCAAACCCCGACACCCGCCCAAACACCACGTAACTGGAACCCACAGGATTACCATGCGACTTGACGCCTGGAGCAGAAACAATCACATCGTCGAAACCATCGCCATTGACATCTCCGGCATCGCTGACTGAATTACCAAAACGATCATCGATATTCTCGCCATCCAACCGGAATCCATTGGTGCCATCCAAGCTGGCGAGATTAAAGCTATGCTCAACCCCTTGAACAAAATCGACTTGCACATCCTCTCGTACGTGCAAGGTGCCTTTCAAACTCTTATAAGTATGATAACCATCGTCAACACCGACATCGACCCAATTGGCATCAAGTATGCGAACACGGTCTCCCTGACTCCCCTGAATAGTGAGGCTACTGAAACCGCCAAGTATTTCACCGGAGCCACCAAAAACTTCGGTGAAGTTCGGTACGGAATCGGCAGTCAATGTCAGGGAATTATCTCCCTTGCCATACAAATCGATATTCTCAACATGATGAATCTGATCCTTCAGTTGTGTGAAATCCAGATTCATGCCACTTCCCGACAACTGGAGCGTATCGTTGCCTGCCCCTCCATCAATCGCTGCAAAATCGAGATCAGCCAAACTGATGACATCATCCCCTTCTCCACCATCAAACTTGTCAGCCCCGCCGCCCCCTGCCAGCATGTCATCGTCCGCCCCGGCACTCAGATATTCCGCAGCGGTCGTTCCCTGCAAGTGATCGGCTGCTGCAGTGCCTGCAATCTCGGTCAATGACTGATTACCTGTCACATCCGCACTGCCAAAAATGACATAACTTGAACCAGTACCTCCATCAGTAATATCAGTTCCAATGATCAAATCGTCGAAACCATCGTTATTGACATCGCCAGCGCCACTGACTGAAGAACCTGCATAATCCCCCAGATTTTCACCATTCAGACGAAAACCGTTGCGACCATTCAAATCGGACAGATCGATCTGTGCATCGAAACCCGATGTTCTACCCAACACTACATAGCTGGTCCCTGAATCTTCATGATAAATACCAGAAATTGGTGCTCCAATGAGCAGATCATCTATACCATCACCGTTGATATCTCCAGCATCACTGACAGTCCAACCCAATCCAAAATCAGCGTTTTCTCCATCCAGACGGAATCCATTGCTGCCATCCAGGTCAGATACATCCAGTGTGGCATCAAAACCCGTATTGCTGCCAAAGATGACATAGCACGAGCCTGAAGCATTTGTGATATTCACGCCTGTAACTATGACATCATCGAATCCATCTCCATTGACATCACCGACGCTACTAACCGAAGTACCTGCACCATCCAGACGAAAACCATCATGTCCATCCAGGCTCGACAAATCCATAGTTGCAGCAAATCCGTTTGCTTTACCAAATAAAACATAACTGAAGCTATATCCTTCGGCTCCCATAATGACATCGTCAAAACCATCGCCATTGACATCCCCGGCACTGCTGACACTATGGCCCAATTGATCGTATAACGACCCCACCAGCCGGAATCCATTGCGTCCATCCAGATTAGTCAGGTCCAGCACGGCATCGAAATTCGATCCCTTGCCAAACACTATATAGCTTGAGCCGGAAGCATTGCCATTTGTGTCAGTTCCGGAGACACCGATGACCAGGTCAGCAAAGCCATCGCCATTGATATCGCCAGCGGAACTGACAGTCCCGGCATAATCATGAGGATTTTCCCCATCCAATCTAAATCCATTGCTGCCATCCAGAGACGACAATTCCAGTGTTGCAGCAAAACCACCCGCCTTGCCAAACACAACATAACTGGAACCAGAGTCAGTGCCATTCGGATCCGCTCCATTTGCACTAATAATCACATCATCAAAACCATCACCATTCACATCCCCAGCAGTACTGACGAAAAGCCCCGAAACATCATTCTCATTGGCTCCGTCCAGGCGAAAACCATTATTACCATCCAAACCGGACAAATTGATCTGCGCATCAAATCCATCTGCTTTGCCAAATAATACATAACTGGAACCAGAGGCTTCACCATGCGGATCAGCACTAGGCGCACCAATTATCACATCATCAAAACCATCGCCATTAACATCACCAGCATTGTTAACCGATCGAGCTGAACGATCATGAGTACTCACTCCATTCAGACGAAAACCGTTACCACCATTGAGATTAATCAAATTGAAATCCTGTATCGCCATGATGTATTCTCCCCAGAAATTATTTTTGAATCAGGATTAAACCGAAAAAGGCACTGCTTCGATCCGCTACACCAACTCCACCGTGACATTCGCCCCCACCAGCAGTACCGCGTCGTCGTGGGTATAAGTGTGATAAAACCCCTGGCTGCCACCATCGACCCAACCGCCATCCTGCAACGCAATATAGTCACCGCTGTTACCGTGAACTTTGAGGGTGTTGGTGGAACTGGAAAGATCGAGCAGCGACTCGGCAGTCAGCGTCAGCGTGTTGTCGCCACGACCGTACAGACAGATGGTTTCGATGTTATGGATTTTATCGCCCAAGACTGAGAGATCGAGATTCATGCCGGAACCGGCCAGATGCAGCGCATCGTTGCCGTCACCGCCATCGATCGAGGCAAACGTCAGATCGCCGATGCGGATCGCATCGTCCCCCGCTCCGGCATCGAAAATATCCGCACCGCCAAAACCGAGCAGGTTGTCATTGCCTTCTCCGGCGATGAAATGCTCTGCGGCTTCGCTGCCTTTGAGTGTGTCGTCATCAGATGTACCGGTGATTTCCGGCAGTTTGCCACCACCACCGCCTTTGCCAAAATCGCTGCTGCCAAAAATGATATAGCTTGAACCTGCATCATCTCCGTTCGGATTGGAGTTAGGTGCACCTACAATCAGATCATCGAAGCCATCGCCATTGACATCACCCGCACCGCTGACCGACTCTGGCCGGCCATTCTCCTGCAAGATGACGCCGTTGCT
>JAAEXZ010000075.1 GCA_017879645.1 Nitrosomonas sp.
GTGTTTTGATTCTCCCTTCCTTTTTTTGAATATCCCCTGCTTGCCTTGACCAGCATGGATTGCCGAGCTGAATACATTGGCCATGTCACCCCTGGCGCCTGCTTTCTGTCTCGACGTAAATCCATTCTTGTCACGTTCAGCAATACGCAGAGGAATCGGTTCATTTCGATAGTTAATGAGCTGTGTACCTGGATCGCTAGCAGAAATCGCCTCCGGCGTCGGGATTGAACCGCCTAGGGTCGACAACGGTAGATCATGGTCAATCCGGTTAGGAGGGTTGATCGGTCGATTGTGTTTATCGTAGACAATTGCAAAATCGGCAAAAGCCAGATTGAATTCCCGAGCCGTACGTTCCGTATCGATTTCACCTATTTCACTGTTCTTGGAATTGCAATGCAGATTATTTGAATCCTTATCGATACACGGCACGCCATCCTTATACACGGTCACATTTGCCGCATAAGCAGTGGGACCGCCATCAGCGCGCAACCGAGCGGGTTTTCCGTCTTTATCCGCTCCCCCCATCGCCTTTCCATCCAAAAATGTCCATTTGGAGTTGGTTGGCTCAACCACCAGTGCCGCATACAAACCGTGATGCTGGTGCGAACTGGGACCAAAATGATCGTGGGTAAAAACGGTACGTATGGTTCTGTCACGGGCACCGTCTTCACCTGCAGGCTTGTTAAGCAGCGGGTCAGCCCACCAACGCTGCAAGGTGGTTTGTGCCCCACACCATGGATGATCGATCGGGTCATCATCGCGACCGCCCATATCGCTGCAATAGCCACGTCGATCTCCTGCCATCGCACCGCCTTTCTTGAACATCGCATGCGTTTTCGGTTTCAGTACCTTTTTATTGGAAAACCTGTTGTAGGCAACAATCCGCTCACGAATCTCATCAGCAGCCAAGGTACCATCCTCATAATTCCATCCATTACCGGAACCATCAGAAGACGTAACATCAAACTTGACCAGATGGATATGTTGCCCAATGACATCGGTTGGCGAAAAAACCTGAAAATCATCCAGATTCAGATTGCTGGGCACCAGATTGGTAGCCGCAAACTGTATGCATTCCCCCGACTTTGCCCGGAAGAAAAGCGGTTCGGTCGGACGCGTTCTATCCAATGTGCCTTTTATATCTTGCTCCAGTATGGCAATACGTGCTTGCGGATCATGCCAGCCTTCTTTGTTGACCTGCATGTCGAACTGAATATAAGCAGCCCGGTAGTGACGGGTTTGCATAGCATGTTCTTTACCACCAGCATCGTAGAAACTGCCGGGGCAAGGATCTGAATACGGAGCCCCTGGTTGCGGTGCCCTGCCATTGACTTGAAATAGAACGCGCTGCGAGGATTGATCACAATTTCCCGATGAATCACACGTAGGATAACCACGTGAATCAAAATGAAATGGCGATAGTTTATTCACCGCTTTGGAACCGTTGACGACCAGTTCACCTTCATGAAATTTCATCGCAGTTTTCTCAACGGCAGTTCCATCATGTGGCAACATCATGATGTTTGCGGTATCCAATTCTTTTGCCAGCGAAATAAACCCTGGATTGTCATTTTGCTTACGCACCGATTTTGCGATACAGGCGGAATCGCGTCGACCCTTGTCGTAAAGATCTTCTTTCGACCCCAGATCGGAATTACAAGCCGGGGTTGCGGGTGGAGTACTCATCGCATCGACGGCTTCGGCAACTGATTTGAGAATGCCGTCAGTGATGATATGACGTTGCAGTGTCGTTGCATCCGGTTGATCATCGAGATCAAGGGGGGGTTGTGGTGGACGGTGCCCTGCCTGGCCTGCGATATAAAATGGATAACCACGAAATTCCACACTCGGCATGGGCGGCATGGGTGTCCTTGGCAAAGGTACGACAGCAGGATTGGGTGTGCCGTCGGCAATTTCTGCATCGGGCAGGTTACGCATACCCGGATGATTCTGTTTGCCGATGGGTTTGCTGGCATCAAACAAACCTTTTGTTCCATTTTCAAAGACATCATGACTGCGCCATAACTCCCACATACCTTGTGCGAAGTGCGGATACAGATGACAGTGAAAGATGGAATCACCCACCGTGAAATTCCTGTTTCCGGATCCGCCATACTGAATTTCGTAGCTAAACGACGCTCCCGGAGAAATCGTCTGCGAATCCAAGTAGACCGAATTGGGGTCCGCTTTGTCTTGCAGCCATTGATGCGCATGCAAATGAAAAACATGAGTCTCTTTGGGTCCCGCATGCATATTGCGGAAACGCACCGGATCACCAACATAGGAATGATGAACATTGGAAGGGTCGCTAGGGTATTTGGCCTCCAGTACTACCTGGCCATCCTTCATCATGGATTGACCGTCTGAATCTTTTTTGGAACCCAGAACCAATGCTGGATCGCCATTGACCCACGAGGTCAAGAAGAATTCTTCCAGTTTGCACTCGGGGCAGTTGGCTGCAGGACCCACCTTGGCACGATTTGCCAAAACCATCGAGCCAACGCCAGCAGCACCATAATTCACGGCCATACCGTCCTTCAGTCTGGCAATAGGATCATCTTCATCCGCCAATTCACGAAATGCCTGCACAGCGGTAATTTCATCATGAAAGATGGTCGTGAATTCACGATACGGTTTACCACAGGCATTCCCTTCACTCTGCTGAGCACAATTCGACTCACCCCTGATATCGATCACCGCATTGAGATCGCTATAAATCAATTCACAGTTCTTCCTATGCTTAGTATTACTGCACTTGAGCATATTGAGTATGGGCTCGTCTTTACGCAACCCAGATTTGAAAGTGGCTTCGTAATCAATGATTGGCTGATGAAACTGGGTCTCACCAATACCAGCTTGCGCCAGTTCTTCTTCGTTCACCTGGGAACGGTACCATTTAGCGCCTTTCGGTTGAACGTTGATCGATCCAAACAACCCTAATCCAAGCTGTCCGCCATCTCCTTCGCCACCTGCCGGCCCACCCATCGAGTAGAAAAGATAGCCTCCCTCTTTCTTGGCATACCAACGATACACACGCGTTTCTCCAGGCGCAGCCAATGAGCAATGGTCTTTACCAAAATCACTGACAACCGAGCTGCAAATATTCGATTGCTTCGCATCAGAATCGGACTGCTTCGTTTTGGGCGGCGGATTAAGACCCACATTACTGCCGTCGGACATGATGCCGCCCGTCGCATCACCCTCGACAGCGACGTAGTTCAATCCATTCACATGCATGCTGGCATGCCGTGTAGTCGGATCTTCACCATCCACAATCAACACCGAACCTTGTTTGGGGTCCAGCAAAACGGCTTCTTGCCCTTCAATGTCAAACAAGCCTGTTTTTTTGTCACGCTGATAAGCCGATTGACCATCGGGACCGCGGGCCAGCAAATTGGTAAAAGTTACTTCCAGGCAATCCCCTTCATTTGCACGCAAAACCAACGGACGGGGACGTTTGTCGGAACGTAATTTAACATTACCGGCTAACTTGAGATCGTATTTTGGATTATTGCGATCATAAGGTTTAACTTGCACTTCGCCATTTTTCTTAGCCGGGCTTTCTGCGTCATCCGAATCGAAATTCTCCACTACATCGCGACGCAACGCATAGATCATTCCTGAAGGATTAAAGGCACCGAACCGGTTGTAGAAATAGGTCTGCTCAAGTGCCACGACTTCTGCTCTAATCGTGTTCTCGGCGGTACATAGCGGTTGCTTTTCTTTATTAGCCGTATCTGCATTAACAATCGAATCCGCCGGTATCAAATTGGAACATCCCGTCAAGATAACCAGCAAAACACTGAGCCATATTGTTTTGCAATTCGATAATCCAAACTTGCACATTAGGTTTGCGTGGAAGCCGGTAGTTTTCATAACATCACCCTCCGAATACTGATAGGAATTTTTATTCAAGAACCAGTACAAGCTTGTTGATAGCAAAGCGCATATCTTTTTCTGATTCAGGAACAGGGTCGAGTATTTTGATATTGAATTCAATCCTGTCTATGCCAGGCAATTGATTCATGTCATCTTCAAGAAATCCAATGAAAATTGCCGTTCCCAATCCATTTTGATTCTTTTTGCCATCGCTGCGCACACCACCTTCAGGTAGCATGACTTCAGTGTTTCCTCGGAAGGCTTTAATTGCCGCTTCAAACAGTGACCCCATGTTGATGTCAACGTTGGCCCCCACACCGCGGATGGCTTTGTCAAAACGAATCGAGATGGGTTTGTCGGTACTTGCAAACTTATACAATACGCACTCAGGAATCGCACCATCGAATGCTCCATCCCATGAATTTTTATGATGAGGCTCATCTTGTGTTCGGCGTTGCAGATTGTTTGGACTAAGAATGGAAAATTGCAAATAACCTGAGTCGCTTGGTTTGGGGAATTTACTTAGATCAATCATAATCTTGTCAGGAAATTGATCCCAGCTAACGGTATCGCCCAAAGCACCATTTGGCGGCGCCAAATCACAGCGATTTTTTATCAATTTCATCGTCATAGCCTTTCTCCTCAATTCAATATTCAATAATCTGCTTATCACCCTGAAATATTTCGCGACCGCACCTCTAATTTGTGCAATTGAGTGCGACCGGTGCGGAGAGATCTCCAGGCCAAGGTGCAAGCTGACCAATCGAGGTTGTACCATCCAGAGTCCAGCCTTTGGTCAGAAACTCAAGACATTGCAGATTCAGGCGTGGCAATATGCCTCCCTGGATCGCGGTCGGCTCCGGAAAAATGTATTCACCAACCGGCGCGATATATACGCCAGGTATAAGTCCATTGGCTACTGCAGGATTTGAAGCTGTTGGGACTGGCGCACCATCGGCAAGCGGTCCGCTGGCCCCATCGATACGGACCATCACTTCACGCGTCAGGCCATTACGAGTCGCCCCCGATCCGTCAAGCACCACGACACCGGCAAATTTGCCGGTAATCCAGCGGAAACGTCCGAAAACAGCCTGTTCTTTCGCAGTAGAATGCAGCAATCGCACTGTCGATCCTGCATTAGGTTGTGGTGGTGGTATCACATGTACCGCATAAACATTCACAGTTCGGCTTGGATCAGTAGTGAACCCTTCAACCTTGATTCTGTCCTGGCACTCGGCAGCATTAACTCCGGTACCACCGCATAAAGCAATTGGCCCTAGCGTACCTAACAAGCTGCCTTCCAGCGCAACATAGGCAGGATCGACTCCGGGCTTGGTATAAATTCCGACATTGGCCACCATCGTATGGACAGAAATGAATATTCTTGCCGGATCAATACGCTCCCCCGCAGCCGGAACTGGGCCGTCGTGTGCAAGCGTGCCTGCAAACGTTACATAGTCGCCAATCACGAATGGCGCCTGTTTACGTGGGTCACAAGCTGGGCATGCAGGAATTACTCCTCCGAACTTGACCGGTGGCACCAAATTGTCCTTGTCGGTAATAAACGTGGTCATAAATTTGTTGGTCACCGGATGAAATGGCTTGGTGGAATCAAGCAATGGACGGTTTTTTCGTGGGCATTCTGGATCATTTACCGAACGCGGCACACACATCGGATAACCCGTCAATGCATGAATGGTGGGATTACCTTGGTCAACCTGAAAGCGCGCATCGGGATAGCGTGCATCGGGTAGATTGACGGGAAATTGTTGCTCGTTTGAAAGCCCATATCGCCCCGTTGATATGTCACCGGGTTGCGGATCGTTGATGCGCAGGCGAGTATCACCGGGCTGAGGTGTTACAGCAGCAGGATCGGCTCCGACAAAAATCTCACCATCCGGACCAAACCCGTGAATATAGCCCGCGCCATTATTCAGTGTCTGCTGCGACAAGCTGATCAGGCCGGCGATATAGACACAAGCACCCGATGCTAGACATACGATATTGCCATCCACCGTGACTTCATAGGCAGATAGCGGCGGTACCTTATCGTCCAGGGCCAGCCCGGATTCATTGTTGGTTCTTGAAATTCCCTTGGCCTGGGAAAAAATTTCCTGTGCGGTCTTGTATGCAGCCGGCATCTGTATGACCAGATTGGCGGGTACAACAATGGGTGTTCTGTTTACCACCATCCTTGCTTCAATGAAAGCATTGGCGCTGACCGGTGGCCTGGCATCATTACCAGATGGGCAGGCACCATCCGCTTTTAACTGATCGATCAGGCAAAAATTTTCAATATGTCCGACAATTGAGAAAGGGGTTGCTGATGTTTGCGCATTGGCAATGCCATAAGCCAAGAGTGTTAATACCAAACCGATGGTTAGCTTCACATCGCGTGAATTCACATCTATTTTCATCTTGATCTCCTTAGAAAATTTCCGGATCCTCTAAAAGATCTGAAAATTCGAAACGAGCATAGCGGTTTTTTCATGATCCCGATCAAGGTGCCTTTCGAAGACAGCCCCAAACCCGGTAAGCTCGAAGTTGAAAACTGTTTTTTTCATTACCACGATAAACAGTACGAACCATACCTGCATACTGACAAATCCAGTATTACTCGTCTGTGATTAAATTCACAGTATCTTGATTTAAAAAAGATCGCCACCCAGGTTGGCCAAATCGGAGAATGGATCAACCCTACCGACACCAACTCTCAAATGGCAGCTATCTTCGATGGAAGAACAAATCTGTTGCGAAAAGAGACTGTATCACATTGAAAGCAGCCTACCGTCTTATAGTACACCTACAGAAAAAGGTGAGGCTGCAAATTGGCTCTGGAAGAACGCTCTTCCGAAATAGGACAGGCAACCAGTATTAGAATATGAAAACCAGTCGATGCATAACCGCCACGCTGGGCGAATGAATCGTTATTTCAACTCACTCCATACTGTTCACGATACCGTTGCACCGCTTGCAGGTGCTGGACAAGCTCTTGATGGTTATGCAAATAGTCGACCAAGTCATTCAGGTTGATGATCGACATTACGGCCATGCCGTGAACTTGTTGCACTTCCTGCACGGCCGATAGCTGACCGCTGCCACGTTCCATCCGGTCCAACGCAATGACGACGCCTGCGGGTATTGCACCGGCAGACTGGATCAATGTCACGGATTCACGTACCGAAGTGCCCGCAGAGATGACATCATCGACGATCAGCACACGTCCCTGCATGGGCGCTCCCACCAGTACGCCCCCTTCACCGTGATCCTTGGCTTCCTTGCGGTTGAAACTGAAAGGATAGTTATGCCCCAATTCGGCCAGCGCGATAGCGATCGTGCTGACCAGAGGGATTCCCTTGTAGGCAGGACCGAACAGCATATCGAACGGAAGCGCTGCATCCAGCATCGCTTTGGCGTAAAATTGCCCGAGTCTGCGTAGCGCATCGCCATCGTTGAACAAACCTGCGTTGAAAAAATAGGGTGACATGCGCCCTGCCTTGGTCTTGAATTCACCAAAGCACAATACTTTGCGTTCGATGGCGAACTGGATGAATGCTTGCCGGTAGTCGGACATTTTTGAAAACGATTGGAAAAATGCAAATTATAACCCTGAACCTGAATGGCATACGTGCAGCCGCAAAAAAAGGCTTTTTTGAGTGGCTGGACAAACAGACTGCGGATGTCGTTTGCGTGCAGGAACTCAAGGCGCAACTACCCGATTTTTCCCAGACCATGCTGACCCCCGATGGATATCGCGGATACTTTCACTGTGCAATCCAGAAAGGATATAGTGGCGTCGGTATCTATAGCCGCAAACAACCGGACAAGGTCATCGAAGGCGTGGGCATTACCGAAATTGACGCCGAAGGCCGTTTCATCCAGATCGACTTCGGCGAACTGAGCATCATCTCCCTGTATCTCCCTTCCGGTTCCAGCGGCGAACATCGTCAGGCAGCAAAATTCTTTTTCATGGAAAAATTCTTTCCCGTCCTGCAAACGCTGATAGCCAGTGGTCGGGAAATCATTTTGTGCGGAGACTGGAATATTGCGCACAAGGAAATCGATCTGAAGAACTGGCGTTCCAATCAGAAAAATTCCGGTTTTCTCCCCGAGGAACGGGCCTGGTTGAGCCAGGTTTTCGATGAAATCGGTTTTGTCGATGTGTTCCGTCGCCTCAACTCCGATCCCGAACAATACACCTGGTGGTCGAACCGCGGTCAAGCCTGGGCCAAAAATGTAGGATGGCGCATCGATTACCAGATTGCCACGCCCGCGATGGCACAAAAAGCGCAACACGCCACCATCTACAAAACCGAACGTTTTTCCGATCATGCGCCACTCCTGATCGACTACGACCATACCCTATGACATCTTCCCTGCCATCCAGCTGGCTGCAAGCCTTGCGGGTCTACATGCATCCGCGTGTCCTGGGGATGCTGACGCTGGGTTTTTCCGCAGGGTTGCCCCTGTTGCTGATCATGGGCACATTGTCTTTCTGGCTGCGTGAAGCCGGTATCGACCGCACCACGATCGGACACCTGAGCTGGATCGGTCTGGCATACAGTGTCAAGTGGATGTGGTCCCCACTAGTGGACCGCTTGCCGTTGCCGCTGCTGACCCGGTTGCTGGGACGGCGACGCGCCTGGTTACTGTTGTCGCAGGTGATCATCACCATCGCTCTGGTGGGTATGGCCATGACCGATCCGCAGATGGACCTGGCACAACTGGTATTTTTTGCGCTCGCCGTGGCATTCGCTTCAGCCACACAAGACATCGCACTGGATGCCTATCGTATCGAAGCCGTAGCAGTCGAACTGCAAGGCGCCATGGCTGCGACCTATCAGGCCGGCTACCGCATGGCCATGATCCTCGCCTCGGCAGGTGTGCTGTGGATTGCTGCAGCAATGGATATCTCGAACATCACTTACGAACATGCACCGTGGCGCATAGCCTATCTGATCATGGCATTGAGCATGGCGGTTGGCATCGTGACGACCCTGCTGATTCGCGAACCGGACGTGGCCTATGATCGATTATCATCCAAGAACGAGCAGATCGCGCAGATGGCCATAGCGCAATGGCCACTGCATCCGCTTCTCCGGCGCTTTCTGGTCTGGCTGTACGGTGCCTTGATTGCACCCTTCCGCGACTTCATCGTCCGGCATGGGCGGCAGGCCTTACTGATTCTGGGGCTGATCGCCATCTATCGCATCTCGGACGTGGTCATGGGCGTCATGAGCAATCCGTTCTATGTCGACATGGGCTACAGCAAAGACGAAGTCGCCGCCATTTCCAAAGTCTATGGCGTGCTGATGACCATTGTCGGTGCGGCCATCGGTGGCATTCTGACGCTGAAAATCGGTATCATGCGCACTCTGTTTCTTGGCGCTGTCCTGTCGGCCGTCACCAATCTGTTATTTGTCTGGCTGGCGGGACAAGGCCACGATGTCAATGCACTGATTTTCACCATTTCAGCCGACAACCTTTCCGCCGGAATCGCCTCCAGCGCCTTTATCGCCTATTTATCCGGATTAACCAACTCCGCCTATTCCGCCACCCAGTATGCGCTGTTCAGCTCGGTCATGCTGTTATTGCCCAAATTCATAGCCGGCTTCAGTGGCCAGTTTGTCGATGCCTATGGCTATGAGCCATTTTTTATCGCTACGGCACTCCTGGGTTTACCAGTCCTGATTCTGGTCTGGCTTGCCGGTCAAGCACGATTCGACCAACGTACCGAAACTCCAGCACCATGATTCCCAATTATCATGTCCTTTCAATCCGGTCCTGAAGCCACCTATCAGTCGCTCATCGAGGCCGGCGAGATCAAGCCTGACCCGGATCAGGTGCATGCCGTAGCGGCACTGCAACGCCTGTATCAGAAATTGATCGATTATCCGGTCATTACCGGCGATGAGCAGGGTTGGCTCACGCGCATGACCTCCGGTTTGTTGCAAAAACTGGGACATCACCGGCCCGTCCCCAGAGGAATTTATCTGCATGGCGGTGTGGGTCGGGGCAAATCTATGCTGATGGATCTGTTTTTCTCCCTTGCACCCATTGCTTCCAAACGGCGGGTACATTTCCATGAATTCATGTTGGACGTTCATGCGCGATTGCAAGGGCAGCACGATCAGGCCGCAAGAAAACGACAGCAGAACCACAAATCCGATAGCGATGATCCGATACCGGTCATTGCACGACAGATCGCTACCGAAGCTACATTGTTGTGCTTCGACGAGCTTGAAGTCACCGACATCGCCGATGCCATGGTACTGACACGATTGTTTGACGACCTGCTGGCACGCGGTGTCGTGGTCGTCGCAACCTCCAATCGTCCCCCTGAGGAGCTATACAAGAATGGATTGAATCGTCAGCGTTTCCTGCCCTTCATTGCGTTAATCAAGGAAAAACTTGAGGCAATCCCGCTAATGGGCCCCACAGATTACCGTTACAGCCGGCTACGGGGCGCCGAAACGTATTACCATCCGGTTAACGAAGAAACTACGGCACAACTGTCTGCAACATTCTTCCGTTTGACGGACCGCAAAATCGAAGACCGTGCCAAGGTACCCAGTGCCGAGTTACTGGTGCAGGAACGCACGCTATTCGTACCGAAATCGGCACGAGGCGTTGCAGTATTCTCGTTCAAGCGATTATGCGAAAACCCGCTGGGAGCCGCGGAATATCTGACCATCGCCCGCAACTACCACACCATCATCGTCGTGGCGATTCCGCAATTGACAGATGAAAGACGCGACGCAACCCGCCGCTTCATGACCCTGATCGACGCACTGTACGACTATGGCGTCAAATTCCTGTGTTCAGCCGCGGTACCCTTGCAGCAATTGTATGCCGGTCATACCTTGGAATTCGAGTTTGAGCGGACGCTATCGCGCCTGATGGAAATGCAATCGGAAGACTATCTGATTCGGGGTCACGGTAAAACAGGCAATGCTGGACAAAACAACAACCGGGACAGTCACTAACACCAGAACTATAAAAACAGTCTGGTGTTAGTCAACCATCTTTTGATACAAATAGAGGGGAGGTGAAACCTACAATCCGATCAACTCAGACTGAACACGACCATATCCGCAGTGATACTGTCCAGATTGGTCATGCCAACTAGCTCGATGGAGGCAATACCACCACCAAAAACGACGTTTACACCATTTACTGTCGACTCAACACTGGTAATCGCAGCAACCAGGTCAGTGACATTATCGACACCGACCTTTTCAGCATCGAAAAAGAAGCGATCTTCACCAACTATAAAATCGTTGACGTGAAAAGTCCCTACACCGTAAAAACCGAAGGTGTCGTTACCTGCACCACCGGTCATCAGGTCGTGACCATCGCCGGCTCTCAGGATATCGTTGCCGTCGCCGCCAAAAAGAATATCTGTACCCGTTTGCCCATCCAGATCATCATCCCCAGCATCACCTTCCAAGGTGTCATTGCCATCTCCACCCAATAGCGTGTCGTTGCCGGCTTCACCTTCGATTTCGTCGTGACCGGACTCACCGATCAAATCAAGATTATCTGCATCATCACCAACAATTAAAAAATCATTGGGTCCAAATCCTCCTGAACCAAGACCTGGAAAAGAAATTCCATCAATAATATCGAATGTTGAAGATCCCTGACTTGGGCGCGTTACTTTCGTTGCGGG
>JAAEXZ010000186.1 GCA_017879645.1 Nitrosomonas sp.
GGGTGAAAGAATTGATCAAAATGGCTGATCTGAGCAGACATGAACAGCAGCTCACTCGCAATCTATCCGGAGCCTGGCGGCAGCGCCTCGCGTTGGCTTGCGCCATCGTGCACCGCCCATCCATGATCTTCCTAGATGAAGCCACTGCAGGGGTGGACCCCGTTTCACGCCGCGAGTTCTGGGACCTGATCTACGACCTCGCCAGCGAGGGAGTCAGCGTGCTCGCAACTACTCACTATATGGATGAGGCCGAGTATTGCAATACCATTGGCATGATGTACCAGGGCAAACTGGTGGCACTGGCCAGTCCTGAAACCCTCAAGAATAACCTACCCGGCGTTTTGGTGCAGTTAGACTGTGATCGCCCAGGAGATGTGTTAAAGCTCGTTTCCGGTCATGATTGCATTATCAATACCACCATCCATGGCGCATTGGTGCACCTGACCTTGAAAGACGCCAGCACTGAGACGCTGGTGAAAGAAATCCTCGCCCATGCCAAGATAAAAATCAAGACATGGGAGATCATCCAACCCTCATTAGAGGACGTGTTCTTGACTATGGTTTTTGAACAGCTCTCAACTGCCGAAACGCCAGTAAAAGAGGAGGAAAGGAGAAAAGCATGAACCGATTGTGGACAATTATGCGAAAGGAGATTTTTCATATCTGGCGCGATCCGCGCACCCTGGCGATGATCGTTGTGCTTCCAGCGCTGCTGTTGATCCTACTCGGGTTCGGCATTTCTTTCGAACAGCAGTCCGTCAGGATGGCGGTCGCTGATTTTTCGAAGACTGACTCCAGCCGCAACTTCATCGAACAATTCACTGCCAGTCAAGATTTTGTGTATGCCTATGATGTTTCAAGTGAAGATGCTTTGATCGATCTGATCAACCGCGACCTGGTAGATGTTGGCATCTTCATCCCTGAAAATCTTGACCGGGACCTTTTAGGGGGAACCCAAGCGAAAATCCCGATCTACATCGACGGCTCGATGCAGCCAACAGATTCATTGACGCTCCAACTCAAACTCAATTCGATCACCTCCATGGTCGCCCAAGACATGCTCGTCGAAAAAGTAGTGAAATCGGGGCTTGCAAGCAATTTGAACCTGCCGGTATCAGGAATCCTTAAAACATTGTACAACCCGAACGGCGACTCCAAGCTCTATATGATCCCCGGGTTGATCGCCATTTTATTACAAATCCAAGCCTTGATCCTTTCTGCGTTGGCAATCGTCCGTGAACGCGAACAGGGCACTATGGAGCAATTGATCGTCACCCCAGTCCGTTCTTGGGAATTAATGTTAGGTAAGATCGTTCCATACCTGGTGGTGTGCATCTTCAACCTGTTTGCCCTGCTATGGTTGAGCCAACTTTTCTTCGGAGTCACCGTAGCAGGCAGTCTGGGTGTGCTGATTGGATTAAGCCTCATTTTCATCCTCGGTTCGCTGGGAATGGGTGTATTGATCTCAACCATATCCCAATCTCAGATGCAGGCCATGTACATTTTATTATTCGTGGTGCTTGTGCCGGCGATCATTCTCTCTGGGCTGATGTTCTCACGAGAAAACATGCCAGCCTTCACCTATTGGTTCAGCGAATTGCTGCCTGTCACCCAGTATCTTGAGATCACACGCGGCATCATGGTGCGCGGTGTAGAAGCGAGTTCGCTGTTCTTTTCTTCTACGTTACCGTTGATCATATTGAGTGTCGTCTATTTCGTCGCCAGCATCCTGGTGTTCCGAAAACGCATCTAACTTACCTATCAAGGAGAACCCTATGAAACATAATTCACTTAAGGTAGTCAGTCTGGTAGTCGTGCTCACCTTTTTATTGAGTGCCTGCGCTACCGCCGAAACAGGAAAATTTACCGCCTCAGGCTCGTTTTCTGCCATCGACACTTCCATTGCGCCCGAACTCAGCGGTAAGGTCACCGAAGTCAGCGTGCTTGAAGGTGAGAGCGTTACTGCCGGGCAAACCCTTTTCAAGATAGACGCGGAAGTCAGCCAGGCGCAATATGATCAGGCTGCCGCAGCGGTGAGCGCCGCCGAAGCTGCCGTGCAAGCCAGCCGCGGACAAGCCGCCAGCGCAGAGGCGCAGTACCAACTGGCTTTGCAGGGCGCGCTCATTCAGGATATGCCCAGCCGCCAAACTGCCTGGACCAATACCCCCCCCGAAGACTACCGGGAGGCGTGGTATTTCAACAAGACCGAATTGATCGAGGCTGCTCAGACCCAGGTGGAAAGCGCGGAAAAGGCGTGGAAAGCGCGGAAAAGGCGTTGGCGTCCGCACGCGCCGAACTTGAGAATGAGCAAAAGAAGGCCAGCAGCAAAGATTTCATCGCGGCCGAGAAAAGATTAGCGCTCGCTCAAGTGACCCTGACCGTTGCAGATGCCACTTTAGCCCAGGCGCAAACCGCAGGCAATTCCGACCTTGAGGATGCTGCAATCGAATCCAAGGACGCCGCACAGGCCGAGTTCGACTCAGCGCTCTCAGACTATCAGCGTATGCTGACAACCTCAGTCGCGGATTCAATCACCCTGGCGCGTTCACGCGTGGCTGTCGCCCAGGCGACCTTGGATAACGCCCGCGATGCCCTGCTCGCCCTGCAAACCGGTGACCAATCCTTGCAGGTAGTGGCCGCCCAAAAAGCCTCCGAAGCAGCCGCCAGCGTGGTGAAACAAGCTGAAGCCGGTTTGGAACAAGCCAAACAGGCGCTCAACATGGCGCAATTGCAGCTTGACCGCACCACGATCACCTCCCCGGTAGATGGCGTGGTGCTGACTCGTAATGTAGAGGTCGGCGATCTGGCTGTGGCTGGCGGCACCGTGATGCGTGTGGCAAACCTTGATACCCTCGACCTGGTCGTCTACCTGCCCGAGGATCAATACGGACAGGTTAATATCGGCGACGAGGTGTATATCACGGTAGATTCGTTTGCCAGTGAAACCTTCAAAGGCACCATCATGCGCATTTCAGACGAAGCCGAGTTTACCCCCAAGAACGTGCAAACCGAGTCAGGAAGGAAATCCACGGTCTATTCCGTCAAGATCCAGGTGTTGAACCCTGACCACAAACTCAAACCAGGTATGCCAGCAGATGTGGAGTTTAGTATCCATTGAGTTTTTCAAATGATTGTCAATTGGTTAGCGTGCTAGAAAATAATAATAGCGTAAGAAGGCATTAACAGGTAAAGCGGAAAAGAAACCAGAGTAACAACCCAAAACACGGGCCAAGATCCAAAAAGTAACCCTTCATAATGTAGATAACCCGCCAGGCAAGTTTGCCCGAGCGGGTTGCTTTTTCAAGATTAGTAGGTTCAGCCGTGACAACTAGAGTAGGAAATGGTCTTTCGCACCGGTCTCCTGACCGCGCACGTAACTTCATTAGGTTTTATCACGATCTCAGTTCATTATTATCTTGAGAAGAAAGGTGCCATACTGGGGTTGAGTTTTTCACAACGTAAAAATGTTTTTGCCTAAATTCGTTATTAACAACAAGTTTATAGACTGCGCAAATGTGTCCATTTTTAGGAGGATCGAAAATTAAGCAAGTTTGAGAGAAAGTCAAACGTATCTATTTGAATTTATTGAAAAAAAGGAAAGGCATTAAAGGAAAATTCACTTGACAAACCCACGTAAAAGGACTACTATACGAATATCGATCAACTACTGCTGCGTGCCGGGCAAGCAATAACCAGCGTTCGTCGGTTTGGCTGATTTGCAGAACCCGCCGCACAAATGGCACGGATTCAGGATCTTTGCTCATAACCCGGAGGTCAGTGGTTCGAATCCACTCCCCGCTACC
>JAAEXZ010000076.1 GCA_017879645.1 Nitrosomonas sp.
GCTAAGTAACAATCGCAGCGCTTATATCAGCGAATTTCTAAAAGCAAGACACAATAACTATCTCAGACAAGCGCATTGCTGAGAAACAGTCAAAATAAATCTTAGTAACAAAATAGTTTCAGTAAATATTCAAGAAATGGGGTGGTTTCTTTGGTTGAACTTTCAACTCACTGAGTTTATGCATTTTTATATTTTTGGATTGATTTGGAACCGACTCAAGGTACAAAAATTGGAAGCTGTTAGCACAAGCATACTCATTCGCAAAGATATTGAAAATATTCAATCGAACACTCCGATTTGAAACACCGATGCTGTCAAATTAAAAGTCTTTGTCATTGCAGTAAATTTGGTTTCTACAGAAGCATGGGTTTGGACAAAGACTCATATTTCGATCACAAACAATCAAGTACGACGGTAATTATTGAATCAGTTAAAGAAACAATAAATACTCAAGAAGGAGTACCAGTCATTGATCGAGCAAATAAATCGAAGTCAGTATTTGCTTTAGAGAAGGATCAGTCGCACAGCAGCCAAAGAATTATTCATGACTCGATAAATGTAAATATTAGTGAATCTGGAGATCAGAACCTACATAACTGCCTAACAAACTCAAGTTTCTCTGAGTTCTCTGAGGAGAAAAAATGGATAGTACAGCAGATCAGCTTTGGTACAAGGACGCCATTATTTATCAATTACATGTGCGCGCCTTCTGTGATAGCAACGGCGATGGCATCGGTGATTTCCCAGGCCTTACTACTAAATTAGACTATCTCAAAGATCTCGGAATCGATACATTGTGGTTATTACCATTTTATCCTTCACCATTACGAGACGATGGATATGATATTTCCAATTATCACGATATCCATCCTGATTACGGCACACTAAACGATTTCAAGTATTTTTTGGATGAAGCACATAAGTGTCATCTCAGGGTAATCACAGAATTAGTAATTAATCATACGTCAAATCAACATCCGTGGTTCCAAGCGGCACGCAAAGCACCACCGGGATCAGTTGCACGGGAATTTTATGTGTGGAGCGATACAGTCAAACGTTATGAAAATACCCGCATTATTTTCACCGATTCCGAGAAATCTAATTGGGCTTGGGATGAAGAAGCAAAAGCTTATTATTGGCACCGTTTTTTTTCACATCAACCCGATCTGAATTTTGCAAGCTCGCATGTCATAAATGCGGTAACGCAGGCCATGCGGTTCTGGTTTGACATGGGTGTCGACGGCGTGCGCCTCGATGCCATACCCTACTTGTGCGAGCGCGAGGGGACCAATAATGAGAATCTCCCGGAAACCCACGACGTCATTAAACAGTTACGTGCCGATTTGAATAACCACTACAAAGATCGTATTTTTCTTGCGGAAGCCAACCAGTGGCCTGAAGATGTACGGGAATATTTCGGTGATGGTGATGAATGCCATATGGCTTTTCATTTTCCACTAATGCCAAGAATTTTCATGGCAGTAGCTCAAGAAGACCGTCATCCGATTATTGAAATTTTGGATCAAACTCCCGAGATTCCGGAAAATTGCCAATGGGCGGTATTTTTACGCAATCACGATGAATTGACTTTAGAGATGGTCACTGACCGTGAACGCGACTATATGTACGATACTTACGCAACCGATCCACGTGCACGCCTCAATTTAGGCATCCGGCGGCGGTTAGCGCCTTTGATGGACGGCAGCCGCAGAAAAATAGAATTGATGTGCAGTTTGCTGTTATCCATGCCAGGTTCACCCATTATCTATTACGGTGACGAAATCGGCATGGGGGATAACATTTATCTTGGCGACCGCAATGGAGTACGCACGCCAATGCAATGGAGTCCCGACAGGAATGCGGGTTTTTCTCGGGCTGACCCACAACGACTATATCTTCCGCCCATTATGGATCCATTGTATGGATATGAAGCAATCAACGTCGAAGCACAATGCCGCAGCGTCAGTTCACTGCTCAACTGGATGCGTCGACTCATCGTAACACGCAAAAGCCACAAAGCTTTCGGGAGTGGCTCCATACAATTTTTGCACCCTGGAAATCGCAAAATACTGGCTTTTTTGCGGGTATATCAAGACGAATGCATTTTTTGTATCGCCAATCTGGCAAACAATGCTCAGCCCGTTGAATTGGATCTTGCCGTTTACAAAGGCCGTGTGCCGGTGGAATTGCTAGGACGCACCGCATTCCCGGCAATCGGCGAACTACCTTATTTGCTGAGTTTGCCTGGTTATGGTTTTTACTGGTTCCGTCTGACAACTGATGTCGAAGCGCCTATATGGCATATCGATAAACTGCCACGTGAAGAGATGCCCGTGTTGGTTTTACCGGAAAGCTTATTAGCTGCGCTCTTGACCAAACCCGCGGGTGAAGTCAGTAGCGTGCTTGCAAGCAAGACGCGGCAGCGGCTGGAAACCGAAATATTGCCCCAGTTTCTTGCATCACAACGCTGGTATATCGACGCAGGATCCCGAATAGCTCAATTGAATCTCGATATGAATCATTCATGGAAAACACCCGACGGCAGAAGCTGGTTGCCCTTATTGATTAGAATCCAGTTTGAAAACGATGTTTCACAAACTTATTTCCTGCCGCTCGGATTGCTGCTGGGCGAAGCCGCCGATCAGCAATATCATACCTTGTCATCTTGGATGTTAGCCAAAATCAGGCAGCGTGCGCACGAAGGCATACTCTACGATGCCATTGGAGAAGATGCGTTTTGTCAGTTTTTGCTCAATGCGATTCAGACAAAAATGCGTCTTCCATTTGTTTCCGGTGAGGTGGTTTGTTCCAGTACTGACGCATCTGTGGAATGGCCGGAAGCGCTTGGGGTAAACCGTCCGGCTGTGAAGCAAAGTAACACTTCCATCGTCTTTGGCGAGAGTTTTATTTTAAAAATTTACCGCAGGATACAAGAAGGTATCAATCCAGAACTCGAAATCGGTCGATTCCTGACCGAAGTATCATCGTGCAAAAGTATCGCGCCATTCGCCGGCAGTCTGGAATATCAAACTGATAATTGCACGACAGCGATTGCGGTGCTTCATCGCTATCTCCCCAACCAAGGTACGGTGTGGGATTACACTCAAGAATACCTGGATCGTTGTCTCAAGTCCTGTATCAATGAATCGGATCAGGTTTCCGAGTGGTCGATGCACGCCAGCTATCAGTCACAAATGACTGCACTGGGCAAATGCACGGCCGACTTGCATTTCGCGCTTGCCAAAACTACCGGAGATTCTGCGTTCGATCCAGAAACACTACCAATAAACGGAATCTCATCACAAGTGCAGCAATTACATACGATCCTTGCAGGTAACACCAACCAACTTTCATCTGACACTGTTCAGCGCCTGCTTACCGCACTTCAAAGAATATCCGAGTATCTCGCGACATTACAATTCCACTCCTGCCAATTGACTGTTAGTCGCATTCACGGAGATTTTCATCTCGATCAGATTTTGATGGTACATAGCGATTTTATCATTATCGATTTCGAAGGCGATCCCAATCAACCTTTAGAAGCACGACGAGCTAAAAAGCTTCCTTTGATCGATATCGCAAACCTAAGCTTTTCGCTTTGCCTGGTTGCAACGCAGGCACAGCTGCGGCATCTAACTGAGTACACTGGGCATCGTGACTTATTTGCGGCGAGTGCGCGAATATGGCTAACAATTTCCGCTGAAGCTTTTCTGACCGGATATTGCAATACAATCGCCGGATGCTGCACGCATCCCAGTGATAAGGGATTAACTCGGCATTTGCTGCAATTTTTTCTGATGAAAATAATATTATCCAGAATCAATGATATGGATGAAGATAAAGCAGCACTGGTAGAAACTTCGATGCTAGTTTTGCTTGACTTGTTCGAGCAAACCGAACTGCTTTCCATAAGCAATGAAGAAGTCTAAACGGCTAAATCCAATGCGCAAACAAATCGGCCAACTCGCAGGTCAGAAAGAATCGATGAATATCGCCAGAAACCGGCTCATACTCTTATGAAAAGACAGCATCGCATGTCATTTGGCGCCGAATTCATAACTGAGGATACGGTGCATTTTCAGTTATGGGCGCCGGCCGCCCGGAACGTTCAGGTATTAATCGAAAACAGCGCACCGCTTCCCATGCAAGCAAGTGCTGACGGTTGGTACGAACGGGTTTGCCAGTCGACTGTGGCAGGCAGTCGATATTTTTTTAAGATCGACGATGATATCCAGGTTCCCGATCCGGCATCACGCTACAATCCCGATGATGTTCACGGTGCCAGTCAGTTAATCAATCCCGCATTATTTGATTGGTGCGATGATAAATGGTATGGCCGGTCTTGGGAAGAAGCTATCATTTACGAAATCCATACCGGCACTTTCACGCCGCAAGGCACTTTCTCCGCAATCGAACAAAGACTCGAATATCTGGCCGACCTTGGCGTTACTGCAATCGAATTGATGCCGGTTGCCGATTTCCCGGGTCGCTGCAATTGGGGATATGACGGTACCTTATTATTTGCCCCGGACAGCACTTATGGCACTCCCGATGATTTGAAACGACTGGTTCAAAGCGCTCACCGATATGGGTTGATGGTGCTGCTCGACGTCGTGTACAACCATTTCGGCCCAGAAGGCAATTATCTCCACAGTTATGCACCTCAGTTTTTTAGCGACCACTATCATACTCCTTGGGGGCAGGCGATTAATTTCGATGGTGAATGTTCTCGCATCGTGCGCGATTTCTTTATTCACAATGCGCTTTTCTGGTTGGAAGAATATCATTTCGACGGATTGCGGCTGGATGCCGTACACTCAATCATGGACGCCAGTGAACCGGATTTTCTCGAGGAGCTGAAACAGCAAATCCGGTCAACACTCGGTGCAAATCGCCATATTCATCTCATTCTGGAAAACGATCGTAACCTGGCGCACTACTTACAGCGTGACAAGCAAGGTAATAGTATTGCATATGACGCACAATGGAACGACGATGCACATCATGCTTGTCATGTACTGCTGACCGGTGAGCATTATGGATACTATGTGGATTACGCCGACGATCCCATATTGCATTTGGGGCGCTGCTTGACCGAAGGTTTTGCATATCAAGGTGAAATATCAGCTTATCGCCATGCCAAGCCACGCGGAGAACCAAGCTCGCATTTGCCGCCCTCGGCTTTTGTCTGGTTCCTGCAGAACCATGATCAGATTGGTAACCGCGCATTAGGTGAGCGCCTCATAACATTGACCTCACCCGATGCATTACGCACCGCTGTAATTCTATTGCTACTATCGCCTGCAATCCCGTTAATTTTTATGGGTGAAGAATGGGGGGCACAGGAGCCATTTCCTTTTTTTTGCGGTTTCACCGGAGAGCTTGCACAAGCTGTTACAACTGGTAGGCGCAAGGAATTTGCACAATTTGCTGGTTTTTACGATCCGCAAGCTCTGCTAGGAATTCCCGATCCTTGCGCCGCAAGCACATTCACACTGGCGAAGTTAAACTGGCAAATACAACACGATCCACCTCATCGTGAGTGGCTGACGCTCTACCGGACGCTACTCGCTTTGCGTTTGCATGTGATCATACCGCTTTTGCCAAGTATCGAAGGCAGTCGATTTGAAGTTCTCGCACCGCATGCGTTGCAAGCTGTCTGGCAGCTTGCAGGGGAGGGGCAACTCACCGTTACCGTCAACTTTGGAGATACTTCCGTCAAAATCTCCCACTCACCGCAAGGACGGCTGCTTTATGCCAGTCAAACTGACCATGATCAATCCAATCCGATAACTGAAATCATGCCAGCTTTTTTTATCGCCTGGTATCTGAAAGAATCCTATGAATCTGTCTGATGAAGAATGTACATTATTAGCACGGCTTAGCGATTTGGCCGGTATCTTGCCGGTTTATACCGATAATTGGCAGCAACCGCACTTCACTCAACCACAATCGCAGCGCAAACTGCTAACAGCAATGGGTTTCGATGTATCCACCCCGAAACGCATTGCATCTACTATCAAAGGACAAGAGTTACAGCCGTGGCAGCGTATTCTTGAACCTGTTACGGTGATAACGCAGGAAAAGCCACCCTGGGTATCTGTTACTTTACCAGATGACTTAGCAGCCGGAATCTGGACATGGTACCTGCACCTTGAAAATCATGAAGTTCTGCAAGGGCAATTCAACCTCACAGAATTACCCAAACTTGCCACAAAAAAAATTGCGAGAAAGCGCTATACCCGACGACGACTTGATTTACCGCCGCAACTACCGTGTGGCTACCACCGCCTGGAACTATCACAGACGGCAGAGTCCCGTGCTACACAAATGCTCATCATTGCACCCGCCATGTGCTATCAACCGCAAGCAATCACTGCTGAAGGCCGGGTCTGGGGATTGGCCATGCAACTTTATGCGATTCGTTCAGAACGGCACTGGGGGATCGGCGACTTTACTGACTTAAGACTAATCCTGGAGTATTGGGCTGAACAGGACGCAGACGTCATCGGTATCAATCCGGTACACGCCATGTTTCCATATAATCCAGAACATGCGAGTCCGTACAGTCCGTCGAGCCGGCTGTTTCTCAATGTCTTTTATCTGGATGTCGAAGCAATAAGCGATTTCCATGAATGCGAAGAGGTTCGTGCCATACTGAGAACGCCCGAATTCCAAATTCGCCTGGAAGGATTGAGAACGTCTGAGCTTGTTGATTATGTAGGGGTAGCCGCACTTAAACTGCCATTGCTAGAGATGTTGTTTGAGCATTTTTGTACACACCATTTGCGAGCGGATAGCGAACGCTCCGGGGAATTTCGTGCATTTCAATCTCGCGAAGGCAATGATTTGTATCAGCATGCACTATTCGAGGCATTGCAAGAACATTTTCATCATCAGGATCCCACCGTGTGGGGCTGGCCGGCTTGGCCTGAGCCCTACCGCAATCCGCAGTCAAACGAAGTGCAGCAATTCGCAGAAAATCACCGCAACCGCATCGAATTTTTTTCTTACCTGCAGTGGCAAGCTGACCTGCAGCTTGCAGCCGTTGGCATACGATCGCTTGAATTAGGTTTGGGCATTGGTTTGTATTTGGATTTAGCCATCTCTGTTGATGGTGGAGGTGCTGAATCCTGGGCCAATCAGGCGCTTTATGCATCCGACGTCAGTATCGGCGCACCACCGGAACTGAACAATCAACTCGGCCAAGACTGGGGGTTGCCACCATTTCTACCTTCCCGTTTACGCGAAACTGCATATGCTGCTTTCATCCGTGTATTGCGACATAACATGCGGCATGCCGGCGCGTTGCGAATTGACCACATCATGGGACTCATGCGCCAGTATTGGATTCCCGCAGGTTGTACAACTGCTGAAGGTGCCTACGTCCAATTTCCACTGAATGATCTACTTGGTGTCCTTGCACTTGAGAGTCAACGCAACCAGTGTCTGATCATAGGTGAAGATCTCGGTACTGTGCCGGAGGAAATCATTGCTGCTTTGCCGCAATGGGGTATCTTGTCGTACCGTTTGTTAATACTGGAAAAAGAACTTGGTGGCAATTTCATTGCACCGGAAAATTATCCTGCACAAGCCCTTACCGCTGTCACGACACATGACCTGCCGACTTTGCCGGGTTATTGGACTGGACGCGACATCATGCAACGTACCGAGTTGCAGTTATTCAGCTCTAATGAGGCACGACAGGCTCAAGTGGTCGAACGCGCGCAAGATCGTGCCTATTTATTGCTACGACTGGAACAAGTAGGATTGCTGCCGGATGGCATAACGATCAATCCTATTTCATTACCGGTTGCATCGCCGGAATTCATTCAGGCAGTTTACAGCTATTTGGCGCGTGGTCCTGCCAAAATATTGACAGTACAAATCGACGATATCCTCGAAGTATTGGATCAAATCAATATTCCATCAACAACTACGCAACATCCTAACTGGCGCCGAAAGCTTCCCATTTGCCTTGAAACCTATGCGGCCGATCGTCGAATACAGGCATTTACCTCAGTAATACGGCGGGAACGTCCGCAAATTCGTCATAAACTCAAGTCTGAGCGGTGTTTGCGTATTCCACTTGCGACTTACCGCTTGCAACTCAATCAGGCATTTACATTCACTCATGCAGCTCAGATCGTGCCTTATCTAGCACAACTGGGTATCAGTCATGTGTATTGCTCTCCTTATCTCAAAGCGCGCCCGGGTAGCACGCATGGTTATGACATCGTAGATCACCATATCCTTAATCCGGAAATCGGCACAAGTGAGGCATTCGATACTTTCTGCGCGGTATTGCATGCGCACGATATGGGTCAAATTATGGATCTGGTTCCCAATCATATGGGGGTAATGGGTGCGGATAATCACTGGTGGCTGGATGTATTAGAAAACGGTCCGGCTTCGATCTATGCTTCATTTTTCGATATCGACTGGCATCCGCTTAAAACAGAACTACAAAATAAAGTACTGTTGCCCATCCTTGGGCAGTCGTATGGTGCTACGTTGGAAAGTGGTCAATTGAAACTTCAATTCAGCGAAGCAGATGGCAACTTCAGTATATGGTACTACCATCACCGTTTACCGGTTACGCCGCAAGAATATTGCCGATTGCTGAGGCATCGCCTGATGTTATTGGAAGGTCAGGTACGACCTGATCATTCCGATCTACAAGAACTCACAAGTTTGATCACCGCTTTCACCAATTTACCAGCCTGCAACACGACTTCACCCGACAAGATTATCGAGCGGCACCGCGATCAAGAACTGCTAAAGCACCGTTTATCGGAATTGGTAAATGAATCACTTGCAGTCCGGCAAATGATCCTGGACACGGTTAGTGATTACAACGGCACACCGGATCATCCCGCACCATCCGGTTTATTACATGGATTGCTCGAAGCGCAGACGTGGCGAGTTGCTAACTGGCGTGTTGCTTCTGACGATATCAATTACCGGCGATTCTTCGACATTAACGATCTGGCTGCTTTGCGCATGGAAGATAGTCGTGTGTTTGAAGCGACGCATCAACTGGTATTGGCACTGATTGCCGAAGGCAAAGTCGATGGTTTACGGATCGATCATCCGGATGGTTTATACGATCCACTCCAATATTTTCAGCGATTGCAAGATCGCGTCGCAATTCGGTCACCAACACGAGTTAGTGAACAGTCGATCTATCTCGTGGTGGAAAAGATTCTCGCCGAGCATGAACCATTGCGAGAAAATTGGCCTATTCACGGTACTACCGGTTATGATTTCTGCCGCCTAGTCAATGGGTTGTTTATCGACCCTGACGCCAAAACCATGCTCAACCGAACTTATTGTACTTTTACTCGGACGCACATCGATTTTGATGAGCTGGTTTACCGCTGCAAACACCAAATCATGAAATATGCGATGGCAAGTGAATTAAATGTTTTGGCCGGCCAGCTCAGTCATATTTGTGAATTGCATCCGCATACGCGCGATTTCACAACTAATCACTTGCGTCACGCGTTGGCTGAGGTCATTGCCTGTATGCCGATTTATCGTACTTACATCCATAACGACCAAACAACCACGTTGGATAGGCGCTATGTGGACTGGGCCATCGCAATCGCCAAGAAAGGAGCGCAAATACAGGATATCAGCATTTACGATTTTATTAGCTCCGTATTGCTGCTTGATGCGGCAAAAGACACCGATGCGTCTTATCATGCCGCGATTACTAATTTTGCAATGAAATTCCAACAGGTATCCAGCCCGGTGATGGCCAAGGGCTGCGAAGACACAGCATTTTATCTGTATCATCGATTGGTTTCGCTCAATGAAGTAGGCAGCGATCCGCGCCATTTTGGTATATCGATTAAAGCTTTTCATGCGGAAAACCTCAAACGGCTGGAACGCTGGCCTCATGCCATGCTTAATACCTCCACCCATGACAGCAAAAGAAGCGAAGATGTTCGCATGCGCATCAATGTATTATCCGAAATCCCAGAACATTGGCACCAAGAGGTTCGACGTTGGCGCCGGTTAAATCGAAATAAAAAAATCCTGGTGGAACACAAAGAAATTCCCGATACAAACGATGAGTATCTGCTGTACCAGACGATGCTCGGTATCTGGCCACTCTCAGCACTCACTGCGGATGAATACAATATGTTGTTGGGGCGTCTCCAAGCTTATATGATCAAGGCCGTACGTGAGGCAAAGCAACATACTAGCTGGCTTAATCCCGATATGGTTTATGAAGATGGATTGTTAAATTTTATCCGACAAATTACGAGTTCCACTGAAAATAATGTCTTTCTTACTGATTTTATGGAATTCAACCGGCATGTTTCGCACTGCGGCATGTTCAACTCTCTTAGCCAACTTCTGTTGAAGCTAACGGCTCCAGGCGTACCTGATATATATCAAGGTAACGAATTATGGGAATTCAGCTTGGTCGATCCGGATAACCGGCGTCCTGTCGATTATGAGCACCGTCAGCTATTGCTGAAACAAATCAAAAAATCCACTGCCGCTCCACTAACTAAGCAAATCGAAGCAGTCCGCCAATTACTCGATAATTTACGAGATGGGCGAGCAAAGTTATATTTGACTTGGCAATTACTTCAAATCCGCAAACAGTGGCAGGAGGTTTTTCAGAGGGGTACTTATCTTCCACTGAATGTATCAGGTAAACATAAGGAACATATTTGTGCCTTCATGCGTCAAATCAAAGAAACTTGTTTAATCGTCATTGCACCACGCTGGTTTTCTCGATTAATGAAAACAGCAGAAAAAGACTTGCCGTTGGGCGAAGCGGTGTGGGGTAACGCAACCTGGATCGAAACTGCACTACCGGTTTCGATAGTAAAAAATCATGGTTTGAACCTCTTAACAGGTGAAGTCATACAACTCATTGAAATAAACGGTACCATCTCATTATGCGTTGCTAGTGTATTGGTGTCGTTTCCTGTGGCATTAGTGCGGGTTGAGCTTACGTAATTTTTATAGTTATTATAGCGACTCAACTCTTGTTATCGCCGTAATACATTTTTCTGAACCCCAAGGTAATTTGTGCCTTTTAACCAACATATCAAAAACTAATCGTGTATAACAAATCTGAACATTGAGGTTTCATATCATACGATGGTTAATAACGTGAAATTTGCTTCAGTGGAAAAAGAGAGTGATGTTATTAAGCTCGATTATTTTAGCGAAGCACGTT
>JAAEXZ010000077.1 GCA_017879645.1 Nitrosomonas sp.
CACTGCTCCGCTGTTGACTCCGCCTGCATCGTCCTGGTTCGACCCAACCGCTAGCTGATCCCCATCCAGCGCCACAGCAATGCCAAAATTGTCATTCGCATTCAATCCCGTCATCCCGAGTGCGCCAGCATTGGAGCTAATCTTGCCTTTCCAGCTCAGCCCCGAGAAATCTGTCCCCGCATTGGCAAACAGGTGCACTGCACCACTGGTGTCATCGCTACGCGCTCCGACTACCAGCTTGTCCCCATCCAGCCCCACTGACGAACCAAAGTTGTCTCCCGCCGACAGGGGCGGCATATTGCTCGCACCGGTAGCCGATGTCAGCGTCCGGTTCAATTTCAAACCGGAAAAATCCGATCCGGCTCCGGAAAACAGGTACACCGCACCATGTTCCCGGCTTCCGGTGCTCTCTAGTTCGGCTCCCACCGCCAAACGTCCTGCATTCAGCGCTACCGATGTGCCAAAACTGCTGCCCGCCGCCAGATTGGCCATATTTTGAGCACCCTGCCCAGATGCCAGCTTGCTGCTCAGCGTCAGCCCGCTAAAGTCTTCTCCACTCGCACCCTTGAACAGATACACGGCCTCGCTCCAATCGCCAGCAAATCCCCTTCTAGCGCCACCGATGTACCAAATTGGTCAGCGTTTTGCAGTGTCAACCCGGAAGAATTTTGTGAACCTAAGGTAAATTTTCTTGCCAACGTCAAGCTGTCAGGAGGAGCGTCACTGATAATGAGATTCTTGGGATCCAGCAGAATATTTCCTCCCATACCTGCTTGAATGCTGCCGGTTTGTTTCACTACGTCTTTTGACGATAGCTCTATTCGCCCGCCATCTTTGGCTTCCAGAGAACCATAATGCTCACTGCTTTGCGTCGACCATACAGCAATTTCCCCTCCCTTGGCTGTAGAGCCGATGCCGCCATTTGCCTTGACCTCACTGCCCGTTCCAATCAGTACCTCCCGTGCATGAGGCAAATCACCACTTCCTTGCCAGCCCCCTCCCAAGTGGACTGTTCCACCTTGTTTCCCCCCGGATGCATTGACATCAGCATTGAGCAGATACAACTGATCACCGGTTACTTCGATAATCCCACCCTGCTTGCTGCCCACTGCACTCAGTGAAGAAGAAAATCCCACCATGCCATTGCCTGTCACACGAATATGACCACCCTGTTCACCGTCGGCACGCAATTGCCCACCGGCCATGCCTTCCAGTTTATCCGTAGCAAGGCGAATATCCCCCCCTGTACCTTGGGTATTAGATACATCAACCGTACCGCTTAGATAAGTTGATGAGCGGGCAGTCAAATCGATCTGTCCTCCCTGTGATTTCATCTGTCCCTGCTGCAAAATGGAATTGGCTGTCAGTGCAATGTTTCTGGCATTGATTTCACCCCAGTTATTCAAGGTTGATTCTGCTTCCATCCGCACCGCACCTTGTTCTGCCACAGTTTGACTATTTGCTGCCAGCACCACTTGGTCCGCTTTCAGTACAACCTGACCGGTTGCATCAGTTCCAATGCTATCAGCGCGAACAATACCCTCCTGATTCACGATGCTGCCATGTAGATCGATCTTGCCGCCAGGTGCCACCAGCGAACCCAGATTAACCGTCTGATTTTCAGGCGCCTTGACTTGCACGATCAGATTGGGTGTACCGGAATCGACCAGTTCGATACTTTTCCCGGCAGCCAGCACAGTTTGCCCACCGGGTGTCAGAATCAGGCCATCATTTTGCACCTGATTCCCCAGTAGCCATACCTGCCCCCCCATACTCGTCCGAATCTCGCCCTGGTTTCTGACTTGTCCCAGATTATCCGTAGCGTTGAAATGATAGCGTCTGGACAAAAAATCCAGTGTGGTCATGTCCAGTGTTGAAGCCATCAAACCGGCTGCGTCAATGCGGGCATGGTCGCCAAATAAAACCCCATGGGGATTGATCAACCAGATATGACCATTACTGCCAAGATGGCCCAGAATATTCGACGGATCATTACCGGTTACCCGGTTCAGAACCATACTGGCCGCATCGTGCTGCTGAAAATAAACGCTGTTGTCTATGCCAATTGAAAAACTCTGCCAATTCAGAATGGTATTGGGGGCGTTGATGACGGTCATATGATCGCCAGTGGTATGAATGGTGGCATGACCATGTATCACCGAAGGATCAACGGGTAATTGCGCATGACTGTGCATCGAATATGCCGTAGTCAACAAAACCAGCCCGATTGTCAGAAATTTGCGGATAATCATTTTGAGTTCAATCCTTTTCTGCAGCAGAAGTTGTTCAAACTTTGACTGGAATTTCCAATCCCGCACAACCTAATAATGAAAATTGATAGCCAGATGACCGCGTGTCGTACCAGCCATCTTTTGCGTGCCATCCATCAGCGCATAACCAAAATCCAGTCGCCCTGAAAATTTTTTGCCAATGGCAAAGCGAATGCCACCGCCAGCACCGGCAATTTCGCATGTCGTTCCTTTGGCATCGCAAGGTTTACCATGATTGTTACCCGCCCAGCCAAAATCAAAAAATCCAACGGGTCGCAAACTTAAACTCTCGGATTCGACCAGTTTTGCAAAATCCGGTCCCAAACCTTCCACATTGAATGAGATACCATAATCGCCGACGATCTCCCGTTCGCGATAACCCCGTACACTGATCATCCCACCCATGGCACTCCCTCCACCGCCAATACCAAACTGCTCGCCTGGAACCAGGGCATGCGGACTGTATTGCGCGGATACTCGGGTCGCCAGCCCAAAACCTGCTGGCAGATTCACATTGCTAAACCCAAAGAAGCGCCAGACGACATAATGTTTGTCCGCTCCCAGGCGAACGGTGTTGAATGTCGATTCATCACTACCGCCAACATTTCCCGACAGATTGGTATTGATTCCCCATGAAAAGCGTTGCCCTTCCTTTTGACCGGTATAACCCAGACTCAAAGGCGCAATGGTGACATCAGTGGCAATTTCCCGACACACACCAAACCCACTTGCTCCCTGTGAAGAACAGTTATTGTTGAAGCGCCGCCAGTCCCAGCCAAAAGTCATGCGATGGTCATATTCTCCCAAACGGGTCAGGAAACGATGCGCGCGAAAACCCGCGACATCGCCACGCCCGGTGAATCCAAAGGGGCCAGTCGGTGCCGAGGCTGTCACGCTATCGACATTGGAATGGGCATAAAAAGCATCCAGAGCAGCATGCTGGTTGTAAAAAGGGATGCGATACCCGGCACTGTAAATTTGTGCACGACCAGGGTCGGTCGGGGAAGTCTGAAACTGGAACGTGCCGATATGATCACGGTTCCAAAGGTTGGCGTGCTGAATGCCCATATTCGTGCGGAAATTACCTGTACCCGGTGTACCTGCGCTGTCCACACCGAATAGCAATCGCAGCGGTCTTTCTTCCGATACCTTGACATCCGCATCGACTGCACCGGATTTGCTACCAGCCACCAGTGAAACCCGCAATTTCTTGGCCGGATTTTCATTGGCCATTTGAATGTTACGATCGATATTCCGTACTACCGGCGTTTCACCTTGCTTTAGGGATGGCAAGCTGTTGTGGATATTGTCGTTATCGTATCTTTCGTTCCCCGACAGATTGATCCTGTCGATTTTTCCTTCCACGATCTGGATGATTACATCGCCATTCTCCAGTTTCTGTTCGGGAATAAAAGCGATGACACCACCATAACCTGCCTCGCGATACGCTTGCTGAATGGCTGTCGCAGCCTGCGTCAGATCATCCAGCGTTCGTTCTTCACCCGTCAGGTGTGCCGTCAGCTTTATCAATTCCGCTTCCGGAAGCAATGTGTTGCCTCTAAGCTGTATTGTCTTGATCAAGACCGATTGTGCCGGTTTCGTAGATGTTTCGGATAACGGGTTGCCTTGTACAAACTGGCAAAAAGACAGCATCAGAAAAGAAAGCAGAAATAACCCTTTATTTTTCAAGATCTTCTACCTTTTAATTATTCTTACCCAAAATAAGAATGGCGTTTGCAAATACATAACCATTCCGCGGGTTTTCAGGACAAAACGGATTTGAAAAATCGATACAGTGCTAATGGCATTATTTTTAGATGCAATTCATGAGAAAGAACAAATCCGGGAATCCCGATCATTTTGCCTCAAAATGAACGTGGGGTCACCTCACATGGCGAGATTGTCGCCACTATGCAACAATTTTAATTCCCAGACCGTTAACGGTTTGCACTCATCACTGAAAAATGGTAACTCGAGTATTCATCGAATCCACAAGGATTTGATATTGACAAATTCACGTATCCCTAAATAGGACAACTCCCTGCCGTATCCCGAGTCCTTGATGCCGCCGAAAGGGAGTCGCGGGTCGCTCTTGACCACGCCATTGACAAATGTACAACCGGCATCGATCTGACGTGCCAGCGCCTCACCCTGAAGCGCATCCTGTGTCCACACGCTGCCACCCAATCCAAATGGGGTCTGGTTTGCAAGTGAAATGGCTTCTTCCTTGTTCTTTGTCCGCACTATTGCTGCCACAGGACCGAATAATTCCTCATCGAATGCCGGCATCCCCGGCTTTACCTGATCGAGTATCGTTGGTGCGTAATATGCGCCCTGCTCACCTAATGGTGTACCGCCGAGCAAAAGGCTGGCACCGAGTTTTTGGCTCCGTACGACTTGCGCATGCAGATCATCCCGCAGATCGATGCGCGCCATCGGTGCGATTCCGGTGGTTTCGCTCTTGGGATCGCCCAATCTGAGCTCTCCAACCAGATCGGAAAGGCGTGCGATGAAGGTATCGGCAACGTCTTCCATCACCAGAAAGCGCTTGGCTGCAATGCAGCTTTGCCCCATATTCTGGAAACGGGCGAACATGGCCTGTTTAGCGGTAAAGGCCATATCGGCATCGGCCAGCACGATAAAGGGATCCGATCCACCGAGTTCCAATACACATTTTTTGAGGTGCTGCCCGGCAATCGCCGCAACCCTGCGTCCTGCCTGACTGCTCCCGGTCAAGGTAACGGCAGCAATTCGCTTATCGGCAATCACGGTTTCGGTTTGTTCTGCGGTAATCATCAATGTGCGGAATGTATCGTGTGGAAATCCGGCTTGTAAAAAGGCTTCCTCCAATACCAGGGCGCACTGTGGCACATTCGATGCGTGTTTCAATACAACCGCATTGCCTGCCATCATGGCCGGAGCAGCAGCACGAATCAACTGCCAGAATGGAAAATTCCACGGCATGATACACAGTAAAATACCCAGAGGCTGATAGGTCAACAAGCTGCGGCTTGCATCAGAAGCAATGACTTCATCACGCAAAAAAGACTCGGCATGATCGGCGAAATAATCGCATCCCAATGCGCATTTGTCGATTTCAGCCTGCGCTTCTCGTAGCAGCTTGCCCATTTCATCAGTAATCAAACTGGCATAGTCATCGCGATGCAGGCGAAAAACCTGTGCCAGATTACGCATACACTCCGCTCGTTGCGTAATATCCAGCGACGCCCAGTAAGACTGGGCGTGCTCTACTTTATGCAGAGCGGTATCGGTCTGTTGATGGGTCCAGGGTGCAAATTCATTACGGATTTCGCCTGTTGCTGGATTGATGGATCGAAACATGGAATAAATATAAACAGGTGATTGAAAAAGAGGGTACTCGGGCGAATCGGGGTTTCAACAATCCGATTTCTGATCTGTAGTCTGGTGAAACACACTCACTGCCGCGGTCGATGGGGTTGATAGGACTCCCGCTCCTCGATAATCTGCGCATCTTCAATGTTTACACTGGATTCTTTTTCATGAGTGCGCGTGCCGCCTTCATCGAACTGCTGCGTTGTCTGCTGATATTTGCGATGCAGCCACCAGAATCGTAAACCCACCACTACAACGGCAATCGCCAGCAAAGCGAGAAAAGCGGCAAAAAAGAATATGCCAATCAATACCAGGACCACCAGAACCGGAACCAGCATGGCATAAGTCAACCAGCGATTGACCGGAGACAGGGGTACCTGATGATATTCACCCGAAGCATCCTGTCGATATTCGCTGATAATAATTTTTCGTCGTTCGTCGTTCATTGCATCAACTCCTCTATTTCGGCAATGGTTTTGGGTGCAGCGGTCGTCAAAAGTTCATGACCGGTTTGTGTGACAACCACATCATCCTCAATCCGGATGCCGATATTCCAGAAATGCTGCGGTACGTCATCCGCCGGACGGATATAGCAACCCGGTTCGACAGTCAGCACCATGCCGGGCTCAAGCCGACGCCACGTCCCCTGGTGCTTGTAGGCGCCGACATCGTGCACGTCCATACCGAGCCAGTGTCCCGTCCGATGCATATAAAAACGCTTGTAGTCTTCCGATTCGAGCACGGCATCGACACTGCCCCGGCACAATCCCAGATCGACAAACCCCTGAGCCAGTACTCCCAAAGCAGCCTGATGCGGATCGTTCCAGTGATTGCCTGATTTAACCTGTTCCAATGCGGCAGCCTGAGCGGCCAACACCAGTTGATAGACATCCTTCTGCACCGCGCTGAATTGGCCGTTGACCGGAAAGGTCCGGGTAATATCGGAAGCATACCCATTCAATTCACAACCCGCATCGATCAGGAGCAGGTCACCCGACCGCAACGGCGCATTATTCTCGACATAATGGAGCACGCAGGCATTTCCTCCGCCGGCCACAATCGATGTGTAAGCAGGAGCCTGGGCACCGTGACGATGAAAGGTATAGAGCAATTCCGCTTCAATCTCGTATTCATACATATCCGGTTGCACAGTTTGCATTGCCCGCTGGTGCGCTTGCGTCGAAATATCGGCTGCGCGCTGCATGGTTTGCAGCTCATCCGTATCCTTGATCAGGCGCATCTCATCCAGAAGGGTGCGACTGTCGTGTATCGTAGCCGGTGCAGCCACACCACTGCGGGCCTGTTCCCGCACCCGGTTGATCCAGCCCATGATGCGCTGGTCCCAAACCGCATCCTGACCCAGCGCAGTATAAATCGCCGGTTGATCTGCAAGCAAACCCGGCAACAATTCATCCAGTCGACTTACCGCGTAGGCCTCATCAAATCCAAAAGCCTCCCTCGCGGCATCCGGACCATAACGATACCCATCCCAGATTTCACGTTCGATATCCTTCTCCCTGCAAAACAGAATCTGTTTTGCAGGATGTTTATCCGTTGCGGCGATAACGACCACCACCGCTTCCGGCTCGCGAAATCCCGTCAGATAGTAGAAATAACTGTCGAAACGATAGGGATAATGCGCGTCACGATTACGCAAACGTTCCGGTGCCGTGGGAATGATGGCCACTCCAGTTCCCATCGCCTGCGCCAGGTGCAGTCGTCGAGCCATAAAAGATCTACTGTGTGTCATGGTATTTCTGCAATCAATGATTTGTTTAACCGATTCATCGCTCATTCCAGAGTATGATTTCTGATCTGATCATCCAGCCAGTGCAAACGCTCGGGTGTTCCCACATCAATCCAGGTTCCGGAAAAAAATTCCCCAGTAACCCTTCCGCCTTCAATCGCCTGATGCAAAAGCGGCGCCAGTTTCATTCTGACTGGTTGCAGGTTATCGAACAAGCGCGGATGGTAAACGCCGATACCGCTGAATGTCAGCATGCGATCGCCGGCCAGCATGACTTCTTTTTTCTTCAGTGCAAAATCACCTTGCGGATGATGCACGGGATTGTCGACCAGTATCAGGTGTGCCCAGTGTTCTGGTGCCGGTATATGCATCATTTCGAACACTGAAAGCAAATGCGCATAATCCACCTTGCAATAAATATCTGCATTGACAACAAGAAATGGAACATTATGATCGGATCCGCAGAGCATAGACATGGCATTGATGACGCCTCCCGCTGTTTCCAGAACCGTTTTTTCAGGCGAATACCGAATCTTAACACCATATCGTTCCCCTGTACCCAAAGCCTGCTCGATCATTTCTCCGAGATACGCATGATTGATGACGATATCCGTAAACCCACTTCGCGCAAGATTAATAATCTGATGCTCTATCAGGGTATGCGAACCTACTTTGAGCAAGGGCTTGGGTATCGAATCGGTCAATGGACGCATCCGCTCCCCTCGCCCTGCAGCCAGTATCATGGCTACATAGGGTGCTTTGTCAGAAAGTGTAACCAATCTTCTGACCGGGTTTGATAGCGTGCCATTCATCCAGCAATAACAACAAGGGGTGCAGTTCCGAATAACGTTCGCAAGCTTTACGCAGATATTCCAGTACACGCGGCATATCGCTCACATAACCTATTTTGCCATCGCGATGATTCAAACGCGCGAAGATGCCCAGTACCTTGATATGCCGCTGCACGCCCATCCATTCAAAATCACGATAAAAAACTGCAAAATCGGAGCTGATCGGCAACCCGGCACGACGTGCCTTTTCCCAGTAACGGATGGCCCAGTCCAAAATACGCTCTTCATCCCACTGAATGTAGGCATCCTTGAGCAGGGACACCAGGTCGTAAGTAAGGGGACCCAGCACCGCATCCTGAAAATCCAGTACACCTGGATTAGGCGTCGTCACCATCAGATTCCTGGAATGATAATCGCGGTGCACCAATACTCGGGGTTGAGCAAGACTATTTTGCACGATCAATGCAAAACTGTTGTTCAGCACCGTTTTTTGTTGCGATGTCAAAGTAACCTGCAAATGCCGGTGCAAATACCACTCCGGAAACAAATTTAACTCACGTAACAGCAAGGCTTCATCATAGACCGGCAATTCCTGATTACGTTGCGACAACTGCAATTGCACCAGGGTATCGGTTGCATCCTGGTACAACCGATCAGCTGATTCTGGCTGGTCATTAAATGCCTGCAAATAGGTGCGATTTCCCAAGTCCGATAGCAACAAAAAGCCTGCATCCAGATCTTGCGCCAGAATCCTGGGCACATGCACTTCCGTTTCCGACAATATCTGCGCACAATGTATAAAGGGCGCACAATCTTCATGTTGTGGCGGCGCATCCATGGCAATGGCAGTTCGGCCGTCCGCAAGAGTGACGCGGAAATATCGACGAAAACTGGCATCGGCAGAAGCGGGCAGCAGTGTAAAGGATTGCTCAGGAAATTGGGTCCTGATCCAGTTTTCCAGTTGTTGTAACCGTTCCATGTCTGTCATGAGGAGTAACCGTCGTTCATCAAATTAAGCTTTCGCACATGGGCATTGACTAATAATCCGAATACCGGTCATCATCTTGCTGCAAAAACTGGAAGCCGACGCGATAACAGTGGATAATCGAACTTGGCGAATATCATAGCCGAAAGGCCATTTTATCACGTTGTCATCCGCAGCTGATCTCGTCATGACTCAATCAATCAGGAGAAATGGAATGCTTAACAAAAATGTAATCGATGAAATCAATGCCAAAGTCAGCGACATCTTACAGAACAGTCCAGCCAAGGATATCGAAAGAAATATCAAGGTACTGCTTTCCGGTGCATTTACACGACTCGATCTGGTCACTCGCGACGAATTCGATGTACAACAGGAAGTCCTTCAACGCACGCGTGAAAAACTGATGATCCTCGAAGGCAGAATTGCAACGCTGGAAGCGCAACTGAATCCTCGCACTGCACAATCGGCTGAACCAACATCAGCCTATACATCACATAGCAAGCAGGATAGCGAAGATATTCACGAAAAATAGCATCAGGCCATCCACCGCAACTATCACAATCGACAGTTGTGAATTCAATCCGTTCGACAATCTGAGACCACCGATCCGATGCCCGTTGCCGTATTGTACAGTCGTGCGCTATCCGGCATGCAAGCGCCGCTGGTGACGGTGGAAACGCATATTGCCAATGGTTTGCCCAGTTTCACCATCGTTGGACTCGCAGAAACCGAAGTCAAGGAGAGCAAGGACCGGGTTCGTGCCGCGCTGCAAAATGCACACTTCAAAATTCCTGCTCAACGCATTACGGTCAATCTGGCACCGGCTGACCTTCCCAAGGAAAGCGGCCGCTTCGATTTGCCGATTGCATTGGGCATATTGGCTGCCACCGGGCAGATTCCAATCGATCGGCTTGATCAGTACGAATGGGCTGGAGAACTGGCTTTAACCGGCGAATTGCGTCCCATCAAAGGCGCATTGGCCATGGCTTGTCATGCAGCACAATCGGGACTCATCCTCGTCCTCCCGCAGCAGAATGCTGCCGAAGCTGCCTTGGTACGGCCGGCAAAAATCCTAGCCGCACAAACCCTACTGCAAATCTGCGCACATCTGCATGGTCAGACTCCACTACCGCAATTTTCCCACCCTGATACACCTGAACAATCGACACATGAATCGCACTACCCAGATTTGGATGAAGTCAAAGGTCAGGCGCACGCCAAGCGCGCACTCGAGATAGCCGCAAGTGGGTTCCATAATTTACTGATGGCAGGTCCACCTGGCACCGGCAAATCCATGCTGGCCGCCCGTTTTCCCGGTATTCTGCCCGCCATGAGTGAAGAAGAAGCTCTCGAATCAGCCACAATCCAGTCAGTCGGTTATGGTCATTTCGATATCACTCAATGGAAACGCCGGCCTTTTCGCGCACCGCATCATACGGCATCCGGTATCGCGCTGGTTGGCGGAGGCAGCCACCCGCGCCCCGGAGAAATCTCACTGGCATTGCACGGCGTACTGTTTCTCGATGAACTGACCGAATTTCAACGCAAGGATCTGGAAGTACTGCGCGAACCCCTGGAATCCGGAAGAATCACCATTTCCCGCGCAGCCCGGCAGACCGAATTTCCCGCCCGCTTTCTGCTCATTGCCGCAATGAATCCTTGTCCTTGCGGCTATCTGGGACACCCGAGCGGTAAATGTCATTGCGCGCCCGATCAGATCAGTCGTTATCGCGGCAAAATCTCCGGTCCCTTGCTGGATCGTATCGACATGCAAATCGAAGTTCCAGCCATTCCACAGGAAGAACTGCTACGCCAACGTCCTTCCGGTGAAAAAAGCAGCGTCATCCGCGAGCGTGTTGAAACAGCGTATCAGCGACAACTGGATCGGCAGGGAAAACCCAACGGTCGCCTGAGCGGCAAGGAAATCGATCGTTTTTGTGCTGTTGACGAAACCTGCGAGAACTTGTTGAAACAGGCTATCAATCGATTGAACCTGTCAGCACGCGCCTATCATCGCATTTTGAAATTGGCGCGAACCATTGCGGATTTGACAGGTGTCGACACCATCAGCCACCAGCACATTGCCGAAGCAATTCAGTATCGCAGGTTGGATAAGTCCTAATTCACCTAGCGGACGTAATAAACGCAGATTGACATTCATCAGTGCCCACTAGGCCGATGAATCTGCATGTCTTGCGTCATACTTTTAAAAAACCGAATGTCTTCCGCTGATGGAATGCTGCCAAATGCTTTTTGATGGGCAATCAATACCATGGTCAAATCGGGCCAGTGCTCCTCAAACCGCATTTGGGATGGACGAGTCTCATCACTAAAAAAGGCTTCAATCGCAGTCAGCATTTCATCAAAATGCTGGGGATAAACATAAAACAGCGTGGCCAGCGCAACCAGTTGCACTTCACGGTTGTTTTCAGGCGATTGATTGTCGCGGCTCGCCAGATAGCGCAAGTGATTTTTGAAAGCCTTGATATTACGCGGTGTCGGATCCACCGTGAAATCTCGCGAATCCTGCGTCACCTCCGGTCCGAGCACAGTCACTTTAAGCCGTTTCAACAACGGCTTCAGCCACCACCAGTACTGATCATTCAATTGATCTTGCTTGTGAATCACTAGGAAACCGGCTGTAACAAGCAGCATGAAAAACACGACCGCAGAAACTCCTGTCCATAACGGCCAAAGTACAAAATTTTCGCTTGGAGTAGTGATATTGATTCTCGGAGCTTCATAGTTTCCCGGAACGTCATAGTTATCCAGGTCATCGTAAGAATACTTTGACTCCAGTCCCAGATTCGGTGTTGGTTCAATGTTGTCATTTCTTGTCATTTCGAGACTTTCAGCCCAGTCTATTAAACGCTATAATCGCTCCTTTTCTGCTTCCGATTCTGACCAAACAAGATGAATCGCGCTGGTGGTTCCACCTAAAAAAGTCACAAAGGTGATTAATTTTCCAAATAGCTCCAACACCTTATCGAAACGCTTCTCCGATTTTTCCAGTCGTTCGAGATCAAGGTCTTCATCTGTCAAAGTCCGTTGCTCGTTTTTCAACAACGCTTTCACTTGTTGGGCATCGGGTTTCGGTACCGGCACTTCGATATTAATTAGTTTTTGCAAATAATGCTGCGCAAACCAGCTTTGTCCGGCATTCGAATCCTGTCCTGGTTCAATTTTCCCATTCCTGATGTCTACTTCGTGCACAGCCCTGGCGGTCTCCTGAAAACTCAGCGTCACATTCGCGAGTACGTACCGCGGTGCCATCCCGATGATGATGAATAAGGCACCC
>JAAEXZ010000078.1 GCA_017879645.1 Nitrosomonas sp.
GTATCACGGTTAGATCGATTTCGACTCCGGCTTGTTGCGCGGCGATATGCGGTGAGACTGGAGGGTTGAAGGCATAGGGATTGATCCACTCTTGAGGTGCATTGATGTTGCTTGCGGCGATCAGTTGTTCTACATCCTGCCAGCAGCTGTTTTCGCTGCCTGCCACCACCGGTTTCATCCCGACGACTCTTTTCCCCTGCGCGGCAAACGCACGCAACAACGCGCAACTGACGGTGGTTTTACCGACTCCGGTGTCAGTTCCGGTGACAAAGTAGCCTTGTCCCATATCAAGGCGGCAAACCCAGTTGCCGACGCGTTTCCGGCGTCAGGATGGACCGTGGATCATGCGGCTTCCAGGCATGGCCGTAGACCACTTCAAACGTCGCAGGCAACTTGCCATCACGGCGCAGGGTTTCATAGGTATCGATAACCTGCTGCCAGTGTTTTTTCATCAAGCCACGGCGGCGCGTCTGCGTGACATTATGCGCGCCGATCGCCTTCAGGTCGTGCATCACACTGATGACATCGTCATAGGTCAACGTGATGTATTCCATATCCATCACCGGCGTGGAAAAGCGGTTATTCAGCAGCAGGTCGCCGATGTCGTGCATATCGACGAAACGGTTGACGTGCTGGTAGCCATCGATGTGCGCGAACGCCTGGCGCAATTCCTTCAGCGTATCCGGACCAAAAGTGCTGAACATGAGCAAACCATCGGTTCGCAAAATCCGGTACATTTCAGCAAAGGTATGCTGCAGATCATTGCACCATTGCAGCGCCAGATTCGACCAGATCAAACCGACACTTTCATTGGCGAATGGCAGTTGCTCGATATCGGCGCACACATAATCCGTATGCTGCTGCAGCGGCAGCATGCGTTGCCACCAGGTCGTATTGGGCCGTGCCTGCATCAGCATCGCCTGGGCCAGATCGACGGCAATCAAGCGGCTTTGCGGATAGCGTCTGGCCAATTGCTGTGTGCCATAACCGGTTCCACTCCCTGCATCGAGGATGACATCGGGATGATATTTGATGTATTCCAGACGCGCCTGCATGCGATTGCTAATTTCGCGCTGCAGAACGGCAGCCTGGTCATAACTGCCGGCTGCACGATCAAATGCCAGTCGCAGTTGCTTTTTATCGAGTAATTGTTCGGAATGCATTGAGATGCGCTACAAATGTTTCAGGATAAGACAAAAAAGGGGCGTGCCCGCAGTGGGCAAACAGGATGTGCTGCGATTGCGGCAGTTGCTGATGCATCCAGTCGGCTGAAGCCGGGTGCGTGATGACATCGTCTTCTCCGTGCATCAGCAATACCGGTTGCCGGATTTGACCAAAGCATTCCCGCAAATCGCTGTGCTGCAAAATCTTTAATCCCTTCTCCAGCGCATCGGGATCGGGTTCAGCGCGTTGAAAAAACTGCTTGCGCAAGCGCGACAGAATTTTACCGGCATCGCGATCGCCATTCATCTGCAAGGTCATGAAGCGATTGATTGTAGTCGCATAGTTCAGTTTCAGATTCTCCAGAAACAATTGCAACAGCTTGTGCTCCATGCCCCATTGCCAGTCGTCACGACGTGCGAAACACGGTGTGGTGGAAATCAGCACCAAGCTATCCACGCGCTGCGGTTCGCGCAATGCCAGTTGCATGGCGATCTGCCCTCCCAGTGACCAGCCGCCCAGCATACAGCGTTCCGGAAGCAGTTCCGCAATCAGTGCGGTCAACTGTTCCAGTGATCCTGGTTCACACCCCGGACTCAGCCCGTGACCGGGCAGATCGATCAGATGCAGACAAAACTGCTGCGCTAGCGCCTCGCGAACACCATCCCAGATACCACCATGCATTGCCCAACCATGCAGCAATACCAGATCGGGACCTTGCCCGCAAATGTCGACATGCAGCTTGTTCATATGTGCTGCGTCAATTCATTCAGTGCTTCTGCCAGTCGCGCCATATCCTGTTGCTGATGTGTAGCCGATAACGAAATACGCAAGCGCGCCGTACCCTGTGGAACAGTCGGCGGTCGAATCGCCGGCACCAGGATGCCGCATTCACGCAGTGCCAGACTGATGCGTACCGCTTCAGTGCTGTCGCCGATCAGCAAGGGCTGAATAGGCGTGGTAGAAGGCAGTAGCTTCCACGGTAAAGTGTGCGTAGCCTGTTGCAACCAGGTGATATTTTGCGTCAGCGCATCGCGCCGCCATTGATCCTGCTCGATCAACCGCAGACTGGTCAACAGGGCATGCGACAGCAGGGATGGCGTGGCTGTGGTGTAAATATAGCTGCGTGCCGACTGTATCAGGGTTTCAATGATTTCCGGCTGTGCTGCGACAAAAGCACCAAACACGCCGGCGGCTTTGCCCAGCGTGGCCATATAGATCACATGCGGCGAACGAGCTGGATCATGTTGCGCCGCATTCAGGCTACCCCTGCCCTGTTGTCCCAATACACCAAAACCATGCGCATCATCCAGTAACAACCATGCCTGATGACGCTCGCACAGGGCGATCAGCTCGTCAATCGGCGCAACGTCACCCTCCATGCTGAACACGGCGTCGGAAATCACCAGCTTGCGCCGTGCCGGCGTTTCTACCAGACGCCGCTCCAGTGCAATCAAATCAAGATGGGGGTATCGGATGAACCGGGCTCGCGACAACAAGGCTGCGTCATTCAGAGAAGCATGATTCAGCTTGTCGGCAAAAATGGCATCTTCACGCCCAGTCAGCGCAGTCACGATGCCGATATTGGCCATATAGCCCGTTGAAAACAGCAACGCGCGAGGAAAGCCTGTGAATGCAGCGACCGCTTCCTCAACAGCATGGTGTGCCGCAGAGTGGCCATGAATCAGATGTGAGGCACCGGCACCGACACCGTAAAGCTGTGCCCCCTCGCATGCCGCTTGCACCAGCTCCGGATGATTTGCCAGACCCAGATAATCATTGCTGGAAAAAGCCAGATAATCGCGACCATCGATTGCAATATACGTTGCCTGCGGACTGCCGACAATCTGCCGCACACGCCACAAACCCTGTTGTTCGCGTGCATGCAATTGTTCAACCAGATCAGGAAACATCTAGGTCAGTGCGTGCAACCCCAGTTTTTCCAGCAGAACCCGATCCCGATCGGTTTCCGGATTGCCCGTGGTCAGTAACTTGTCGCCATAAAAAATGGAATTCGCACCGGCCAGAAAGCACAGTGCCTGCACTGCATCGGACATTTCCTGCCGTCCGGCTGACAGACGCACCATGGCCTTGGGCATGGTGATCCGTGCTGCCGCGATGGTACGGACGAATTCGAGCGGATCCAGTGCCGCGGTACCGTACAGCGGTGTTCCTTCCACCTGCACCAGATGATTGATGGGTACCGATTCCGGATAGGGATTGAGATTAGCCAGTTGCGCAATCAATCCGGCGCGCGAACGCCGCGTCTCCCCCATACCCACGATACCGCCACAGCAGACATTGATGCCAGCCTGACGGACTTCCTGCAGCGTATCGAGGCGATCTTCATACTGGCGTGTCGTGATGATCTCCTCGTAATATTCCGGTGCGGTATCAAGATTGTGATTATAGTAATCCAGCCCGGCGTCCTTCAGTTGCTGTGCCTGGCCCGATTTCAACAGGCCGAGTGTTGCACAGGTTTCCATTCCCAGAGATTTCACGGCGCGAACCATTTCAGTCATTTTTTCGATGTCTCTCTGTTTCGGACCCCGCCATGCTGCTCCCATGCAGAACCGCGAAGCCCCCTTGGATTTGGCCGCGGTTGCGGCTGTCAGCACTTCATCCACTGACAGCATGGCCTGATTCTCGACACCCGTATGATAGCGTGCTGCCTGTGGGCAATAACCGCAATCCTCCGGACATCCACCGGTTTTCACCGAAATCAAGGTGGACAATTGCACACCGTTCGGATCGTGAAACTGCCGGTGTACTTCCTGTGCACGAAAAAGCAGATCGTTGAAGGACATATTCAACAGCGCTTCGACGTCTGTCACACGCCACCGTGCAACATCCTGATTCTGTGCATTAAGGTTATCTGTATTGCCAGTCGTTTCACTGTCTGCTGTAAGAGAATTCCAATTCATGCCGTATTTACCTGTCATTCTGTTTAAATGAAAACCGGTTTGTTTCTGCAAGCCGTTTTTCCGGATGATCAAGGATTCGATTCACGCTGTCAATTTTTCTGCTCTTCAATATCACCGCAAGGTTTGAATAACATGCTCTTTTCCAATCAGAAAAATTGTATTTTATGTGACAGCACCAGTACTGAAGATTTTTGTAAGCCTTGCACTGCACACTTGCCCTGGTTGTTGCAGCAACACTGTCCTGTCTGCCTGTGGCCGACTCCCGATGGCCAGATATGTGGCGCCTGCTTGCAAAAACCGCCTGCCTACACGCGCACCGTCGCTGCCTTGTCCTATACTTTTCCTGTTGATGCGCTGATTCAGGCATTAAAATATCAGGCCAACCTTGCCATAGCGCCCATACTCGCCCGATTGATCATCAAAAAACTGCATGATACTCCCTACAAACCGGATCTCCTGGTACCTATGCCACTGCATCCCGCACGCTTGCGCGAACGTGGCTTCAATCAAGCGATGGAATTGAGTCGTGTCATTTCCAGGCAAATGAACATTCCAATTCTGACCAATGGTTGTCAGCGCACCAAAAACACCCCCCCTCAAGCCAGATTGCCCTGGAAAGCACGGCGCAGCAATATTCGCAATGCGTTTGAATGTACAATGACGCTTTCCGGTAAACATGTTGCCATCGTCGATGATGTCATGACAACCGGAACAACACTCAACGAACTGGCTATCATTCTCCGCAGACAAGGTGCAGCCGAGATCAGTAACTGGATCGTTGCACGAACTTTGCCGGAAACCAACCTGCTGGATTCACCACATTGATTGATCACACTTTATAGCGGCACATGTTTCATATTATCCTGCATCAACCTGAAATCCCGCCCAATACGGGCAACATCATCCGGCTTTGTGCCAATACCGGCATGCAGTTGCATCTTGTCAAACCCCTGGGGTTTCCGCTTCAGGACAAGCAAATGATCCGGGCCGGGCTCGACTATCACGAATTCACCCGGATGAAGGTACACGATAGTTGGTCTGACTGTTGCCAGAATTTTCAAGGACATCGCATGTTCGCCATCACAACCAAGGGCCAGCAGCGATACGACGAAGTTCGGTTTTTAGCAGGTGATGTTTTTTTGTTTGGCTCGGAAAGCTGCGGCTTACCCTTGTCTGTTCTGGAATCATTTCCGGAAAACCACCGCCTCCGCATTCCCATGTTAGCAACCAGCCGCAGCCTGAATTTATCCAATGCCGTGGCAATCATGGCCTATGAAGCCTGGCGTCAGAACGATTTTCTGACCGGCAAATAGTTTGCTGACTACTGAATATTGAGATTTTCGCTCAGGATACGGGGCGTCACGAAAATGAGCAGTTCGCGCTTGTTGTCGACTTTGGTGGTATTGCGAAAAACATGCCCCAGTACGGGAATATTTCCAAGCAACGGCACTTTGTTAACGACTTCATTCTCAGTTCGGTCAAAAATTCCGCCAATGACGACCGTACCACCATTTTCTACCAGAATCTTGGTCGTTACCTGCTTGGTGTTGATCGGAGGCGGCAAGAACTGGTTGATCGGCGTGCCAATCTTGTCCTGGTTAACGTTCAGTTCCATATCGATCTGACCATTGTAGGTAATCAACGGTTTGACCTTCAGGCGCAGGGTGGCATCCATGAAACGGATACTGGTGGCACCACTGCTGGTGGCCTGCTGATAGGGTATGCGATCGCCTTGCTCGATAATGGCTTCAATCCCATGCGCAGTGACTACGCGCGGACTGGCGATGATTCTGCCTTTCTGATCGGTTTCCAGCGCAGACAATTCTAAGTTGATCAGCCGATTATTGTTGAACTTCAGCAAACTCAACCCCAATGCGGCAGGTCCACCGAGAAGACCGGTTGCCGCTGCTGCCGGCAAGTTGACGTTCAGGTTATTTGACCCACCGGCAGAACCTCCTGCAGCCAGTGCGCTGGAATCCGTCAGATTACCCGAAATGCCAAGCCCTTGACTCCCTAGGTTCGTTGAGTTCTGAACGCCAAAACGTGCACCCAGGTTGCGACTGAACGACTCTGTCGCTTCCACGATACGAGCCTCGATCATGACTTGTCTTTCAAAAACGTCGAGTTGTTCGATGCGTTTTCTGATTTCGTTAATACGCACCGGAATATCCGAAACCGTGATGGTATTGCTGATTTCATCCAGGCTGATGGTGCCGCGCTTGCTGAGCATACCGTCAAACGATATTGAATTTACCCGGCGATGATTGAGGTGGAAAATTTCCGAACGTATGGGCTCCATTTCCGATATCTGCAGTTGCGCTTCCAGATCAAGGAGCTCACGGTCAGCCATTTCCTTGTGGGGTGCCACAAAAATGACATTGCCGGTCTTGCGTTTGTCCAGTCCCTGCACTTGCAGCACAATATCTAGCGCCTGATCCCAAGGTACATCCTTGAGCCGCAATGTGAGATTTCCTTTGACAGAATCACTTGCAATGATATTCAGGTTGGTGAAGTCGGCTATGACCTGAAGAATGGCACGCACCTCCACATCCTGAAAATTGAGGGATAGTCGCTCGCCAGTATAGCCGCCACTGACCCGCTTGCGCTTGGCCGACTCTTCCTCATCTTCGGATAACGCACGAACCTCGAGAACAAACTGTGATCCAGATTGCCTGGCAGAGTGTTCCCAGCGACCATGTGTCTTGATTACCATACGCACGTTGTCGCCTTTCTTCGATGTCTCAATGGTTTGCATGGGTGTTGCAAAATCAATCACATCCAAACGGCGTTTCAGGCTACTCGGCAAGGAAGTATCGACAAAATCCACAAAAATTTGATCACCCTGCTGCTTGACATCGACGCTTGCATTGGTTTTAGTCATATCAACAATGATACGTCCCTCACCATTGGTGCCACGTCTGAAATCAATATCACGCAGGATATTGGTCTGCTTGTTCCCTGAATTCTCTGCAAATCTAACGACTGTACTCGTGGCCTGATTTTCGGCAACGGTTACAAGCTTGATCAACAATAGGTTGTCTTTGGCCCTGATTTCGTGTTTCATCAGTTTTGATGAATTCAGCACCAAACGCGTCCGATCACCTACCTGAACAACGTTGATGCTGCGTAAATCACCTTCAGCAGTTTCCTGAATATTTCTACCCAATCCGTTGATCACATTGTACAGATCAAAATATATCCGGAATGGATTGCTTAGTGATATACCGGCTGGAAGAGTTGGAAGGGGCTGATCCAAAGTGATCTTGACAACCACTTCCCCATTTTGAATATTGGAAACCTCAAGAGACTGAATACTATTGTGAGGTTGTTCCGTCAACTGAACTTGCTCAGCTAAAACCGTGGTAAAAAAAGAAACTAACAGTAATGCTATTCCCAACCGCCGGATATTTTTATTCATTCTCGATAGTTGTTTTCTCGAAGTCTAGTTTTTCAACATGAGTGTACTCACCCTCTCAATCCACTCATTCGCCCCGCCCTGCACAATCTCGATTAATTCAACTTCTGAATCAGAGATTGCATCAATCCTTCCAAAATTCTGTCCCAGATAATTTCCAGTATCAACCCGGTATAGCGTACCGTCTGGAGATCTAATCAATGCATAAATTTTTTTGTCTTGTTGCAGCGTTCCAACCATGGAAAGACTTTCCAATGTGTACGCTTCAAGTGCTTCCTTGCGGCGATTCAAATCAGGTTGTATACCATTTCCCGCACTTTGTGCCTGATCCGTTTTTCTTGGTGTAAACGGATTGGGTGTATCAAAAGCCTGATATGTAAAATGTTGATAAAATTTAACTTCCGGCACTGGTTCAACCTTACCTTGCAACCCTTTACCTGCATCATTTATGAATGATTCCAGGTCACCATAATCGCTTTGACTACAAGCAGTCATCGTTATAAAAAAGACAGTTAGCAATGTCAGTGCAAGTTTTTTGTGAATCATAATTTATTTTCCTTTGTTTTGCCTAGCTATTTCTTCATCATCCAGATACCGAAATGTCTTGGCAGTTGCATCCAGAATTAATTTCCCATCATTTCCGTGGGTTATACTGATATTGTTTAGTGTGACTATGCGTGGTAATTGTGCAACATCACTCGCAAACGCCCCAAAATCATGGTATCCGCCCACTACTCGCAACGAGATAGGCAATTCCGCATAGAATGCATTGACTGTTTCCTGGGTAGCAGGTTTAAATAACTCAAACTGCAAGCCCCGCCCCAAACCTGCCTGATTGATATCAACCAATAGGGCTTCCATTTCGGATTTATCAGGAAGCTGTCTCAATAAAGCACTCAGGGATTGCTCGATATCCTTGAGCTGTTGCCTTAATTCAGGCAAGTTCACTGCACTCCGTTTCTTAACCAGATAACTATTTTTCAATGTTTCTTCCTGAGCTTCGGCAGTTTCTAAAGCCAGCATCTGATCTTTGATAATCAAGAAGTAACTCGCCACAACGATAACCAGGAATATGATGATCAATGCACCTGCCTTGAATGGAGCAGGCCAGTTACCTGCATTATTCACATCAAGTTGACGCAATTCGGTAAGGTAGTTCATAGGACGCCAGCCTCTTGCAAGTTGGTCAAAAAAGAGAAGGACAAGACCGTAAGTTCAAGCTGTTCGCTTGAGCCTTACTTTCATATTGAATTCGTTTTGCCGCGTGTTATTGACAGTAATCGCCTTAATTTCAATCAACAAAGCTGACTGCAACCACGGAGAGGATTCAAGATTACGCATCAATGTTGAAACCCAGGCATTGGATTGAGCGTAACCAATCAGATTGATATCTTCGTCCACCTGTTTCACACTTTGCAGGTAGACCCCATCAGGTAAAAGCCTGACAAGTTGATCCAGCAAATGCACAACTTCTGATCGACTATTCTGTAGTAACTCAACAGTTTCCTTACGAGACAGCAACTCTTTTGTACGCGCCTTGATGTCCTTGATTTCTGCAATTTCCTTGTCCAGGGCTGCAATTCGACTATTAAGAAACTCGTTCCGGCTATTTTGATACTCGATTTCACCTGCAACCAGCGAATAAATTCCCCAGACGAAGAAACCTGCAAGAACTGAAGCCAGGCCGGCAAATGCAGCCATCTGCTGCTGCCTCAGTTTACGTTTTACTTCACGGTGCGGTAATAGATTAATTCGTATCATGATGGATCAAAGCTGCGTAGCGCCAAGCCACACGCAATTAGCAAAGAAGGAGCATCCAGATTGAGTTGTCGCGGAATGACACGACTTGATAATTCCATGCTTTGAAAAGGATTCACGATCATGGTACTGACATGCGTTCGCGATGCGATGATCTCACTCAATCCTGGAGTCACGGCACTCCCACCGGCAATGAAAATATAATTCACTTCCGTATATTGTGTGGAGGTATAAAAAAACTGTATCGCCCGCATCACTTCTATCGCCAGTGTTTCACAGAATGGTTGCAACACATCGTTTTTATAATTCGATGGCAGCCCTCCGTTCTTTTTGGCAATTTCGGAATCCTCAATGGTCAGGTTGAACTGGTTACTGATTTCTTGGGTTAGTTGATTACCTCCGAAAGGCTGATCGCGCGTATACACCGATTCACCATTGTGCAAAACATTCACTTTCATCACTGTTGCACCAATGTCTACCAATGCAATTACCTGATCTTTACCGTTATCAGGTAATTGATTCAACGTCATTTCAAATGCAGCTTGTGCTGCATAAGGCTCGACATCCACGACAATGGCTTTAAGGCCCGCTGTTAATGCAACCGCGACTCGATCTTCCACTTTCTCTTTACGTGAAACCGCAATCAATACTTCCACTTCCTCCGGATTATCCGGGAGCGTTTTAACCACTTGAAAATCCAGATCGACTTCATCCAGTGGAAAAGGAATATATTGACTGGCCTCATTTTCAACCTGAAAAGCCATATCATCTTCATGCTGACCTGCAGGGACGATGATTCGTTTTGTAATAACATCGGTTGCAGGCAATGCCAGCGCAACGTTCTTGCGTCGAGTCCCCATGCGCTTCCAGCCACGGTGAATGGATTCCCCAACAGCCTGCAGATTGACGATAGCTCCATCTTGCATGGCATCATAGGGAATGGATTCGATGACATACCTCTCGATGCGATAGCCTTGGTTTCCTCTACCAACTTTCGATAGTTCAACTATCTTTACAGAAGATGAGCTGATATCAATGCCGATCAGAGGTGGCGATTTCATCTTGAGGAAATCCAGATCAATGGCAAAATTTTCCTTGTACATTGGCTTATTAGAAGCGATACTCGTAATGTAAAATTATATGCACCAAAAAGTTTTAACCTGGTTTCTCAATCGTTAAGACAAAACGTACTTTATCGATCTTGCAACTTAGGTAAATTCTGACAGAATTCCCGATGTTCCGAAGCTTGGAAAAACGGTACTTATTACCCTCTAAATTAATAACATTTGCATCACTTAATCATTTTTAGTTCATGCTAGCTCGTTGGTTGTATTACTGTTTTTTTGCAGTTTCTGCGCTTGGTCTAATTGGTATCCTACTTGCAGGTTTTGCTGCACTGGTCATTTACTCCAGCTTGCCATCGCTGGACGCGCTAACGGACTACCGTCCCAAAATCCCATTGCGGGTGTACAGCAACGAAGGCTTGCTTATTGGAGAATTCGGCGCAGAACGTCGAAATGTCGTCAAAATTTCTGAAGTACCTTTACATCTCAAACAAGCCATTCTAGCCGCCGAGGATGATCGCTTTTATGAGCATGGGGGCGTCGATTTCATGGGGGTGTTACGCGCAGCCTACTCCAATTTCTCGGCAGGCTCGGTGCGTCAAGGCGCCAGCACCATCACCATGCAGGTTGCACGAAATTTTTTTCTGACACGGGAAAAAACGATTACCCGAAAATTAAGCGAAGCGCTCCTAGCCTATAAAATTGAAAGCAATCTGAGTAAAGATAACATCCTGGAGCTGTACATCAACCAAATTTACCTGGGCCAGCGCAGCTATGGGTTTGCTGCGGCTGCCCAAACTTACTTCGGTAAATCTCTGCAAGAAATCAATATCGCTGAAGCTGCTATGCTGGCTGGACTACCCAAGGCTCCCTCGACCTATAACCCCATCAGCAATCCAACGCGCGCCAAAAGCAGACAAGTATATGTATTAGGCCGCCTGCACAAGCTCAATCAGATAACCGATGAGGAATTTGCCGCCTTGGAAAACCAGCCTGTCCCGGTAAAGAGACAAACGACCAATGTGACCATGCCAGCGGAATATGT